>WJMT01000075.1 GCA_014727835.1 Candidatus Aminicenantota bacterium | reverse complement strand
TACCTTCTGAGGACAGGATTCTCTTTTAATCCCAAAGGTTCGGGATTTCTTTCTAATAAGGTCGTCATGTAATCTGTTTCGTTCTCCTGCTGCTGGGCTGTTTGGTCGGTCAATATCAAAGTATGATCTGCAGAAGAAAAGGAAGAGGCGCAGAAAAACATGAAAATTAAAAACAGAAAAATCTTCTTCATCCTTTTAAACATAAAGATTTGTTAAGAATTTGTCAATATGACCGGAAAGTCCGAATCTTCTATCTTATGCGATTCCAGTCTCTCACATTTCTTTTCAGCCGGGTTGGTCCTGTGGCTTTGATTGACACGAAACACAAGATATTTTACCATATAGACCTATCTAGAGGTTTGATGTTTTGAGATGCCTTATTATAACTGCCGATTAGCAACAGAAAGCGGGGAAGTCTTTTCAAAAAACTTTTTAGCACCCACAGCTGCGGACTGTCGAAGATATTTCAGTGAGAAGGGCTTCTGTATCCTTTCTGTAAAACGGGACTGGAAAAAAATCAGGATCCGGCTCTTTCCCCATGAGCGAAAACTCAAAGATAAAGATTTCATCATGTTTAACCAGGAGCTGGTGGCTCTTCTGCGAGCTGGATATCCTGTTTTAAAGAGCATTGGAATCATTGTCAGCCGGATAAACGATGTAAAACTCCAAGAGGTCTTGATGAGTGTTGAAGACAGAGTCCGGAGCGGCAGCTCTCTATCGGAAGCTTTTTCAGAGCACAGAGATACCTTCTCAACTGTTTATATCGCTTCTATCATGGCCGGAGAAAAGGGGGGGAATCTACCAGAGACGCTCAATCGTTACATTAAATACAAGAAGGTCATCTCCCAAGCCAAGGAAAAAATCAAAACAGCTTTGATGTATCCGACTCTGTTGATTGCTTTTTCCTTTGCCCTTATTCTTCTGTTGATCAATTTTATCATTCCCAGGTTTTCTGATTTTTACTCTGGATTCGGGGCAGAGCTTCCATTGATCACGCGAGCCCTGCTTTCTTTTTCTATGACTGTTCAGAAGTTATTGCCGTTCCTCATCATTTTAGTATTAGCACTTGCCGTGTTTTATTTCCAAAAGAAAAAAAGAGATCCCTTTATGGTTCGTGTGGATCAATTCAAACTCCGGTTTCCCTATGGAGGCGTGATTATGAGAGAGTCTTCCATTTCTTTGTTTTGCCGGACTTTGGGATTGCTTTTAAGCGGGGGGATTTCTCTATTGGCTTCAGTTGATATTGCGCGCCAGTCAGTTCCGAACCGATATCTAAACGATCAAATGAAAAATCTTGAAGAGTATATCAAAAACGGAGAAAATTTATCCGGTTCCCTGGAAAGGACCGAATGTTTTTCACCCTTGGCTTTGGACATGATAAGGGTGGGGGAGGCCTCTGCAAATCTGGAAGGCATGTTGTTTGATGTTGCAGATGTCTATAGTCAAAGGGTTCAGAACAGGATAGACAGATTTGTGTCTTTGATTGAACCGATTATAATCGTATTGATGGGCTTAGTGGTAGCAGGTATGCTTTTGTCCGTTTATTTACCGATTTTCAATGTCATTAGGGTGACAGGTTAATGAACAATCATAAAAAACAGGAAAAAGAAAAGATCATCAAGGAGCAAGAGCACAAAGCAAGAAAATTGGCCGAGAAATACAACGTGCCCTATATCGACTTGTCCCGCACATCCATAGACAGAGACCTGGTTCATTCCTTTCCGGTTGATTTTTTGTACAGATCCAAGTTTATTCCTCTAGAGGATAATGGGGATATGGTTCAGATAGCGGTGAGTGATCCCACAGACATTTCGATTATGGATTCCATTGAATCATTTCTGGGCAAAAAAGTTAAGGTTTTCACCTCCTCGGAGAGAGGGATCTTGGAAGCTCTGAGGAAAAGTGAAGCAGCCCTGCAGGTCCTTAAAGATGCCACAGAAGATTATGTGGTGCAGATCATTGAAAAAGAGGAACAGCTGGATGAGGATACCATCTCAGCGGAAAAACTGGCTGACCAGGATGGATCCATCATAAAATTGGTCAACTCCATCATTTTCACAGCGGTTCAAAGAAGAGCCAGTGATGTCCATATTGAATCCAAGGAAAATGATTTGGTCATCAAATACCGGATTGACGGAGTCCTCAGCGAAGCTGTTGAGCGCATTGATAAAAAATTTCAATCCCCCATCATTTCTCGCATTAAAGTGATGTCGGATTTGGATATTGCAGAAAGGCGTGTGCCACAGGATGGAAAGTTCAGGCTGAAAGTGAAAGACAAGAAAATTGACTTCCGGGTGTCCATTATGCCCAGTATTTATGGAGAAGATGCGGTCATCCGAATCCTTGACAAAGAAATGATCACAGAGGCCATTACTGAATTGAGGCTGGATATGTTGGGATTTTCCGAACCGATCCTCAACACCATGAGAAAATATATATTGAAACCTTATGGAATGCTGCTCGTGACAGGTCCTACGGGCAGTGGAAAAACAACCACTCTTTATGCGGCGCTTACTGAGATCAAATCACCTGAGGACAAAATTGTCACCATTGAAGATCCGGTAGAGTATCAGATCGAGGGAATCACACAAATTCCAGTCAATGAAAAAAAAGGATTGACCTTCGCCCGGGGGCTTCGATCGATTTTAAGACATGACCCGGATAAAATCATGGTGGGAGAGATCCGAGATCCTGAAACAGCACAGATCGCCATCCAATCTGCGCTCACGGGACATTTGGTGTTCACCACGGTTCATGCCAACAATGTGTTTGACGTGATCGGTCGCTTTCTGCATATGAAAGTCGATCCTTACAGCTTCATTTCAGCATTGAATGGGGTATTGGCCCAACGTCTGGTGAGAGTCCTGTGCTTGAACTGCAGGCAAAAGGAACAGTACAGCAAACAGCAGCTCATTGATTCAGGCCTGGATCCTGATAAACACAGCCGTCACATTTTCTACCGGGCCGTAGGATGCGAGGAATGTCATTTCACCGGATATAAGGGACGGACGGCCATTGCAGAATTTCTGGAGCTTTCTGATGAAATTAGAGAGATGATCCTGGATAAAAAACCTTTATCAGAAGTTAAAAAGAGGGCTGAGCAGGAAGGGATGATTTTTCTTAGACGAGTGGGGCTGGAAAAAGTCCTTAATGGGATGACCAGCCTAAGAGAATTGAATAAGGTCACTTTTGTGGAGTGAATTTATAAAGATGCTTTTGGATGGTTGGACTTGACGATGAAGGGATTATGGGAAAATGTCATAGAGTTTTTCTCCAGCCAACCTCCGCTTTATTCAGGATTTTATTTGTCATCTCACGCCATTCAAGGGGTCCATTGTTCCGCAAAACAAAAGAAAGTTATAAGCACTGATACACAGCCCCTTTCAAAAGGAATCATCCATCCCTCTCTTAATGAGAAAAACATCCTCAAAGCAGATGCATTGAAAGAGAAGTTTGGTAAAGTATTGGAGAAACTGAATCTGACCAAAAAGAATACAGCGCTCATTATTCCTGAATTGACTCAGAAAACATTTACTTTTTCTTTTGATTCACTTCCTTCTTCCTCAAAGGAAAGGGAACAAATCATACGTTTCCGGATCAAAAAGAAAATGCCTTTTCTTCCGGACGACGCAAGGATTTCATACGACTCGATTTCCAATAAAGAAAAAATCAGAGTGGTGGCTATATTAACAAGAACATATATCATCAGACAGTATGAGGAATTTTTTCATCAATTTGGATTAAACGTTAGGATTGTCGTCCCTCCATCTGTGGGATTGATGAACGTATTGAGTTTTGAATCCGACGAGAAGTTTTTCCTCATAAACATAGAAAAGGACTCTTTTTCTTTAAACCTGTTTAAAAATACTGAATTGACTGTTTATCGACAAAAAAGATTTGATATTCAAGGAGAGAGAAGCGGTCTCGAGCAGGGTAAAACAGAAGTCGTTTTTCAGGAAGTGAACAACACTCTGAACTATATGGATGAGATGAAATCAGATAAAAGGATCAAAATTTGGCTGAGAAGCAGTGAGAATTCGGATAAAATCTTTGAGTATGCAAGTCAGAAACAGGATTTTTTGTTACAAAGAATAGGTTCTTTTCTGGATGTGGGTTTAGACCTTCCGGAAGCAGAACAACTGTCACCTATCCTAGGGGTTTTGTTATGAAAACAAGGCGGTGGAATCTCAACCTGGCTGAGAGTCCGGTGAGGAATCAAAATCTATTTTATTCGCTTCTCTTTTTCCTGGGAGGGATTTCTGTGGTGTGGTTGATGATCAGTTTCATTGTTTTTTTAAGTTATAAGGAGGAAAATCAGGGTCTCAAAAGAGCGATATCCAGGATTGAACAGAATGTGAGTCATAAACAGAATGAACAGAGGACGTATGTCAGTGAGATCGAGGACCTTTCCAGGAAAAAGGAACCCCGTGTTCAATTTATCAATGATTTGATTTCAAGAAAAAAATTTTCCTGGACAGAACTGCTTACAGCATTGGAGAAATCTCTGCCTGACAATTGTTATATTGTCTCCATCTCTCCAATGGAACGGGGAATTTCCGAGTCAGACATCAGATTGGAACTTGCTTCAGATGGGTTGGATCCATTTTTCCTGTTTATAAACCGTTTGTACACCCTTGATTTTAGCGACATCAGACTGATCCGAGAGGATCAAGACGAAGGCGGTCGTTTGATAACAGAGGTTTCACTCAGTTATGGTAAAAATGATTGATCTTTTCAATGCAAAGGAACGGAGGATTCTTGTTTCTGCAGGGCTGTTTTTATTGGGAGTGGGTTTGTTTTATTTTTTAGGGGCTCGCGTTCAGGTCAAAGGCTTTATCCAAAACCAGGAAACTCTCAAAGAAAAAAAGGAAGAGTTGGCAAATCTTGAAGAGGCAGTGATAGAGTCAAAACAAGAATATATGAGATGGATTCAAGCGCAGCAGGATATAGAATATGTGAAGAAAAAATACATTTATCATGGAGAAAAAAGCATTCAAGAGATGAGGTGGGACCTCAACAGGCTGCATCGGAAAACAGAAATCAAGATAGGGACGGTCAAGTATGATTACCATGAGAACACAGATGAAAACATACACAAAGCATCTTTGTCTTTTGATGTCACGGGCACTTATGTTTTGATCAAAGAGTTTCTCTGCGATGTGGAAAGTTTCCAAAAATTTCTTTATGTAGAGAAGATGACTTTTAAAGAGATTGAAAGACAGACGGGGAAAATAAAACTGGGGATTTCTTTGGCGGCCTATTATGAGAAATAGAAAAGCTCAAATACTTCTGGCCTCTGTTTTCTTTTTGGTGATTTTATCTGCAGATCCAATGGCCTCTCAGGTTCCGGAGAACAAAACGCACAAAAAACAGGAACACTCGCTGGTCAGGCTGGACTTATTAAAAAAGAAAACCAATGAGATCCAGGTTCCCCTGAGGAATATCTTCACAGGACAAAAGCTCAGGGAAACACAGGATCAAAAACAGAAGACCAATCAAAGAGCCCGCAATCTGGTTGAAGATGTTGATGTTCCTGTGAAGGCTCATTCAGCTCAGGCTGAACAGGGCCTGGAAAAATCCTCATTGTATTTAAATCTCAAATATCTGGGATACATTGCTTCCATTGGAAAAAAAGTGGCCTTGGTCTTTTATGACAGAGAATTTTTGGCTGTTGAAAAAGGAACTGTTCTTCCGGACGGGATTGAAGTGGTTGACATCAGCGAGAGCCAAATCGAGGTGATGATTTCAGGGTCAGACAAGCTGGTCATCAAATTAGAGGGAGAGGACCAATGAAAAAGTATATCATCTTAGCACTTTGCCTTATGATTTGTTGGGGATGCGCGACCTTTAGCCAGCATTACAAAGACGGAACCCAAGCAGAAATGGCAAAAAATTGGGATGAAGCCATCCAGTACTATGAAAGAGCTCTTTTGGAAAACCCGAACAATTCAGTTTACCGCTTGGCGCTGTTTCGAGCTCAGGTCTTAGCCAGAAATTCGC
Organism: Candidatus Aminicenantota bacterium; assembly: GCA_014727835.1. Lineage (GTDB taxonomy): Bacteria > Acidobacteriota > Aminicenantia > Aminicenantales > Aminicenantaceae > WJMT01. The sequence continues at coordinate 40,833 of WJMT01000075.1, read as the reverse complement.
ATCTCTCCCAAGCAAGACAGCTGGCTGCACAAGGAAACAAAGAAAAAGCTCTCAAAGAGTATCAGAATGCGCTCTCTTATGATCCAGAAAACCGGATGATTTTGGATGAAGCCCGGAGATTATCCCAAGAACAAGTCCAGAAAGAAGAATGGGTTGCCGAAAACATGAAACCTCCGGTTGAGTTGGATGTCAAAAAAGAAAAAATTGCATTGAAATTTGTGCAGGAAGCTGACCTTCGGTCCATTTTTAAAGCATTGGGCAAGCATGCCCATATCAATATTTTATTTGACCCGGGATTCAGGGATATGTCTTTATCTATTGACCTTCAAGATATGACTTTTATCCAGGCAATGAACACACTGTGTTTGTCCTCCCAAAACTTTTTCAGGGTTGTTGATGAAAACACAGTACTGATAGTTCCGGACACACCTCAGAATAGAGAGAAATATGACTTGGTGGCATTAAAGACCTTTTATCTTTCCAATGTTAAAGTCAAGGATATCCAAACTCCATTGATGCAGATGCTGAGGCGTTTAGCCCAGGTCCCGAAAATATCTATTGATGAGACCCTGAATTCCATCACCATCAAAGATAATCCGGAAGTGCTGGAAACAGCAGAGAAGCTGATTCGATTATGGGATAAGCCCAAAGGTGAGGTCATGATTGATTTGGAGATCATGGAGGTCTCACGCAAAAAAATGAAAAATTTGGGTTTGAGTCTGGATTCCTATGGAGTGAGTGGTCTGTATGGAACTTCTGGAGAAGAAGAAAGCACAGGGTGGATAAATGTGGATGAGATTGATTTTTCTAACACTGAGAACTATCACATCAGTCTTCCTGTAGGCACTCTCCGCTTTCTCGAATCTGATGTGGATACAAAAATCATTTCCCAGCCTAGACTCCGGGGTATTGAAGGAGAGAAGATCGAATATATTGTGGGAGATGAAGTGCCCATTCCCCGGACCACTTTTTCTCCCATAGCTGTAGGCGGAGTCAGCCAGCAGCCCATCACCTCTTTTGATTACAAAAACGTGGGAATAGAAATCTATATCACCCCTGAAATTCATTTTGAACAGGAAATCACTCTAGAGATGGAAGTAAAGATCAAATCTCTGGGCGGTTCCGGATACGGAGACCTGCCTATCATCACCACCCGGGAGGTCAAAAATATCATCAGGCTCAGAGAGGGCGAAACCAATTTGTTAGCCGGCCTTCTGAAAGATGAAGAGCGCAAAACTCTAAAAGGCATTGCCGGGTTGAAGCAAATTCCTGTTTTAGGAGGTTTGTTTTCCAATACAGACCAGACCATCCAGCAGACAGATGTGGTCATGACTCTCACTCCTTACATCATTCGATCCATTCCTCTAAAGCAAGAAGACACCATGCCGGTGTGGATGAATACCGGGAAAGGCTTTTCTTCGGGAACCTCCCAACAAGTTGGGCTTAAAGCAAGCCGGATGGAAGAAACCAGGCCTCAGGCGGCTCCCCTGGACAAGCCCAGTCCCGGAGAAAATCGATTTTATTTTTCTCCTCCTGAATACAGAGGTGCCATGGGCCGGGACGTCCGAATGCGGGTGCGGATGGACTCTGCTGAAAGGATTCAAAATATGTCTCTCACCCTCTCTTTTGATCCAAATGTCCTGGAATTAAAAGAGGTCCAAAAAGGAAACGTCATTCAAAGCTTTGGAGAGAATCCATCATTTTTAGGAAACAAAGATAATGCTTCGGGAACTTGCATCATTGGTTTTTCAAGCCCTGATGTGGCCTTAGGATTCAAAGGTTCCGGGAATTTGGCTACTCTCGTTTTTAAGCCAAAAGCTGCAGGAGAGAGTGAGATCTTGATATCCGGCTATACGTGTCACAGCATCACTGGTGAAAGCTTGAATTTTCACACCAAAAACAGTCAGGTCCTTATTCGCTAAAAACCATACAAGAAAGGAACAGATTCCTATGAATATCCCTCAAGTCAGTCAAAAACAGGAAAAATCTTTTTTTAAGAAGGCAGGATTCCTTATCGGATTTGTGACTGCATCCCAGCTTGCCGGAGTTGTGGGATCTGTGTTCACAGCAGGTGCGGTTGATACTTGGTATAAGGAAATCAACCGGCCTCCCTTCACTCCTCCGGACTGGCTTTTTGCTCCGGTCTGGATTTCTTTGTATGTGCTGATGGGAATATCTGCATATCTGATTTGGAACAAAGGGCTCAAAACAAAGGGAGTTCAGGCCGCTCTGATGGTATTTTTTGTTCAGCTGGTACTGAATTCTTTGTGGTCCATCCTGTTTTTCGGCCTGAATTGGATTCTGATTGCTTTTCTGGAGATCCTTGTCCTCTGGATTGCCATTTTCATCATGATTTATAAATTCTATCCCCTATCCAGGACTGCGGCCTTGATTCAAATCCCATATATTTTGTGGGTGAGCTTTGCGGCCATCCTTAATTTTTCTTTTGCTGTGCTCAATACTTTCTAAAAAGGTTGAATCTGGAGGCTGGCTTGGGCTCAGTTCATGTCATTGTGAATCACGGAAATGCAGTGAGGCGACCCCTGGATGTTTCTTTATGGTGATGGTTCCCTTCAGATTCACATCTTGACCGCTTATAAAAAGTTGGTAGTTTCCGGATTTGGGAAATCTCAGATAGCGGATATAATACGGCTGCAGACTGTCCTTTTCATGAGTCACCAGGTTCCATCGGATTTGATTGAATCCTTTGGTTCCAAGGATTTGTTTGGAATACACAATTGATCCATCTCCCTTTTTCACTTCCAGAGTCAGTTCACCATCATTGAGCAGATAGAAAGTGATGGGAACTTTGGTTATGGTCTTTTGTCTGGGATCATGGTGGGTATCATTGAACCAGGGAAGCTGTGCTTTTGGGGTGGGAAACAAGATGTTTTCTTGGGGGGCTCCTTGTTTGAAAGCTTGCTGTATGGGATTGATGTTCATTTTGTAAATACCACGGCCGTGAGTTCCCGCCACTAGGTCCATCTCTCTGTTTTGGATGACCAGATCAGAGATGCAGGTGGGAGCCATTTCAGGCCCCAAAAGAGACCAGCTTAGACCCTGGTCCACAGACACATAGACTCCTCTGTACAGACCTGCATACAGGATGTGTTCATGGACCGGATCTTCCAAAATGCAGTTGGCCACTTCATGAGGCAGGTTTGAGGATATCGACTTCCAGTTTTGACCGTAATCATCGGACACATAGATGGTGTTCTGGAATTCATCATGGTTGATTCCTGTGAGCGCCACATACACCCGAGATTTGTGATGGTGTGAGGGGCATATGCTTCGTAGGTATGTGTTGGGAAGCCCCTGAGAATGGTCCTCCCACGTCTGTCCATCATCACGGGATACCCAGAAGACTCCGGCATCTGTTCCTACATACAGCAGTCCGGGTTCCAGTGGAGACTCGGCAATGGCGCCTGCTGCTGATGAGTTTTTTCCTTTTGAGACAGAATGGGTCAAGTCAGGGCTGATCAATTCCCAGGAATCTCCCCTGTTAAGGGTTTTAAAGACATAGTTACCTGCATGGTAGAGGGTCAGATGATTATGAGGAGATATGATGTAGGGAGCCACAAAAGTGTAGGACAATTCCCCCTTATGTTCTTTGGGAAGCCGGGGCCTTATGGAAACAGACCGGCCTGTTTTCATGTTTTTGCGCCTGATTCCGCCGTATTGGCTGGAAAAATACACTGTATCCGGACACATCGGGTCAGGGATTGTGACGCAGCCGTCTCCTCCTGACCAGGCATCAAGCCATACATAATCCCATCTGTCAGAGTAGAGAGGATTCCATTCTGTGGAAAGTCCGTACACAGACGAGTCGTCCTGAGTCCCTCCATAGACAAAATATGGATCCTGGTTATCCACAGAGATGTCATAAAATTCTCCTGCCGGTATGTTGTTAAAATGCATCCAGGAATGTCCTTTGTCATAAGTCACGTAAAGTCCTCCGTCATTTCCTAATGCGAGATGATTCGGATTTGAAGGATGGATCCACAGTTCACAATGGTCCAGATGAAGGGTCTCAGCCGGACTGGGAAAAAAATGAAAGACATCTCCTTCCAAAAGATGAAAGGATCTTCCTCCGTCTGAACTGTGAGCGCACCGCACACCCAGGGCATAAATCTCTTCGTCATCCTGAGGGTTCACATAACAATCCGTGAAATACCAGCCGATCCCAGGGAATATCAGCAGTTCTTTGTCATGGGTCCTCTTCCAGGTATCCCCTCCGTCTAAGGTCTTGTAGACTTCAGCGGCTAGATGTTCTTTTTTGTTGAGATTGTCCACCAAGGCATACACTTTCTCTGGGTCAGACCAAGAAACGGCCAGGCCGATCCGTCCTGTCTTTGGTCCGTCAGGCAGCCCTCCTACAAGCCGTTTCCAGGTATCCCCTCCATCAGAGCTTTTGTACACACCGCTTTCTCTTCCATAGATTCCTGGATAATTCTCCCACATTGAGACATAGATGATGTCCGGATCAGAGGGAGAGATCACCACATCATTGGCCCCGGTCCGTTCATTTATGTACAGGACATGCTCCCAAGTGTTTCCTCCATCTGTGGTCCGGTAAAGCCCCCGGTTTTTATTGGAAGTCCAAAAATGACCCAAAACTGCAGTGAAAACGATGTCCTTGTTTTCAGGATGGACCGCGATCTCGCCAATATGAAAGGAATCCGGAAGTCCGGTGTTGATCCAGGTTTTCCCTCCATCATCCGAACGGAACACTCCGGTCCCCGGCATAGTGAAATTTCTGGCTTTTTTAAGGCTCTCGCCTGAGCCGAGCCAAATCCTGTCCGGATCAGAGGGCGCCAGTGCAATGTCTCCGATGCCCAGAGCAGATTGGTTCTCAAATATGGGGCTCCAGCTCAAACCATTGTTTTCTGTTTTCCACAGATTACCTGAACCAAAAGCCGCATACATGGTCCCCGGATTTGTGGGATCGACTTGGATGGATTCCAGCCTGGCAGAATTCATGACCGGCCCCAGATGAATCCATTTGAGCCCGAATTCAGATTCTCTTTTGAGTTTGAGATACTGAGGCCATGATTGGAGAAGGGGGTTTTCTTCTTTTTCCGCGTAAAACCCCATACAAGGAGCCAGTAAAAAAATGAATAAAATCCAGTAAAACAGACGATTTCTTTTCATGTGATATTTCCTTTCCTGATTTTTGTTCTCATTATATGTCTTTATCTCTTTGTGACGAATCTGTTTTATCCAAAGAAGTGTTTCACTTTAAAGTCTGAAAGGAATCATAGTCAAAACTGGATTGTGAAGTCAATGGTTTGTATTCTGTCATTGAAGTCATCACAGGACGGAATCAAAGAGATTGACAATTTCTGTGAGTGAAACTATACTTTGGGGACTGACAGCTCCTGATGATCCACAGCAAATCAAGGATGCAGTGAGAGCATATCTCTTGAGGAAAAGTCAGAATCCGATTGATACGGCGGTGTAGCTCAGTTGGTTAGAGCATGCGGCTCATATCCGTAGGGTCGGGGGTTCAAATCCCTCCACCGCCATTGATTCAAACACAGCAAAGTGCTCACATAAACAGAGAAGGGGATTTTCCTTCTGACATGTTGGGTTTTCCATGTTATATTAAAAGCATGCGTTCAAAGGTTATTGAAGCCATCAAAAAGTATTCTCTGTTCCACACCGGAGATTCTGTGGTGATCGCCTGTTCCGGAGGATCGGATTCGGTGAGTCTTGTTTGTGTGATGCGTGCCCTCAGAAAGCAATGGGACCTCAAGTTGATAATGGCTCACTATAATCACAGACTGCGCTCAGAAGCTGAAAAAGACCACGCTTTTGTTCAAAACTTGGCTTCCCGGTTCTCCCTTCCCTTTGAATCAGAAACAGGAAATGTCAGGGAGTATGCCAGAAAAGAAAAGATGAATTTGGAAGAAGCCGGAAGAAAATTGAGGTACCGGTTTTTGAAAAAGACCGCTCGGAAACATGGTGCAGCCAAAATTGCGACCGGACACACCATGACCGACCAAGCAGAGACTGTACTCATGAGAATTCTCCGCGGCACTGGAAGCCATGGCCTAGGGGGGATTTGGCCCAAGACAGAGGACGGAGTGGTGAGGCCGCTCATTCTGGTCACCAGAGATGAAGTGCTGGCGTATTTAGAACAAAATCACATTGAATATCGGATTGATGAGAGCAATTTTGATACCCGTTTCCTGAGAAACAAAATAAGACACCGTCTGATTCCCTATCTCAAAAACAATTTCGATCCTGAGATCGTCTCTCATCTGAGCCGACTGGCTTTGATCACACAGGAAGAGGATCTGTTTCTTGATGATATCTCCACAAAAAAATCAGCTCTGGCAGAGGTCCTGGTGAAAGGACAGAGACAATTGGATCTGGATTTTCTTAAAACCTTGCCTTTGGCACTGCAGCGGAGAGTGGTGAGAGAATATCTATGGCAGCTCAGAGGGGATTTGTGGGACATATCCTATGAAGATATCCATTCAGTCATATCTCTGGGAAGAGGCAAAGAGTTTCACCTGGAGCAAGGCCTGGTTTTGAAAAACCAGCAGGGAAGGATAGGAGTTAAGAAGAATTCCCCGAAAACAGAATTTCGATACTTGTGGTCTGCAAAACGAGCACTTAATATAGAAAACACCGGCTTGATTATACAGGGAAGAACAGGAGACAGGGATGAATTTTCCCTAAATTTTTATGACCGAAAAAGGGCTTTTTTTGACCGGGCTCAGCTGGAGTTTCCACTTGAAGTCCGGAGCAGACAGCCCGGAGACCGATACAGACCCTTAGGTTCACCGGGCCGTCAGAAGCTCAAGGAGCTAATGAGAGCCCGGAGGATTCCCGAATCAGACAGGGACCAATGTCCTGTTTTTTTATCCGGAGGCGAGATCATCTGGGTCTTGGGCCTCCCTATCTCAGAGAAACACAAAGTGACAGATTCCACAGAAAAGGTCCTTCAGATCAAAATTGTCACTTGAAAGAACAAATCACCGTTCTACAAATAGGTGTCCTTCCAAACCTCAAAAACAAGAAGAGACCATATCTGATGGCTGTTATTGCTTGTCTGCTTCAAATGGGAATCCACCAGATTATGGACGGCCTGATGATTGAAAAGGCCGTCTTTTTTGATCCGGCTTTCCGTTAAATAATCCTGCATCATCTCTTTCAGTTCTCTTCTCAGCCAGTGTTTGATAGGAATGCTGAAACCCTCTTTTTTTCGGTAGATGTTTTTTTTGGGAAGAAGCCGTTCCATTGTTTTTTTGAAAATCCATTTGCTGGTCATCCCCTTGAGCTTGTAGCAGCCGGGGATTTGAAACAGAAATTCAACGATTCTGTGGTCTAAAAGCGGAACCCTTGTCTCCAAAGAAGCAGCCATGCTCATGCGGTCCACTTTGACCAGGATGTCATCCACCATATAGGTTTTGAGGTCCAGGTAAAGTTCTCCGTTCAAGTCATCATATTCTTCCATTCCCAGAAAGACATTCCGGAAAGGATCTCTTTCATGCATGGATTTGGCTCCGTTGATGCTTTGCAAAAAATCCTTGGTGTAAAGGGAGCTTTTCTCCTCAGGGGAAAGAAACATCATCCAGCGCAGGTGCCTTAGGTCCGGATCCATATCTATGCCCCGGCAGTACCTCTGCATTTTGTTCCACAGCCCTTTTTTCTTGGGTGAGGGCGGAAATCTTTTGATCAAAGGGGGCAGGATTTTATGAACAGGGAACAACAGCGGATTCTGAGAGAGTTTTTGGGCCTGGTAATGCTCATATCCTGCCAGCAGTTCATCTCCTCCGTCTCCGGACAGGATGACTTTTACAGATTTTCTTGCCATTTTAGAGACCAGATAAGTTGGAAAAATAGAAAAATCTCCAAACGGCTCATCAAGGTGATGAATGAGTTTTTCAGTGAGCTGAAGAATATCCGGTTCCAGTATGAATTCCTGGTGTTCCGTGTCAAACTTATGCGCTATCCGGCGGGCATGTTCCAGTTCATTGTATGTTTCATATTCAAATCCGATAGAAAATGTTTTGAGGGGGGTCACTCCCAGTTCACGCATCAGTCCCACAATAGTGGATGAGTCAATCCCTCCGCTGAGAAACGCACCCAAAGGCACATCACTGACAAGGCGCAGATCCACAGAATCTTTCAGCAAATGGAAGAGTTCGTCCTGAAGGGACTCCAGAGACCTGGAGTCTTTAAACTCAGTGCGGGTCTGACCGTGATTCAATTCCCAGTATGAGTTTATGACGATGTGTCCTTTTTTGTATGTCAGCATGCTTCCGGCTGGAAGTTTGAACACATTCTCAAATATAGTAAATGGAGCCGGGATGTATTCCAGAGTCAAAAACAGGTCCAAAGCTTTTCTGTCCAAACCAGGGTTGACTTTAGGATGAGCCAGAAGCGCTTTGAGCTCAGAGCCGAACACCAATGTTCCGTCCCTGCAGAGTGTGTAGTAAAGGGGCTTGATACCCAGTCTGTCCCTGATGAGAAGAAGTTTTTTCTGATTTCTGTCCCAGATGCATATGGAAAACATTCCGTTTGTTCTGTTCACAAAGTCATCCCCCCACTGCTCATAACTGTGAACGATGGATTCTGTGTCGGTTTTGGTTTTGAATTGGTGACCTTTTTGAATGAGTTCTTTTCTCAGGCTGAGAAAATTGTAGATTTCTCCGTTAAATGCTGTCCATACCGAACCGTCCTCATTGGAGAGGGGCTGATGGCCGGTTTCCAGGTCAATGATGCTCAGGCGTCTCACTCCCAGAGACACATTTTTTTCTAAGTGAACGCCCTGGTCATCCGGGCCTCTGTGAATGATGGTCTGGCACATGGATGTGATGATGTTCTGGGGGATGGGTTTGCTGTTTTCAGGCTGGATTATTCCGCATATACCACACATTCTAAACCTGACCTATTCATAAAAAAATGGCGATGTTTTCATTATCATTATCTTTCTGAAGATATGCAAGATTTTATCAAAAACAATGACCTTCATGTTATTCTCACTTATTTTTTTAATCTTAATCGCCATTTTTTGACCTTTCAGGCGAGCCCATCTTACGGCATCGGCTTTGTTACAGGGCATTCGCAGTGAAGGACCACGACTTCATGCCCTGTGCCTCGCATCTGCCGCAATCTTGACTCGTGAATAAATCAGGTTTTCCTAACTTATTCATTACTCAGGGACTTCACCTTTTGTGGTCTCAACTTCAAAATAGACTCCCAGATATCTCCGTTCTTTGGCATCCTCTCTTTCCAAATATGGAATGGATCCTTTCTGAGCTTTGATGGATAATTTGTAGAGATGGATCCATTTGTTCATCTTGAAAACTTTTTTGGGAGTGAAAGTCAGAATTCCTGTTTGCAGCTTGGTCAAGGTGATGCTTTTGGATTCTCCGGCAAACCAGACTGTTATTCTGTTGGAATATCTGGGATTGTTTCTGAGATGAAAGGAGATCTCTTGGATGGGGTAAAAAGTCTTCAGAACCATTTCGGATTTTTTTGATCCGCGGGTGTAAAATCCTTTTGTCTTTTCAACAGGGCTCTTCCTTGGCAGGAAGTTATCGTCAAGGAAGTAGAGAAACGTATCTTTGATTCCCACCGGCTGCCGGTGAGCATAAGGATTGGTGTTAGTGGGGAAATTATTGATCAGGGTCATTTCAATAGGGAGGATCTTAAAGGGCAATTTTTTGACATGGGTGGCCGGAAAATGGGAGTGCTGAAGGGGGCTTATCAGAATTTGCCCTATAAACACAGAAGCGAATATCCAACTGACCCCGATTTCTTTGAATTGCCTCTTATAACCCGGAAGAAAAAAGAAAAACGGATAGATGTTTAGAAAATAACGGTTTGCCAGAGCCCCTCCTCCTCCAGCGTAATTATCAGGCATCAAAATGATCCAGATCAGGATCTCTCCCAAAAGCGCAGCCAGCACAAGCCAATTGAACACATGTTTTCTCTGAATAAAAAACATCATCAGTGCCAGAAATGCTGGGAAAAAATACCATGTGATCCCTGCGTATCTTCCAAAAAAGTAGTAAAAGATGTTGGTGATGAAAACTTTGGGAGGATAGAAATGCTTTTTGGAATAGTCTTTGGTGGTCATTTCATATCCGGGAGTGGAGTCAAAAGTGAGGTTTTCTTTGGCCAGAGGGAATCCTCCTTCTCCATAAAAAGATTTTCTTTCTCCTCCTTGGTAATTCCAGTCTCCGGTGATGAGAGCGTTTCCACCCCAGAACAAACCAGAAACAGCCAGAAAGATCAGCACCATGGCACCGGCTTTGACAAATCTTTTTTTGAGCAGCGAATAAAGCACCACTGGGCCCAAAAGAGCGATGTTGGGGGGCTTGGAAAACACAGCAATTCCGATGAGCGCACAGGCGGCATAGTCTGAATAATCAGAAAGAAGAAAGGGCTCCCATTTGCTTTGAGCGCTGGGCACAGCTGGAGAGTCTTTGCGGTGATGTTTGTAAAGCCACAGGAACAGAACAGAAAAGGCCAGAAAGAGATTGAAAAAATCAGGGGTCATCCATAAAAAATAGACTACGGCCACAGAAGCAAATACAAAGGTAAAGATAAAGGCCAGGGATAGATTTTCTGGATTTGAAAGGGAATAATAGGAATGGCCCATAGACAGAAGCAGCAGGAGGAGCAGGGAATGGAAAACCAGAAATCCATTGGCTCCGAGCAGTCTCACAAAGGGAGCTGCGAAGATGGAATAGCCGGCTGATTTGGCAAAGTAGATCTTTCCTTGTTTTCCTTTTTTTAAAAACAAACCCAGAGGGCCTGAGGGAAACTTTTTGCAATAGCGGATCAGATCTTTTTTGGTGTATTGGAGGTCTCCATCATGGGCAATGCTTTGGGTCATCATATAATAGGTTGACTCATCAGAGAACAGGAAGTGTTTTTGGAGGGAATGGATGTTAACAAAAATGGACGAGGCCAGTGCAAAAAAAAAGATGAAAACAATGATAAGTTTGTATTTGCTCATCCCAAAAATCATGGATATACCTTTACCACACTCTTGTTAAAAATTCAACTCATCTGAATCATTCAAAAAAAACTTCAAAGACTAGCCTGCAGAGGGGATAAAGGCTCATTGAAAAGGAGGAGTTTTTTTTGAAAATATAATCCGTGAAATCACCCTTATCGCCTATTGACTAAACATCCATAAAATATTAGTTTTATAGTATCATATTTAAGGGAGAAGTGGCGATTTTTGTCAAAAAAACGAAAATATGCGTCAATTTCCGTCAAACCGGCTGGTTCAAGATGTTTAACTTATTATTTATCAACTGGTTGCAAGGAATGACAGATGGCATGTTCCTTGCATTATGTTATGAGGGAGGATGGTCCCTTCACAGAAGAGTTGAAAATGTGTTCGGTACATAGTAAAATAAAAAAAAAGTAGGGGCGGTTAACAAAGCAATGATAGAAAAAAAAAGATTCAAAGGACAGGAGGGCGTCACTTTACTGGAGACTTTAGTGGTCCTGGCTCTCCTTGGGATGGTTTTGGCCTGGTCTTTTCCAAGCATTCTCAACACCTTAGAGACCCGAAACCTGGAAAACGCAGCGCGTGAAGTCCTCACCACTCTTCAGCGTGCCAAATATCTGGCTGTCGAGGACAAAGAGCCATACAGAGTCCGGTTTTTCAATGATAACGGACCCTGGCAGTATGTGATTGAAACTGAAAACAGTCCTGGAAACTGGATCACCACTCCCGGATTTGTACCAAAGACCATATCGGCAAAATTCAATGTGACGGTCAGTCTCCCCTCTGATATCATCACCATCTCATCCATGGGATTGATTACGGATTTTGACACCAATCAGAATTCCATAACCCTGCAGAGTCCCAAACTGGATAATTTCAATCAGCCAGACCTGAGGATAGTGAGTGTTTTTGCCGGAGGGTCTATCCGGTATGAAGAAAGCCAAAGCGAGGAATGATGAAAATGAATCCATTGATATCCATAAAAAAAATAAACCCCGAAAAAGAAACAAGGAATAAGGGATTTTCTCTCATAGAAGCTGTGGTAGGGATTGCTTTGATGGGCATCGCAGCGCTGGGACTGGCGCAGCTGTTCACTTACAGCATACTGGTCAATTCCAGGGCAGATGAGATCTCCAACGCCACTTTTCTGGCCCAGCAGCAGATCGATTCATTAAGGGGCCTGACAGCATCAGAGTTGAATCTGCTGACTTCCAATAAATCGGATGAACTCATCGATGCTAATAATGACGGGACCTATGACTACAGAAGGATCACAGAGGTCCAGCTGGTGATCGACCGCTGGGAAGTGACAGTCATAGTTTTTCCCGGTGAGAATCCAGAAAAAGGCGCAGATGAGCTGTTCCAGAATCCTTCCCAGTATCATGCCATGGCCAATATGAGCACAGTGATCAGCCGTTAAAAAGGGATCAACCATGATGAAACAAGACAACAAACCGAGAACAGGATTCACCCTGATTGAGTTTATGGTCGCCAGTGTGGTCATTCTGGTGGTGGTGATGGGCGGACTGACCCTGTATATGCAGAGCAACAGAATTTCTGTAGACCAGCAAAATTTTGCCGAACTTCAGCATGATGTGCGGTCCGGCATGTTTTTTATTTCCAGGGATGCCAGGTCTGCCGGAGTGGGACTGCCTGAAGAATTCATTGGCTATTTCATGGAAGGCACAGACAACGAGTCCCAGGGAGAAGAGGTTCTGCCGGACCGGCTGGTGGTGATGGGTAACCTGGAGAATCCTTTAAACGTCACCATAGAAAACTATCAGGGCGCTGCGGCCAATGCCACTATTGAGGACTACAGCTTTGAGCAGTATCCCTATCTGGATGAGTTCTATGAGGATAAAGTGGTGATCGTTCTTCCCAATCCCGATTCAGGATGCCTGGCAGGGGAGCTCAGGCAGGTCACCCATGTCACCCATTCTGCCGGAGGAACTAATGAAAAGTTCAACTTTTCTCCTGGTTTGGCCCAGGACTTCAATCCTCCCGGAGGACTGAGCGGCACCTGCCCCAGTTCCAATGACTATGATGGCGGCACCATCGCTTTTGTGGATGTCCGGGAGTACTGGCTGGACCAGACAGGAAATTATCCTGGCCTCACAGCAGGAGAGAACGGATACATCGGAAACGGAGTGGGCGATGTGCTGTATGTGACCCATAACGGAGAACACAAACCCTTGGCTCAGAATGTGGAAAACCTGCAGTTTCAGTACAATGGAGACCTGGACAGCGACGGGCTTTTGGATGGATTTGTGGACTGGCAAAACGGAGTGTGGGACGGAGATCCTACCCTCGTGGCCCGGATTTCCCAGATCAGCATCATAGTTTTGGGACGGACTGCAGAACGGTATCACAGTGTGTCTGGTGATCCTCCGGACAACCTTCATTTGTACAGGCGGCCGTCTATAGCCAACAGTCCTGGGGCCAGCACAGACGACCTTCACCGCAGATTCCTATTGGTGTCCACAGCCAATGTGAGAAACAAAACCCTGAACCTATACAATTTAGGGACAAGATAAAAAGGGAGAGGATGATGAACAAAGAAAAAGGAGTGGGTTTGATCATTGTGATCATGCTGCTGGCTTTTATGCTGGGAACAGGAATGGTGCTGATGACGGTCACAAGCTCTGGCTCAAGAGTGGCAGGAAATGTCCGCTCCCACCAGGAGGCGTTCAATTCCGCAGAAGCTGGATTTGATGCAGCATGGACGGCTCTGGATGATGCCTTTGGTGATGCGGAATGGACCAGTTTTGACGGCCATTATCTTTTGGAGCCTTATGGGATTGACCAACCCCTATCCCCTTATTATTTCCGGAAACTAACAGATGAAGAAATTTTAAATTATATAGATTCAGACGGGGACGGCTCCCCGGATGTGAGCAATGTGCTCTTTTGCAAACAGCCCTTTGTGATGGATGAAAGCGGGGAATACGACCTCCGTTACACCTATACAGCGTTTTTGATCGACGATGAAGCTGTGGCCGGCTCCCCGGATGCGGGGGATGCCATTTTGGTGTGCATCGGGACTGCAGGCACGGGAAGCACCATGGCGACTTCCAGGCTGGAGATCGAACTGGCTGTGGAAGTGCCTGGAACAGGGACCTGATATTTAAGGAAAAGATAGTTTTGATAATAAATTAACTGGAAGAGGGAAAAAATGAGCGGACTAAGGAAAAAAAGGTTGCTTTTACCCATATTGTTCTTCATTCTGGCAGGGTGTGCCTTTCTCTTTGTCACAGCACAAGAAGATACTTGTGAGGAAGAAAGATTCACCTTTACAGATCGGTTTGACACCACGGAGTGGAAAGCCCCGCAGAGTTCGGTGACCTGGCTGGGAAACGGCGAGGTGCATCTGAACTGGCTGGGAGCGAATTTTCAAGTCACAGAGCCATCTGGTATGGGCGCTAAGATCTATGTGTGTGATGCCGGTGATTTTGACGGAGACGGAAAACCCGACCTGATGGGCCTGGATATTGCCAACAACCACAGACTCATCTTGGTGAGGAATGATTATTTTGACCTGGATGGGGATGGTTATGATGATGACGGGACTGTTTTTCAGGTGGACCCCAGTGAAGTCTATGATGAGGGCTTTTACTGCGGACCGGCCACTATGACCGTGGCTGATTACAACAATGACGGACTTCTTGACTTTTTCTTTATGAAGAACCGGAGAGATGAATTCGCCTACACCGAGTTTGTGGCCACCATGTTCATCAATGTAGGGACAGAAACAGATCCTGATTTTTACGAACAGCATTCTTCCCCCAACCTGGATTTCACCAGCCGGTTCCAGAGCGAAGGAATCTACATCAACTGGGCTGCTGACCACTTTTGTTCTGTGGATATCGACCAGGATGATGATATGGATGTCCTGGTAGCGAGTCAGGATAAGATATTCCTGGTGAGAAATCCGGGCACAACAAATTTTGAGATGGACCATTTTGAAATCAGCGAACTGAATTATGACCAGAGGAACGGTTACACTTCAGGCATTGGAGGGTCTTCAGTGGATGCCGGAGATTTTGACAATGACGGAGATATCGATGTGATCGTGGGATCCGGAGAAGAATACGAATACATTGTTTATTACGAGAATGACGGTACTGAAGGATTCACCCGTCAGGACCTTCCCATTCCTTATTTTGAGGCAACGGGGACCATTGCCACCTGTGTGGCTGATTTTGACCACAATGGTTTTCTGGACATTTTCGCTGGTACGGATAAATGGAAATCAGGCACTGATGCCCGCATGTGGATCATGAGAAACCAGGGTTTTGTTGAAGAGGAACTGCAGTTTAATTTTGATTGCTTAAACGGCTGCAATCCCATTTTGCCTTCTCCTCATGATGTGGACATGAGCGCCACGGTTGACTATGACAGTGACGGGGATATGGATGTGGTGCTGGCAGACGCCAACCATTCCGGAGATTATTACCTTATCATCAACCAATTAGCTGCTGTTTACACCCTTCACGGAGAAGCCATTTCTAAAAACGTCACTCCGGACCTGGACCCCAACACTCAGGCCATCACCAGGGTCAGGCTCAGAAGATTAGATCAATTTGTGAGAGGAGGTTCCAGTGAAGGTCTCACCGTGACCCTGTATGTATCCAATAACGGAGGCAAAGACTGGGAATTTCTGGAATCGTTTGAGGGAAGTGAAATCGCAAACCTCCCGAGTGCTTCACCCTGGCATTATTTCACTCATTTCGGATCCCGGTTGAAATGGAAAGCGGTTTTAACAGCCACAGAAGATGAGATGGAAGAATTTGAGGGGGCTTCTTTTGAGACTCCTGTGCTCACTCAAATCAGACTCAGATATGCAGTGGTGGACCGCAGAGAGTATTCCCGGACCTCAGTAGCCGCTGAATTGGTGGATGAAGAAGGCCAGCCCACAAAACTCATCATAGGGGGATCGTTCTATTTTCCCGGATGGCAGGGACATCTCAGGGCCTATGACGTGACTGATATGACCGCTATCAGCTCATCTTATTCAGAGCTGAGGACCATCACCCGGCCTGACCTGAGTGATCCTTCAGGAAGAGAAATCGTGGCTGAAGGAGTGACCATAAAGTGGGACGCTGGTGAACTTTTGACTGCCCGCTCTCCGTCAGATCGAACCATCTACACAGCGCTGGACCAGGGAGGAAGTCTCGCCCGGGTGGACTTTGATGTTTCCAATGTGGAGCAGCTGAGGTCTCACCTGAATGATTTTCAGAATGATAACACGGGACTGATTGAATTCATCAGAGGAGAGGGCAGAGAGTGGCTGCTGGGGGACATCAATCATTCCAATCCTGTGGTTGTGGGCCCTCCCGACAATGATCCATCTGTGATGGGATCAGGCTATTCAGGTTTTGTGGACGCTTGGTCAGACAGAGAGAAAATGGTCATTGTGGGCGCCAATGACGGCATCATCCACTGTTTTTATGCTTTAACAGGCGAAGAGGCATGGGGTTTTATTCCCAATAATCTGCTTCCCAAGCTCAGGAACATGTGGCAGGTGGATGAGGCCACAGGCGACAGGTATTATGCACATGATGTTTATGTGGACGGAAGCCCGGTGGTGGAAGATGTTCACATCAACGGAGAATGGAAGACAGTGCTGATCTGCGGTCAAGGAGCCGGACAGGGAAGAAGTGTGGGAGAAGACGCCACTGGAAATTATTATTTTGCTCTGGATATCACAGACATTGAAAACCCCCAGCCTCTATGGGAGTTTACTGAAGAGAGAATGGGAGAAACTTGGTCTGTTCCGGTAGTGGGTCGGATCATGAAAGACGGACAGGACACCTGGACTGCTTTTATGGGGTCCGGATACGATAATGTTCAAGGACAGGGCCGGCAAGGGCACCGGTTTTATGCTGTGGATATCTCTAAAGGAGAACACTTTTTCCATTTCAATGCCAATCCAGAGATGAACACCAGGAACGGAAGAAATGGGGCTGTAATCTGGTCCAACGAAAAGAATGTGGCCCGCTCCATCCCGGGTTCCCCTGGGATCATTGACACTGACAATGACGGATATTCAGATGCAGTGTATGTCGGAGATACGGAAGGAAGAGTATGGAAAATCGATGTGAGCCTGGAATTTTTGACTTCCGATCCCTGGGACGAGGAGCTTTTGTATGAGGATCCTCACAGTTATCCCATCATCACCAAACCGGCTGTGTGGATCGAACCCGGAACTCCCGGAGCTGTTCCCAGAATCTATTTTGGAACAGGGGGAGATGACAAAGCTCCGGATGATGCCACCTATTCGTTCATCGCGCTCATGGACGGGGAAGACCCAGAAGTGGAATGGTATATGGGAGATCCGGATCTTTTGGGTCTCACTCCGGATGATGACCGGGGTGACCTGTCAACCGGGGAAAAAGTCTGGGCTGATCCCAAAATCGCCAACAGTGTTGTGTATTTCAGCACCTTGACCGGAGACATCGAATCAGTGGATCCCTGTGAAAGTCTTTCCGGAATCGGAAGGCTTTACGGCAGGTATGTCAGGTCAGTGGTTGGAACCCCTGTGGGAAGCACAGCGTTCCGGACCGCAAGCGGTCAGGTCGAACATCTCGGTTTGGAGATCAAAACTAGAGCGGCTGTGACCATCGGAGAGACTACAAAAGCAGGAGGAGTGAGAAAGAAAGAGGTCTATATCCAGGAATACGATTCCACTCTGCAGAAGCTGGAACAGCCGGCAGGACCCATGCTCCGGATCAAATCTTGGAGAGAGATATTTAAGATCATAAAATAGGTCAGGTTTTGAAGAGGCTGAGATAAGCCTGGAGGATCTGATTTCCCCATAAAAGAGAAAAGACCGCTGCCGGAGCCAAAAAAGAGCCGAATGGAAGCGCGAATTGAAGATCTTTTTTCCGGAAATAGATAAAATACATCCCTACTCCGGCGCCTGCAAATGATGCCGCAAGAAGAGTCAAAAACGACATTTTCCATCCCAGATAAGAGCCCACAAAAAGCATCATGGTCACATCACCCATGCCCAGCCCTTCTTTTTTCCGGATGAGGTAATAGAGGGCATAGACCAGGAGAAGAAAGCCGGCACCGGAAACAGCTCCCAACAAGGAGTCTGTGAGATTCATGTCTGTCCGGAAAAAAGAATAGATGACAGCGAGGAGCAAACCCGGAAGAGTGATGAGATCCGGAAGGATCTGATGATGATAATCGATCACGCAGAGAAGGATCATGGCGCTTATAAACAGACAGGATGTGAAAAAATGCACGCTTAAGGAGTACTGGACATAGGCCAGCATGAATAAAAGAGGGGTGGCCAGCTCCACAACAAGGTAAGACAAAGGGATTTTTGTACCGCAGTATCCGCATTTTCCCCTGAGCCAAAGATAGGAGATGACCGGTATGTTGTGGTAAAATTTGATTCGATTCTGACATTCAGGACAAGTGGAAGGAGGGCTCAGGATGCTCATTTTTCTGGGAATCCTGAAGATCAGGACATTGAGAAAGCTCCCCCAAGCCAGACCGATGAGAATTGTGAGAATTATCTTTTCCATGGAATGACCGCTGTTTTGACCTCGCCTGATTCTCTGTCATACACATAGTCCTGTCCGTCCAGGTCCTGAGGAATGGAATCCAGGATGCCTGAGGACTCAAGCGCGTCTAAATCGTCAGGAAGACCGCCGAATTTGTTTTCATATTCTTCCACCGCGCGTTTGATTTTTTGGATATCCAGTGCAGCTTTGGTGCGGTAGACATGATTGGAGGCGATTTTTTTGATTCTCTCATCCTGTGCGTTTTTGTAAATCTCAAGCCAGTGCTCCAATGCTGTCTGGTAATCACCCAATTCATAGACGGCATTGGAATAAAGCCGTTTGGTTATGGGAGGAGAACCTGGGATCTCCATGGCTGTTTTGTAGTATTCCTTTGCCAGATGAAAATCTTTCAGCAGCATTTGGGCGTAGTGTCCGGCCTGCCAGGGGAATATCCACTGTTCAGGATTTTTTTCAAGTCCCATCTCCAAAATTTCCATAGCCGCATCAAAATCTCTGGCGTCATAAATGGCGATGAGAGCGCCGATCTGATAGGGATCCAGGTATTTTGGGTCCAGTTCAGAGATGATGGAATACACGTGAATCAAGTGCTGGAATCTTTCAGGGACAAAAGGATTGCTGAAGTACTGGATGGACCAGATGTAGATCAGATCCGCACACACAGATGAATAGCCAAAACAGGCATATTTGAGATATTTCCCGGTCGGGATGTAGATGATAGAGGCTCCCGGGACCTTTTCCCTGGGAATCCGGTCTGAGACCACTTTAAGACTCATAAAAATTCCACAGCTGATAACCAGGAGTGCGGCCAAAACGGTTTTTTTCATTGGATTCACACAAAATCTCTTTTCCGGAACACCAACATGGCCAGGACAAGAACAAAAAAGGTATACATGACTCCGTAGAAAAAGGAGAAGACAAAGAGCTGGGGAGGAATGGGAAGATTGTGGACCACTTCTGTTTTAAAGTTAAAATTTTCCAGGTCAGGAAGCAAAACATAGATCACCTGAGCCAGAAATCGTGTGATCCCGGGCTTCATTTTGTTTATCAGGGTCTCCAACCCCCAGGAAAGATGACCGATGAGATAAAAGGACAGGCTGAAGATAGAGCTCAGAATCGGAGTGGAAAAGCAGGAGAACAAAAGAGCCACTGACGTGATCAGGCATAGCTCTAAAAAAATGAAACCGATAGAGACAAAAAATTTCCAGCTGAGATTTCCGGAGTGAAGAAGGATGACCAAAATAAAGATGGCGGTCATCACCAGTAGCATGATGAAGAGAGTGATCACCAGGCCAAAAAACTTACCCAGTAAAAATTGAAGCCTGTTGATGGGTTTGGAAAGCAGAGTGTAAACGGTTTTTTTGTCGATTTCTTTATACACAAGACCGGTCCCCATCAGGATGGCCATGAGCACACCAATGATGGAAAGGGACGCCAGCCCCACATCCATGATGATTTTGGTTCTATCGCCCACGGTCAAAAGAGCCAAAATCCTGGAAAAGATGAGACAGATCGCCGCAAAGAAAAGAAGAAGGTAGAGAATTCGGTCTCTGATCGCTTCTTTGAAGGTGTTCAAAGCAACTGCTCTGATTTTCATTTTTGTTTCACCATTCCCACAAAAATATCTTCCAAACTCTGAGTGCGCGGGACAAGGGAGTGCACCTTTCCATTTTTTTCATTGATGAACTGCAAGATCTGGTTCACTTTGTTTTGGTCAAATATTTGAATCAAACTCTTATCTCCATAATGAGACAAAGTCTTTCCAAAAGATTCCAGGTCTTTGTTGCTGAGTTGGGAGACGGTTATTTCTGTAAACAGGATCTCCTGGGACACGAGGTCATGAAGACGCCCCTGATTGATGACTTCTCCATTCACCAGTACAGCCACCCGGTCACAGATCATCTCAATGTCCTGAAGGATATGGGAAGACAGAAAAATGGTTTTTCCTCGCTCTTTGAGATTCAAAATGATGTCCCGGATTTCTTTTCTTCCGATCGGGTCCAGGCCCCCCAAAGGTTCGTCCAGCAGAAGCAGCTCCGGGTCATTGATAAGCGCTTGGGCCAGAGCCATGCGCTGAAGCATGCCTTTGGAAAATTTTCTCAACTGGATATCCCCTTTGTTTTCTAGCCCCACCAGCCTTAGAAGATCCGGGGTCTGTTCTGTTTTTTGTTTCTCAAACAGTTTGCTGTAGAAATTTAAGAACTCTGAAGCTGTCAAATAGTCATAGAAATAGGGGTTTTCAGGAAGAAAACCTGTTTTTTGCTTGGCTTTCATGGAAAGATGATCAAATCCGAATATTTTGATGTTTCCTCTGTCCGGAAAGATGAGGCCTAATAGGCATTTGAGGGTGGATGTTTTCCCAGCACCGTTGGGTCCGAGATATCCGAATATCTCCCCTTTTTTGACATCTAATGATATTCCCCTCAAAACTTTGGTTTTTTTTCCCATAAATCCGGTTTTGAAGGATTTGTGAAGGTCTCTGACCTCCAGTGCTTTGTGTTCTTGCATGAGAATTCCGACCTGTACTGAAAAATTATACTTTATTTCAAGTTTTCTTCAAACAATTTAAAAATTCTTTTGTATTCATCAGCCCAGGAAGAAGCATTGTGAAAACTGTGCCCCTCTACCGGATAGATGGCGACTTCCCAGTTTTGTTTTCCCAACTCAATCAGTCTCTGCACCAGACGGACTGTGTCTTGAAAATGAACGTTGGTGTCCACCATGCCGTGACAGATCAGCAGGGCACTCTTCAATCCCTCTGCGAAATAAATGGGGGAGCTTTGTTTATAGGCCTGTTCATCATTCTGCGGCAGATTCAGGATATCCTGGGTGTAGCTGTTGTGATAATGGGCCCAGTCTGTAACCGGCCTCAAAGCAGCTCCTGCTTGAAACACATCCGGTTCCGTGAACAGGGCCATAAAAGTCAGGAAACCTCCATAGCTGCCTCCGTAGACTCCCATTTTTTCTGGATTCGCTCCATAGTGTTCCTGCAGAAATCGGGCTCCGTCCACAATATCATCCAGGTCTTTTCCTCCCATATGTCTGTATATAGCCGTGCGGCAGTCCCGGCCGTAACCAGCGCTGCCTCTGTAATCAATGTCAAGAACCAAATATCCTTTATGGATGAGAAAATTATGAAACATATACTCCCGATAATAATGGCTCCATCCTTTGTGGGCATTCTGAAGATAACCCGCTCCGTGAATAAAGATCACAGATGGTTTTTGGAGATGCCATTTCTCGGGTTTGTAAACACGGGCATAGACATCTTTTCCGTCCCTTGCCCGGAAAGTCAGGACCTGGGGCTTGTACCAGTCAAAGGAACGGAATGCTTGAGAGGAGGAGACTGTGATGCGCTGAGCCGTTTTCTGAGATCCGTATTCCTTTATATAAAGCTCTTCAGGATGAGTGCTGGAGGAATGAAGGACAGCGAGGTATTTTTCGTCAGGAGAGACAAGGGCCTGATTATGTCCTGTCAGGGATGTGATTCGGGTTCTTTTTGTTCCATTGAGAGAACAGTGATAGAGATGTCTTTCTCCGGGATGTTTTTCATTGGAAGTGATGTGCCATGCGGTGTGGTCTTTATTGAATTCAGCAGAATAGAGTTCGAAATTCCCGGAGGTCAGCTGTTCTGTTTTTCCTGATGACCAAGACGCTTTATAAAGATGGGCAAAGCCGCTTTTTTCTGAGATGTAGGATATATGTTCGCTGTCCGGCCACCACAGGATGTTGGTGAGTCCCAAATATCCGATCCAAGCCTCATCATGGACATGTTCGATCACAGAAGTTTTTCCGGTTGTCACATCCAGACGGAAAAGCCAGATGTCTTTTCTGTCTTCTGACCTTGCGGTGAGCAGGCATTTGGTTCCATCCGGAGACCATTCAATCATGGAAGGGTTGATGATTTTTCCCTCCCCATCATAATCAATCCATTTCACCTTTCCTGTGCGGCATTCCAGGATGCCGGCTTTGATATTTCTTGTCAAATGAGCCGCCTTGGCATGAGCAGGGATGGTTCCGGTATAACCGTTTCGGGTCACATATTCGGGGACGAGAGTGTTCTTTGCATCAGGGTTTGTTTCACCCATCATAAAAAAAACATATTTTAGGTCAGGAGATAAAGACAGAAGATAAATATTCTGATGCTCTTTGAGATAAAAAGGCTTTATTTTTTTTGGCGAAGAAAATGATAAATAAGGTCTGCTTCCTGCTCGAGTTTGACTGAATTCTTTGAATAACTGCTTTTGCTGCTGTCTGTACCATGTTTGGATTTCATCCGGTTCCTTTTTTTGGGGAGGAGAGTCGTGGGTGAATGATGTCATTTGCTTGATAGAGGAGTCTTTCAGAGACAAGACAAACAGGTTGTCATCGGATATAAAGGAAATCTCGTTTTCGCTTGGCGTGAAACGGGCATGGGATTCACGGGCATTTGTCTCTGTGATTTGAGTGAGTTCTCCTTTTTGGAGATCCATCAAAAAGATATCTCCGTTTCTGACCAGGACAGCTCTGTTTTTTTTCTGGTCAAAATCCAAATCAATTCCCAAAAAGCCTGACCTGTAGCCATAAAATGAAGATGCAGACTGAATGATGGGGGGATTTTTTAAGATCTCTTCCAAGGTGATTTTCTGGGGAGTAAAATCATTTACAGAAAGAAAATAAAATTCGGTTTGTTTTTCATCCGGCCTTTTCCATCTGAAATACAGCTTCTGGCTGTCATAGGACCACATGATACGGGATGGAGATGTTCCGACCAGCTCCGGGCCTTTCATGATCTGGTCAATGGTCAGCTTGAAGCCTGGCTCTTCATGGGGCTGCTCCAAGGAAGAAACTCGAAGCGAACCCAGGAAAACGGTCAATAACATGAAAGGGATGAGATGTTTGATTTTCAAAGGTGGCATGATAAACTCCTTATTTGAAGTCAAATGGCATTTTATCCTTTTAAGGATCAAATTTAAATGAGAAGTGCGATTTTTTCAAGCCACTCTTTATCTACCGCTGTAAATGCATTGAATTTTCGGCTGTCCACATCCAATACACCTGTGACAGAACCCTCTTTGTTTTTCAGAGGGACCACGATTTCCGAATTGGATCTGCTGTCACAAGCAATGTGTCCGGGAAATTGATGAACATCTGGGACCACAACCGTCTTTTTATGGAGGACTCCTGACCAACACACGCCTTTTTTTTCAGACAATTCCAAGCAGGCCACACTTCCCTGGTAAGGTCCCACAATCAATCTGTCATTCTTAAGGATATAAAATCCGGTCCAAAAGAAATGAGGCATTTTATGGTGGAGAACAGCGGATACAGTGGCCATTTTGGCGATCTTGTCTTCTGTGTCTTTCAACAGAACCTGAATCTGGTCATAAATTCGCTGGTATCTTTGCGAGAGTTTGTCACTCATAATCAAACGTCCATGTTAAAGTGCGGGCTGTTTGTCAGCAAAAGGGGGGTTGATGATGGGAACCAAAAAGGTGGGGGCTCTTTCCAGCCCGCTACAAAAGAGCCATACTTATTATATCAAAATGATTTCCATTGTAAAGAAAAAAATAAAAAAAATTTTAACAGCCGAAAAAAATTTGCAAAATCAGGGGAATTTATCAAATCTTTACTTGACATGAGGAGAATTTTCCTATAAAAGTGTTATGAAAAAGGTAAACTGGCTTTAAACAGCAGGGAATCCGATGAGACTGACGTGGGAAACCAATGCATGCAAGAAAAGCTGGATACAACAAAAAGAGGTAACAAATAACAAGGGAGGTCAAATAAATGGCATATGAATTCACCAATTCCAAAGGAACAAAGTATTTTCTGCATTTCAAGGATGTGAATTTAAAAGGGGGTAGAACGCAAAGAATATATTTTTTTGCAAGAGATATAAGAGATGGATCACTGGATGATGTCCCAGCTGGTTATAAGGTCATTGAGACTGAAAGAACAGGGATGCCCATCCTGAAAAAGAAATAAGTTCATAAAAACCGCAGAAAGCAGCTTACGGAGAAAGTTGCTTTTTGCGGGAATAGCAACTTCAACTCTGTTTCTCAGAGTTTCTCTCCGTAATATTGAAAATTTATCATTTGTCGTTTTCTGTCTTTAGCTCAGATAACAGACTCATTCAGAACAGTTTTTGTGACTAAAGACCCTATCCTCTTGGTCAAGTCTCTCTAAAGGGTTGCAACTGTCCTTTAAACAGGACAGGGCGTTGCACTCTGTACAGAGATGAAGACTTGGCATGGATTTTGCTTGTATTATTGGTGAAAGGAGACAAAATGAGAAAACTTACAAATATCATCATCATGTTTGTTGTTTTGGTTCCTTTGTCTTTTGCTGGATCCAATTCTGATTATTATGAAGACAGTTATGCGAGGATGAGCTATGTCAAGGGTGATGTTTTCATTCAAAGAGCCGAAGACCTTGGTTATGAAGAAGGAGTGGTGAATTTAGCTCTCATACAGGGAGATAAGGTCGGAACAAGAGAAGGACGCGCTGAAGTTCATCTCGGAGAAAGCAATTATATAAGGATCAATATCAATACTCAGATCGAGTTAGTCCAAATGCCTGATCAAGCAGAGGATGTGACCGCGGTTCACCTGTTGTCAGGGGACATATTCGTTAGAGTTGATTTTTTAAACGAACAAAAAATAATGGGAGTTCACAGTCCGGATGGTTCATTTTACATTTTAGATAAAGGCCTTTATTACTTTTCAACCATCCAGAACAATCAAACCGAAATCAGGGTTTTTGAGGGACAAGCTGAAGCAGCCGGAGAGGAAGGATCTTTGCTGTTGGGATCTGAGGAAAAATTAGTGATTTCAAACGGCCGATTTTTGTCTCAACCTACATATTTTTATCCCAGTTTCAGCGGCTCTTTTGCTGAATGGAACAGCTCCAGAGATGCATTCTACAGCAGATATGCAAGGGGAACACGGTATCTTCCAGATGGGATGAATGAATATGAAGCAGAACTTGCTTATTACGGAGATTGGCGCTATCACGACCGTTATGGGTATGTTTGGATTCCCCAGAGAATATCTGTCTCATGGAGGCCGTATTTGAATGGAAGATGGGTCTGGTATCCTATCATAGGATGGACCTGGGTTTCCTATGAACCATGGGGCTGGTGTGTATCTCATTATGGAAGATGGCATTGGAGTGTGAGTATCGGATGGTACTGGATTCCAACACGAAGATGGTCCCCAGCATGGGTTTATTGGTACCACGGCCCCAGCTATGTGGGTTGGTGCCCTTTGAGTTATTATGGATATCCAGGAGTCATCATCAACAACCATTATTATGGGAATTATTATCACAATACTTATCCTTCAACTTCAAGAGCCCTTGTGGTGGTCCAAAAAAACCAACTGCAGGCAAGAAATGTTTCGAAAGTGGCCTTGAGTTCTTTGAAAGCATCCAAACTAGAACGTGTATCCATGAGTCCTGCCCAGCCAAAAATCAGGCCCGCTGTCAATAAAACAAGTGCGGATTCCTTAAGGGCAGCCAAAATGTTTTCAGACACGAGAGTCCGCGGTGTATCTAAAGTCTATTCTTCAGGACGTGCTGTCAATTCCATTCAGGGTTTGAAGGGATTAGCGGGCCGAAAATCAGCTACAGATCCCACAACCTCGCATAAGGTCAGCAGAACCTCTAAGACCGGGCGTAACAGGACGCTTTATTCATCCAGGGCCACCGGCATTGTGAATAGAGGAAGCAGGTCCGGAAACAAAGGCGCCACCGGTATCAGGACTTACCCTTCCAGAAAAAGCAGAAGCTCTTCCCGGTCTTCACAGGCAATGCAGATGCGGTCCCGCAGCACAAGCCAGGAGTATTCCAATGCAGCCAGGCCTTCCCGATCTGCCCGTTCCAAACAGAGAAAGATTTTAAGCCGTTATCCTTCCAGAATGTCCTCTTCATCACGTACCGCATCCAGAGACTCTCGGAATATCAGATCAACCCAACGGAGAAACATCAATTCCCCACAGAGAAGATCTATAGCTAATCCAAGCAATACAAGAACATCTTCGTCCTCTGCAAGAAGATCTCCAAGAAAAAGATCCTCTGTTCCTCAAATATCAAGCAGAGCCAATTCCAGGGCATCGAGCAGTTCAAGGAGAGTAGTATCCCGCTCAACAAGCTCTTCCCGGTCTGTTGTGAGCTCAAGAAGAAATTCCCGGTCCAGAGTGAAGAGACCGGTGTCTTCTTCTCGAAGAATTTCAAGGCCCAGAGCCACCCGGAGTTCCTCATCCAGAATTCGTTCCTCCTCATCCCGTTCAAGGAGTTCATCAAAAGGGAGGACTCAAAGATCAAGCCGGAGCAGATCTTCTTCCAAAAGCCGTTCTGCAAAAAGAAGCAAAAAGAAATAATTGACCTGTCATTGGGTGCAGGAATTTCATTTTGTGCTTTACTTTTCCCTTTTTCAATGGTATAAAATACCCTATCTTTAAAAGCGAGAGAGACCATAAAAAGTGGATTTTTTTCTCAATAGGACCTATGATTTTAAAAGTTTTGGAGGTATGAGTCATGGCAATTGAAAAAACTAAATTGAATAGGATATCCTGGTTGCTCTGCACTGCATTCTTGGTTTGCGCTGTTATTCTTGCGGGAACAATAGCATGTGGAACTGCAGAAAAAGATGCTTCGAGCCAGGAAGCTAGCAAAGAGGGCGTCATAGAGTTTGAAGGAATGGTCAAAGTGCATGTGGGAAAATACATCTTCATTCCAGAAGCAGGTGGCTTTGATATTGTGGCTCAGGAGGGTCTTGAGATAGAAGGGATTGAGACATTGGAAGGCCAGCAGCTCAGAGGAGAGGGAAAAGTTGATGAAACCAACCCCTCAGTTCTCATAGCAGAAACCCTTGAGATCAAGGATGAAGCCGGCAATTGGAGCAATATTTTCACTCGAACCGAAGAAGCGGTTTTAGAAGATTATTTAAGCCTGGAGCAAAGGGAGCAATTCACAGCCATCGAAGGCCTTGCCTATAATCAAAAAGACTCATGGGAAGGAAAGGAAAAGGTAAAAATCTACGGAGCGTTTTCAGAGAATGAAGAGATGCAGAGCATAACTGTTTATGAACAAGATTCAGATGATGAAATCGGAAAGGTGATTGTGGATAATCTCACAGGTTTTGCCAGGTTTTACATGAATAAGCTGAGACTTTTTGATAAATTTTATTTTTATATCCAACTCAAAGAAACAGTGGATTGGAGCACTCGTCGAAGAACCAGAGAGATGTTTCATGCAGATGTGATATTTGCTGGTTTGTTCTGATAAGAACACCTGCTGAAAATTCGTTTTGGTCATAATTGAGAGCCCTGAGATAGGGCTCTTTTTTTTATAAACAGGTCAGGTCAATCGAGTTTAGAAAGATCAGGATGCTTGTTTTGAAAATCGAACGAATCCTGAAGGGCTTTGGCAATCCGCAGAAGGTTTCCTTCCTCAAACAGGCTTCCGACCAGAGTGATGCTGGTGGGAGTGCCTTGTTTATTGAATCCGTTGGGGATAACCACAGCCGGATGTCCGGTGAGGTTGGTGAGAAGAAGGTTGTTTCCTGATGAGGTGGGGGCGATGTAAACATCTATTTTTTTCATTTTATCTGCCATCTCACGCATCAAGATCTGTCTCAATCTGTTCGCTTGGATGTATTCAACAGCTGGGATGAATCTGGCTTGGCGAAACGAATTCGGCCAAGCCCATTTAGACTGACGGACCAGAAGCTCATCCTGACCGCTTCGAGTGAGCTGGTCAAAAGCAGCAGCCGCTTCAGATATAAGTATGAATCTCATAGATTGGATGGGAAGATCCGGAAGTTCGAAAGGAATGAGCTGAACACCCATATTTTTGAGAGTTTGGAGGGAATTTGAATCATTATCCTTGTTCTCATATTCCTTCTGGAATTCTTTTTTTAAATACCCGATCCGCAAATGTTTCAGATCTGTGTCCGGCTCCCAGTTGAAAGGATAATGGTGTACACTCAGGTCTTTTCCGTCCGGACCGTAAATGGCATTGAATACCAGGGCACAGTCTTGAACTGTTCTGCATATGGGCCCGATTTTGTCCATGCTCCAGCTTAAAGCCATGGCTCCGTATCGGCTCACACGTCCGTAAGTGGGGCGCAGACCTGTCACTCCGCATCGGGTGCATGGGGAAATGATTGAACCCAGTGTTTCTGTTCCGATAGAAAAACCCACCAGGCCAGCAGCTGTGGCTGCGGCGGAACCAGCTGAAGAACCGCTGGAACCTTGTTCAGGATTCCACGGATTACGGGTTTTCCCTTTAAACCATACATCCCCCATGGCGAGTGCACCCATGGAGAGTTTTGCCACCAGTACAGCTCCAGCTTGTTCACACTTTTGGACCACAGTGGCGTCTTGGTCAAACACCTGGTCTTTATAAGGCATCGCTCCCCAGGTAGTCTTGATTCCTTTTGTGGACAGCAAATCTTTGGCTCCCCAGGGAATCCCGTGAAGGGGCCCTTTATAGATGCCTGAGGAGATTTCTTTATCAGCTCGCTTTGCCTGTTCCATAGCTCGCTCTTCGGTCAAGGTGATCACGCATTTCAGCTGGGGGCCATACGTTTTCAGCCTTTTGAGATACAGTCGGGTGAGCTGGGTGGACGTGATTTTCCTTTGTTTGATCAACTGAGACAAATGAGACACTGGATAAAAGGCCAGCTGTTCAAAGTTTTCGGGCAAATGCACATCATTCAGCTCCGGATGAAAGGATTTCTTGTCTTGGGCCGGGGGTTTGTTCAGAGGCGTTAAAGGATTGAACAGAAGTGAAAGCGGAATCTGATTGGCAATGTTTATGGTCCTTAAATGATGATAAGCATTGTGATTTCTTTTCAATGCATCCAGCATCATTTTTCTTTCTGCAGGAGAAAACTCGATTCCGATGATTTCTTCAGCTGCTTTTATGTGGTGGGTTGTGATTCCTTGGTCTTTTGTCACAAACACAACGATCAGGGCGGTGATGACTGAAGTGACCAGTATTAAAATAAAATATTTTTTCATCATTGAATCTCCTTAATCAACCTCCACTATTTTTCTTGTTGGTGTTTAAAATATTTGTAGGCAACGCTTCCCAGCAGAACAGACAGACCGATCCAGAGGAGTTTGACCTGGTTGTTTTCTAAATGAATAACAAGGTGAACAATGAAGCCAGCTGAGACCAGAAATACTGTAACAAGCAGAGAGATGGTGATGGGCATCAGCAAAAGGGATAAACAACCGCCCTCTTCCTCTTTCTTTTGTTTGGAAATATGGTTATATTCTTGGCTATCCTCTGCGCTCCAATAGGGGGAATCACATTGAGGGCAGATGATCTGGTCATCAGGGAAGGAGCGGTCGCAGAACGGGCACTTTTTCATGGCCTTGCACCGCTTATATCACAGCAAAAAACTCATGTCAATTTGCTTCCATTTGAGTTGCGGTCAAATATTTAATAAAATGATTTCAAACCAATAAAATGGATAAGAGACCATGATTCGAACTGTCATATCAGACATGGGGAATGTGATTCTCCCCTTTGATGTCACTGCTTTTCTAGAACGTATCTCAGAGTATTCCTCCATGAACAAGGAGGACGTCATGAAAATACCTGTGCTTCATGATGGATTGATCAATTCCTTTTGTAAAGGACTCATTTCACCACAAGAGTATTATCACAATATGAAAAAAATATTTAAAGCAGACATTGATTTCAAGAAATTCAAACGGATCTATTGTGATATCTTTTCCCTGAATTCCTCAGTGTTGCACACTCTTTCCAAACTTAAGGGAGAAAAAAAGTTGATTTTACTTTCCAACACCGATACTCTGCATTTTAATTTTATAAAAAAAAGATATCCGGAAATCTTTATATTTGATGATTACGTTCTTTCCTATCAGACAGGGAGTGTAAAACCGGAACACCACATATTTGAACAGGCCTTAAAATTAGCTGGAGACAAGCCTGAGTCCGCTGTGTTTATAGACGACATGGAAGAAAACATACAAGCTGCTGAAGAGTTGGGCCTGAAGACCGTTCACTTTGTTTCTGGAAAAGACCTTGAAGCTGAGCTCAAAAAATGGGGGCTGTCTTTTTAAAATTCTGTGTTAAGTTTCAATAGTGCGGAGGAAGACTTGTCTTTTTCTGGGACCATCGAACTCACAGAAAAAAACTCCCTGCCATGTGCCGAGTTTGAGACGTCCCTTTTCAATCAATATTTCAACTGAAGAGCCCATCAGGCTCGCCTTGACATGAGCCGGTGAGTTTCCTTCAGCATGAGTGTAGGGGAGAGAATCAGGCACTGCTTTTTTCAATGTCATGAGGATATCGTTCTTAACCGAAGGATCTGCATTCTCATTGATGGTCACGCCTGCTGTTGTGTGAGGGACATAAACCGTACAAACACCTTTTTTGATTTCGGTATCCTTGATCTTTTCCTGAATTGTTTCGGTCAGGTCCAAGAATTCTTCTTTTTGATTTGTTTTGATAGGAATTGTGTTCATCCTCTTTATCATTTGCTCCTTTAATGAGTGTAACACAAATCATTTTAAAAAAATTTATTTTTCTTCTTGACAATGGAAACAAACAGGTATAAGTTCTTAATACTGATACCATATTTAGTGTTTACAGTGTCAGTTATATACAATATATGGATATAATTCACAGATAGCCCTGTTGAGGGATGGAAATGAAAATATGAAAGGAGGTCTTGGTGGCTGGAACCATTACCAGGATTAGAAAAAGGGACGGGAAAATCAGTGATTTTATCCAAGAAAAGATCACCAAAGCGATTTACAAAGCTATGGAATCCAAGGGGATCATGGATAAAAATGTGGCCAAAAGCGTCTCAGATATTGTCACATTTGTACTGGAGGACAAATTTGGGGGATATACGGTCCCGTCAGTGGAACAGATACAGGATATTGTGGAAATGGTGCTTATGAAACAGGGTTATCATGAAGTGGCCAAGGCGTACATTCTCTATCGGGACAGACACAAGGAGATCCGAGAGGCAAAGAAAATCGGGATCAATCTGGAAAGGTTGATCAAGGATTATATAAATGATTATGACTGGAAAGTCAGGGAAAACAGCAATGAAGGGGATATGAGTTTTTCTGGTTTGAATGCCAGGATTTCCGGGGAAGTGCTGGCTAATTTTGCTTTGAATCAGATTTATTCGGAAAACGCAAAGAGAGCGCATATCGGTGGAGATCTGCACATCCATGACCTTTCCTATCCAATCGTGGGATACTGTGCCGGGTGGTCTATGGAAAATCTTTTGAGAAAAGGCTTTGGCCATGTGGCTAACCAGGTTCATTCATTCCCGGCAAAGCATATGGAAACAGCCACCCTTCATATGGTCAATTTTATTGGGACCATGCAGGGTGAATTTGCTGGAGCGCAGGCATTCTCCAGTGTGGATACTTTTCTTGCTCCGTTTGTCAGGGAAGATAGACTGGATTATGATGGGGTCAAACAGGACCTTCAAAAATTGATTTTCGGCCTGAATGTGCCTTCTCGATGGGGGTGGCAGACTCCTTTTTCAAACCTCACTTTTGACTGGACTGTTCCTGAGGATATGAAGGACAAAAAAGTGGTGGTGGGAGGAGAGGAAAGAGACTCCACCTATGGTGAATACCAGAAAGAAATGAATATGATCAACAAAGCCTTTCTCGAGCTCATGGTGAAAGGAGACCAGAAAGGTCGGGTGTTCACGTTCCCCATCCCCACTTATAACCTGACCAGGGATTTTGATTGGGATTCACCTGCTTCGGACTTGTTGTTTGAGGCCACGGCAAAATATGGGATCCCCTATTTTCAAAATTATCTGGGTACGGAGATGGACCCTGGGGATATCAGAGCGATGTGCTGCCGGCTGAACCTAGACCAGAGAGAATTGATGCAGAGGCCAGGAAATATCTGGGGCCCTGGTGATTCCACGGGCTCTATAGGTGTGGTGACCATTAATCTGAACAGGATCGGATATGAAGCCACTACTGAAGATGAATTTTTCAGTCAGCTCAAACACATGATGGTGCTTGCCAAGGAAGCTTTAGAGACGAAGAGAGAAGTGGTGAACAACACATTAGACAAAGGACTGGTTCCTTACACCAAAGTTTATCTGGGGCATTTTGACAATCATTTTTCGACCATCGGAATTGTGGGGATGCATGAATCCTGCATCAATTTCTTGAACAAAGCCATTCAAGAGCCAGAACCCAAGGATTTTACCAAAAAAGTGCTTGGTTTTATGAGGGATGTGCTTCAGGAATTTCAAGAAGAAACCGGAAATCTTTTCAATTTGGAAGCCACCCCGGCTGAATCCACTTCTTACAGGCTGGCAAGACTTGATAAGCAAAAATACATGAACATAAAGACTTCAGGAACTGATAAACATCCATTCCTTACCAATTCCACTCAGCTCAATGTGGATGCCACACGAGACATCTTTGAGGCCATTGAGCATCAGAAGGAAATACAGCCTTTTTACACAGGAGGCACTATTTTCCATGCTTTTCTTCCGGAATCCGTAGACAAAGAAACAACCAAAAAGATCGTGAGGAAGATCGCTGAGACAAAACTCCCTTACTTCAGCATCACACCGACTTTCAGTATTTGTCCCAATCATGGTTATGTCAAGGGAGAAGCCAATCCGTGCCCGGATTGCGGGGAAGGCACCGAGGTCTATTCCAGAATTGTGGGTTACCTGAGACCGGTCTCCACTTGGAATGATGGGAAAAAGCAGGAGTTTTCCGAGAGAAAGACATTTCAGAAAGTAGGATAGGGTGAAGTATTTGATTTTTACATACCCCAATTGCCCCAAATGTGATTCATTAAAAAGGATCCTCCAAGGAACCGACCTCCAAGGGGAAGAGTACAATCTTTCTGAAAAGGAAAGCAAGATCAAGATCAGGGATTATCTGAATGTGATCAAACGGGATGATAGAGGTGGCATCAGGATTCCTGTTGTATTGATGATTAAAGATGATGAGACTCAAAACGTCATCAACTCTCCGCAGGAGTTAAGAGATTGGTTGCAATCAGAGGGCTAGAAAAGTTTGCTCCCAAGGATTTTCCCGGATACATTTCTTCAACTATTTTTCTGGGAGGCTGTAATTTTCGATGTCCTTTTTGCCAAAATCCCGAACTTGTCTTAAATCCTGGCAGCCTGCCTGTCATCCCCCAAGACTTTTTTTTGAAATTTATTGATTCCAGAAAGGATTGGCTGGAGGCTGTGTGTGTGACAGGCGGAGAACCGCTGATGCACAAGGACCTCCAAGATCTGCTCAAACTGATAAAAAAAAAGGGGATCCGGGTTAAGCTGGATACCAACGGGTCTTTTCCCCAAAGATTAGAGACAATGATCCATGAGAAGCTTATTGATTATGCAGCAATGGATGTGAAGGCACCTCTTGAAAAATACTCCTTGGCCGCGGGAGTCAATGTGAACAGCGAGAATATTGAAAAGAGTATCCAAATTTTGAAAAATTCACCTATTGATACCATGTTCCGGACCACGGTTGTCCCCGGTCTTATTGAAGAACAAGATATCAAAGAGATCATCCGGATGCTCAAAGGAAACTCTTGCTTCCAGCTCCAACAGTTTTCACCGAAAAAGACTCTGGATGAGTCTTACCAGAAACGGAAGCCATTCCCGAAAGAGAAAATTCAACAGTTTGGAAATATGGCAAAAAAATACTTTGCAGAGTTCAAGCTGGAAGGAGTCTAGGATGAAGCTCAAAGTGAAAAAGATACATAAAGAAGCTAAAATTCCATCCAGAGGTCACAAGGGAGATGCGGGGCTGGATTTGTTTTCCTGTGAGAAATGTCAATTGAAGCCGTCTGAGAGCCGGGCTGTTTCAACCGGGATCCAAGTGGCGATTCCAGATGGATGTGCGGGCTTGATCTGGGATAAAAGTGGAGTTTCTCTCAAATCTGTCCATCGATTGGCCGGAGTGGTGGATTCCGGGTATCGGGGGGAAGTCAAAGTTGTTTTGGTCAACCTGGGTGAAAAGACATTCAAGATAGAAAAGGGAATGAAGATCGCTCAACTTTTGATCCAGAAGGTCATGGAACTGGATCCAATGGAAGTGGATCATCTGGACCCGACCCTTCGGGGAGAAGGAGGATTTGGAAGCACTGGCGAGTATTGAATTGTTAAGCAGGCTGAGGCATGAAAAAAAATTCACAAAAAAATATCTGTGTCATCCTTTCTTGGCCTTCCCATCCAGAAAACATCGGCCTTGTGGCCAGAGCTATGAACAATACAGGGTATAGATATTTAAGACTGGTCACAGACCAGCCTCTTTCAAAGACAGCTTATCAAACAGCCGTGCATTCTAAGCAAGTCTTGAAAAATGCTCAGATCTTCTCTCAACTGTCCGAAGCAGTCAGGGATGTGGATGTTGTTTTTGCAGCTGTTGCAAGGCACCGAAAGAACTTTCCATCCTTAAGATTTGAGGATGCAGTTGAAAAAATAGTTGGCTTTTCTCCAGAAACCCGCATGGGTCTTGTTTTTGGAAATGAAAGGACTGGATTGGTTTCTGAAGAGCTCCGTCATTCCAATTTCAGATTCTCCATTCCTCAAGTTCAAGAGCAGCCTTCCTATAATCTTGCTGCAGCAGTGCTGCTCACCTTGTTCCAAGTTTTCTTGAGAGAAGCACCAAAGGAAAACAAACCAGAGCCCAAGCCGGTTTCAAGAAGAAAACAAAAAGAATGCATTGATTTGATTGCAAACAAATTGGAAAAAAAAGATTTTATCCACCAGGGCAACAAAGAGCATGTGACAGATATGCTTTATGACCTGTTTGGAAGGCTGGCCATGACGGAAAAGGATCAAAAATTGCTGCTGGCCATTTTTTCCAAGTGAACTCATTCCATTCCTCACTCAAATATTTGTAAAAAGTCAAAAATGGTTTATACTGTTGTCATTCATTGAGTAAGGAGAGAAGCATGAACGATGAGATTAAATTGACATTTCCTGGAGGAAAACGAGTCAATGCTGAGGTCAAGGGATTCACGATTGAAACAGATCAGCCGGTTTATCAGGGAGGAGAGGGTTCATCACCTGCTCCGTTTGACCTTTTCCTGGCTTCTATTGCCACTTGTTCAGGGATCTATCTTCTTTCTTTTTGCCAAAGCAGAAAGATATCCACTGAGGAGCTGGGCCTTGTCATGACCAAAGAGATCGATAAAGACAAAAAGATGATCAAAAAGATTATCATAAAGATCCAGCTTCCTCCTGATTTTCCCAAAAAATACCATAGAGCAGTGGTGAGTGCGGTCAGTCAATGCTCAGTCAAGCGGCATATGGTTGATCCGCCGGAATTTCAATTCATGTTGAATGATCAGTAAGAAAAAGAAACACCAGAGGTGACCTATGAGTGAGAAAAAAAGATTTGTATCCGTTCTTTTTCTGATTGTTTTGGTGGTCCTGGCTGCAAGCCCCAAAGGGGTGATGTCAGAGCTTTTCAAAGAATCAGATGGCGGACCAAAAATAAGCATTCTGTATGATAATTATGTCTATACAGACGGAACCAAAGCGGATTGGGGATTTTCCTGTCTTATCACTGGGATGGACAAGACCATTCTATTTGATGCAGGGACCCGAAGTGATATTCTATGGCATAACATCAAAACGCTGGGTGTTGAAATGGAGAGCATTGATCTCATCGTCATATCCCACAATCACGGAGATCACACAGGAGGGCTTTTTTCTGTTCTTGACACAGTGAAACAGGTTCCTGTTTATATTCCCTCTTCATTCCCGGAGGGTTTTTTTGAGAAAGTCAAAGAAAAAGGATCTCGAGCTGTGAGAGTATCAGAACCTGTTGAAATTTGTGATGGGATCTTTTCAACCGGAGAGATGGGGATCTCTATTAAGGAGCAGTCTTTGGTCATGCAAACCGAACAGGGGGGCGTGTTGATCACAGGGTGCGCTCATCCTGGTATCGTAAAAATTGTGGAGAAAGCAGCCCAGATCGTCGAAGATAAAGTTTATTTTGCCCTGGGCGGTTTTCATCTTATGCAAAAGTCAGATGATCAGGTGGATCAAATCATCAACCGGTTTCATGAGCTGGGAGTTTTGATGTGCGGGGCTACTCATTGTACAGGGGATCGCGCCATCCGGCTGTTCGAACAAGCATTTGGAGATCATTATGTGACCATGGGTGTGGGCAGGGTCGTCAAGATCCAGTGATCCAAAGCCAGAATCAAACCAGCAGTCTGTTCATCAATGTTATGACCCAGTTGATGAAAAAAAGAAAGCCGAGGACAATCAATCCTTTGTCTAAAATTTTTCCTCCCCGAAGCAGACAGATGTTTGGTGACGGAATAGCAATGATGACAGATCTATAGGAAGCTTGAACAAAGAGATAGACCAGAGTCAGTATTCCAAGCCGGTGAAAAGCCAAACTGGACTGGAAATCACCGTGTGCTGCAGCAACCATTGAACGGCTGAGACCGCATCCAGGACATGGAAAGCCCGTAAGGTTATGAAAGGTGCAGATCTCTGGGAGAGCCACTCGGCCCAGCCTTAAATAAGGATTTTCTTCAGAAGGAGGTCTAAGTATAAAGGAGGCTGCCAGTAGAGACATGCAGGCAAAAAGAACGATAAGGTGGGGGATCTCAGAGGAAAGATTCTTCAACTGAATGCATTTTTGATTTCAGGCTTTGTGAGCACCACCAGACACCAGATTCCAATGGGAAGCCCGATGATACAGCAGGGGCTTATGCAGGGGATCATGGCCAGTATACTGGCCATGAGGGCAAGTCCCCATTGTTCCAGTTCCTTCATTTTCAATGAAGCAAAAATAATCAAGGCGGCGACTAAAATCCCCACAAATGAGCTTCCAATAGCAAATGTGCCCTGGAAAAGGTGCTCCATGTCTATAGGGATGTCGTCGGGAAGTTCTGAGTAAATCGAAGGAATGCTTAAAAAACTGATACCGATGACTAAAGAAATCAGTGTGCCCAGAGAGGAGACAGCACCCACGATCCCTGTGATTAAAAGACCGATGGCAGGTGCGGAAACTTGATTTTTTATATCTTGAGATGAAGGGGATGACTCTTTGTTTTTGTTCACAGCGTCCTCCTTTTTGGATTGTTTTGTTTCATGACCTTTTATTCCCGATTTGGATCTTGTATAAAATAGGATAGTGAGAATCAATGCTTGAGTCAATAAAAAAGATGAGAGGTTGACACACGGGAATGCCGGTGATATATAAAGAGTAAAGACACGGAAGAGGGATGGGTGTGTTCACAGATGAAAAAGAGGCCTTATGAACCGGTTTAAAGAATTTGTTTTGAAACATTTTGAGCTGTCTTTAATCGTCCTTGTGTTTCTTGGAGTCATAGGGATCGGGCTTCTGATCGAATATAAGCTGGCGTTTCTCAACTTTTTTTTCCTTCCGGTGATTCTTTCTGGGCATTTTATGGGAAAGAAACAGGGAGTGCTGACTGCCTTATTCAGTATTCTGGTGGTTATCTTTTATCTGATATTCACTGGAAGGTTTGTTCGGGGGAGTGATGTTTTGTCCATGAATGAGTTGATCAATCTATTGTCTTGGGGTGGATTTTTGCTGCTGACAGGAGCCATTGTTGGAACAGCATCTGAACAGAAAGAGAAGAGAATGGAAAAGTTAAGAGCCGCATACATCGGGATTCTGGAAATCCTGTTTAAATATCTGGAATATGGAGATAAGGAACAGCCTTCATCAGTGAGAATATCTCTGTTGGCGGGAAAAATCGCAGAAGCTGCAGGGATGGAGACCATGGAGGTGGAGAATATCAAATCCGCAGCTCTGTTATCAGAATCCAAAGGGCTCCAAAAAAGTCTTCCTTTTTTTGATGAGTTGTCAGGTTATTGGTCCAAAGAAGGAAAAACATCGCAATCCTCATTGAATGACCGGGAAAAGGTCATACTCAAATCCACCGCATCTCTTTTGGAAGAGACCCAGCCTCTTCTGGAGGATTACTACAATCATTATGTCAGACAGCCAACGGATCTTGACAAAGACCTCGAAAGCATTCATTTGGGATCCAGTATCATTGCCCTGGCGAATATTTATGAGAACATTTCCCGGAAAGCACCCCCTTTTATGGGAGTCCAGGAATTTGGGAGCATAAACAGTGTCAAGAATTTAGGGGGAAGGACTTTTCCTGAATTGGCGGTCCAGGCTTTTATTTTGGTTGTTTCCCAAGAATGACGGGATCCCCTCTCCCATCACTCACATCCTAATGGTGTGAGCACCTTCAGGGCTTTGGGGTGAATATGGATTTCAATCCTATTTGTTTTTCCCAAAAGCTCACCATTATACTGGACAGGAAGTTTGTTTCCTCTGATGATGATTTCTTTTGCTTTGAAATGCCTTTGCGTTTTCTGGAAGGTGCCAAAGTAAATACTAGGAAAAAAAAGAAGGAATTTCAAATTGCTGATTTCAAAAAAAGTCATATCAATATATCCATCGTCGATTTCTGCTTTGGGTGCGACTTTCCATCCGTATCCGAAATGCTTGCATTTTCCAACAATGCCATCAAAAACTTTGAGTTTCAAATGCTTCTGTGCAAAGTGGACTCCTTGGTCATTGATTCCATCAACCAGCTCTATATCCTGTTTTTTTCTGGACAGCCGCAGCATAATTCGGGCAGCAAGGATGTGGCCCATAAATCCCGGAATCCTGTTTTTCATTTTTTCTACCAGCACCTGAGCTGTGGCTCCTACGCTACCAAATGAAGCATATTTGTCATTGATTTTGATCAAATCGATCTCTTTAGCATGTCCCTGATTGATGATTTTTATCGCTTTTTTGATCCTTAATGGGAGATCAAGGGATATCCGGAAACCATTCCCGCTTCCAAAGGGAATCACTCCCAAAGTCACACTTTCAGAGTGACCGGATTCCATAATCCCCTGTATAACATCTGCAATGGTTCCGTCTCCGCCTGCCACAATGATAACGTCAAACTCTTTGCTTAATCGCTTTGAGGTTTGGATGGTGTATTGTTTGTTTTTTTGGACAGCGATGATTTTACCGGGGACATTTTTTTTAAGGGTATTTCTGACGATCCGGTTCCGACGCCATCTCCTGTTGGCGGCATAGGGGTTGATGATACAAGCGACCTTTTTGTCGGACAGAAATCTTTGTTTTTTCATGGAACCCACAAAAAAAATACAGTGAAATATATATTTATCAAAAAACTTTTATCAATACAAATGGAAATGTGAGATATCCTTGACTATTATCTTGTCTCTCAGATAAAATTTTTAGTAACTCTGATGATGAATGAATTTGAAGAGATCAGAAAATCCAAGGGAAAAAAGTTCCTGTTTTTTTTGGAAAAATCTCCCTATGAACGGGATTACGTAAAATATGAACAGCTGCGCATGGATATCTGGGGGGACCCCAACGATTATTTATCAAATCCCAGAAACATGGCAGCTGAGAATTATTTCAACGAGGGAAGCAGTCTTTTTATGGGGATTTACACTCAGGATGAAAAGGGAAAAATACAGCAGGATCCGGATCATTTTATTGGGTTTGCCTATGGATATGTGGGCGTCCAAGACAAGAACACGGCTTATCAAAACGCAGGCAATCTCAATTTTTATTCCCAGTATGCAGCCATAAAAAAAGAATACCGGAATTTATCTCTTGGCATTAGGCTCAAGGAATTTCAGAGAAAAATTGTTCGAACGGTTTTGTCTATTGATTCCATGACCTGCACTTATGATCCTTTGACAGGAGTGAATGCCTACAGAAATATTCACAAACTGGGAATGGATGTTTTGAGTTACAAGCCTTCTTTTTATAAAGAATTCTCAGGATTTCTCAATCGTCCTGATATTCCGGCAGACCGTTTTTATGTCATGTGGAAACTGAGTCAAAGAAGCAAAAATAGGGATTTTGATTTCAAAAAAGCGCTGAGCTCTGGAGATCTGGTCATCAATTCGCATCTTGAAAAAATTAAGGGGAAGAACAGAAACGCTTTCATAGAAGTGAGTCATAAAGTGGATGAGGAAATGCTTCGATCTTCAAAAAAGGTGCTTCTGGTTGAGATCCCTTATGATTTTTACAATATGATCCGCCTCACCAATGTGGTGGAGGAAAGGATCAGAAAAATCCCCTTAGACTGGAGGTTAAGGACCCGGACCGCTTTTATCGAATTGTTCAAGGCGGGGTATCAAGTGGCGGATTTCCGATGCCACATCACCGACCGTCGAAAAAGAGATTTTTATGTGCTGGAAAAAAAAGCCAATGCTGAAGTCTCTCATCAAGACACTGCTTGACAAGGAAGCTCCATTCATTGAGAATGAAAAATCAAATCATAAAGAGG
>WJMT01000074.1 GCA_014727835.1 Candidatus Aminicenantota bacterium | reverse complement strand
GGTTCCTTCTCCAATCGAGGATTCCAGATCCTTTAGGTCCAAAACAATATTTGATGAAGGAAAGCCCAGATATTCAGGCTCTGAATTCTTCACATAAAAATCAAAAAAATCCGCATCTGTGCTCCCCACAGTGACCCAAGTGCTGGTTTCTCTGGAATAGGTGTGGGCGAATTGAAAGTTGACTGTTTTATCAGAACTGTAGCCTGTCCGGTCATCCACCCAGTAAGCATATCCCTGGGACAGGTCTGAGCTGGCTTTGATGGCCTCATAAGACATCCAATAAAATCCATTATCCCCCCAACCTGTTCCCCAGGAGTTGACCACCCGAAACGCTCCGGTGCCGTCATTGGTGACCTTATTGTCATCAAATCCCACAATGGTCTGGGCATGTCCTCCCCGGCTGCTTCCTGATTGATCTGCAATGGTGTAGGTGTTGTCATAACTGCTGATGGAGTCAAAATTGGGATACACATAAATCCCAAAGACCACCAATTTCCCATCCAGGACAAGCTGTTTGATCTGATTCAGGTCTGAATCTGAGCCCATGTATTGATAATAGTATTCTCCGGATGAACACTGAGTTCTCTGAGAAACCGCATTTTCAAAATCACTCTCATCCGGCCAGGTCTGATAATCGCTGTCATCATAAGGCATATCTGCAAGAGAGGCACAGCCAAAGTCATTCAAAACCCGAAACGCATCACTGAAGTAAGCCCCGCGGTCATATTGAGCATGGATCATATTGTACATGAATGCCGGGCTGAAGAGGTTCTGTGCCAAGCTTTTCTCAGCCTCACCGGTCCGGTTGTCTTCTTTGTTTTCCTGATAGGACTTGTAATAATAAGCCACAGCCCAGGCCACACACGAACCCTGGCTTCCCTGTGTGTCAACCGGAGGAAGATAGGCCAAATTGGTGTGAGAATCCGCAGACAGCGGCTCCTGGCCCAAACTCTGGATGTAAGCAGCCCCTGGGATTGCATCCGGGTCCCTCTCAGGATTTTGAAACAAAAGACCTGTCGCGTGTGCGCCCGCATCAGATGTGACCACGTATTTTTTTTGACTCTGCGATAAGAGAGGAGAAAACAGCAGCACGCACACAATAAAAACAATCCACAAGTGAACATGCCAAGTTTTCAACTTGTTCTCATACATGGGTTTCAGCACACATTAACACGTGAATTCTGACTCATGAACAACTCTGACTCATTTCCTTATCTTTTCATTCAAACCATATGTTTTGGGGACAATGTGAACCACAATTTCCTGTGCCCGGCTCCGGAATTGCCCATCTGTCACAGCAAAATGAAGCACATACTGGCCCAAAAATCCGGGTCCCGGATTCCAGTAGAATATTCCTTTTTCCTTATCCAGAGTCGAACCCACCGGCAGAGGTTCGTCTGTATGATCTCCCCAGCCAATCAACTGTCCGGCCCCGCCTTTGAAATGAATCTCCACTCTCTCCAGCTGCTCTATTTTCACTTCATAGGTGCTGTCTTCTCTTTTTTTCACAGCCTCCAGCGTCTCATCATCATTCTGATACCCTTTTTTCATCCCCATGATCTGACACCTGAGTGATCCAGAGGCATCATTCTGCAGAGCGCTGATATCCAAACGCATCAGATTTCCCTGAGAAGCTCCCACATTCTGGATTTCAAAAAAACGGGACCCAATGCCATCTAAATTTCCGGCACTGTCTTCCACACTCCAGGCAATGTTGTGCACTCCGTTCTCATAAGCGGTGGTGTCCAGATAATAATATCCCACAGCACCATCACTGTTAGCATAATCAGGAAACAGAGTGGCGATATCGGAACGGTAGTTGTTGTAGACCGGATGCCCCAGCGGCACTCCATCCACCCACACCCAAATGGTGGACCCATCCGTAGGTATGTAATTGGGCTGTGGAGTGAGTGCCCAGCCAAAATTCACATAATCCGCTCCACTGATCACTCCTCCCTGCACAGGAGTGTCAATGGTTCCAAAAGGCTTGACTGAACCGGCATTGTCAGAAGTGATGGTCTTTGTCCCCAATTCCTTCTGGTGCCCGCTTCCGTCAAAAGCAATGGCATAGAGGGTGAATTCTCCATTTCCTCCATTAGGCAGAAAGTTGGTCAGCATCATATATCCCCAACCCGCCCGATCTGCTTTGGGATAGTCCGGATAAGAAGCTTCCACGTCAGTTCTGGATCCCTTGACAAAAACCGCATCACCAATATAAACCAGACCATCAGGGCCAATATCAATATCCGAATCATCCGGATGAGGTGCTCTTTTGATCTCCACCCGAGTCACTTCCACATCATCCAGAGCCCATCCAGTGACCGGAACATTCCCATAAACTGTGGCTCCTTCCTCCGGAGTGTCAAACACACCAAAAGGCGCCTCATCACTGGATTCGTCATAGACTTCCAAAGTCACCTGTATGGTCTGAGGTGAATTAAAGGCCCCGGGATCACTGACTGTCACTTGTCCGCTGTGAGTCCCGGTTCCAAGACCGCTGTGATCCACTGAAACGGTGATAATGGCTTCTCCTGTGCCGCTTAAAGGAGAAACAGAAATCCAACCCGCACTGGGAGCTGCAGTCCAGTTGAGAACCGTGCCTTCATCTCCGATATTGATCACAGCCGCATCTTCCGGAGATGTGGCATCTCCTCCCTGAGTGGCTCCAAAAATCATGGTTGAAGGACTCACAGATAAAGCAGCCACATCCGAAGAACTGGGAATGATCATCACTTCTTCAGAATAACCGCCCCCAGCTCCATTGACATTCAAAGCCCTGGCTCTGTAATAATTCACCATCGCAGGCGTGTATGAGCTGTCCTCATACAAATAATCAGAAGTGGTGCCCGCAAGAGTGGATCCACCCGGAGTGAAGCCAGGCTCTGTGCTCCTGTGGACTTCAAAATAATCAAAATCCCCCCAGTCTTTCCATTCCCAATCCTCGCCATCCCATATGTTTGGACTGATGTCAATCTCCACTGCTCCGGATGTTCCGTTAAACTGTCCGGAAAGACTTACCAGGTCCGGGGGTTCAAACACATAATTGAGATCAGTCCGCCGGGCCTTATCCCGGATGGCTTCCACAAAATCCTTGAGCGCCTCCTCCTTGTTCATGCCTTTGATCCGGTGTGCTCCGTCGTCCCACCAGCGGAAGAAATTGATCACATGAGGCCCATAATCATACACATTTAAATACTGGTCCAGAATATCAGCCGCCGGACTCTGCTCTACAAGCATGGGATAGGTTTCGGCATCATACTCCATAATCGCCCAGTTATCATCCATAGATGATATGGCCGAAAGACCGTATTTGGTGGTGCGGGCAAATTCATCCGGATACACATCCGGAGGAAACTTGATGTCATACATGGTGGCACCGGTGGATGCATAAGGCTGCACATCCGCTGTCCACAGAGGAGAGGCACTGGTGTAATACCGGGGATTAAGCTCAGTCATATCCGGATTGGTGCCAAACAGATAATCCGCAGCAATCTGATGAGAAAACCATTTTTCGCAGGAAATCCCGGCATCATCCACCCATTTGGCCATATCCAGGATAAAATGATGCACCATGGTCTCCCGAAACAGATTCCACAAATCCCAAAACGCATCTCCAGGGGCCATCACCCGCGGCGGATCAAATCCGCCGGCAATATAGCTGTCTCCAGAATCCGGCATCATTCCGCCATGCACATAGTCAGCATAAGGAATTTTGTTCGGATCCGGATTCACACTGTCTGTGGGGTCTGTGTCATAGTCATCGCTCAGATTC
Source organism: Candidatus Aminicenantota bacterium (assembly GCA_014727835.1). GTDB lineage: Bacteria > Acidobacteriota > Aminicenantia > Aminicenantales > Aminicenantaceae > WJMT01. The sequence continues at coordinate 11,614 of WJMT01000074.1, read as the reverse complement.
CAGTCAAAATACTTCAGATCCCAGGAAGTGAAACTGGTTCCAAAGTCACTGTTAAACTGAGTCAGTCCGGATGATCCCTGATATTGGGCCCCTCCTTCTGAATACCCTTCACCCGCATAAGCGCCGCCTGCATCAGCATACATGCCTGTATGCTGGATCCAGTCTCTAAACTCAAGGACAGCAAAAGGAGAGTAATCACAGAAATAGTCCTGCAGGCTCTGACTGTGATCGATTCGTCGGTCATTCAGTTCTGCCTCGCCCCATCCGCTGACAGCTGCAATCACACCGGGATTATCATCCATTTCCTGTTTGAGATAAGAGAGAGACGCCTGTGCTTTGGCTTCAAGATGGGCCCTCATTTTTCTGGCATACCGGCTCAGAGTGCCCCAGATGTTCGAATCCATGGCATCCGGATCCAGAATCTGCGAATCCGAAGCCAGTTTGTTGTCATTGTACCACTGGCAGTTCCGGATATCTTCTTGTTTGGCCTCACTGTAAATATCCACATACCTTACAAGTCCGGCTATCACTACAATATGAAACCGGACATCATGGTTTATAGCGGCTTGAATATAGGAATCGATGCTGTCTTTAAAGCTCTGGATTCCGGAGTCCGCCTGACTCAAGTCTGCATGCCAGTCCAGAGAGATTCCAAAGCCGGTTTTGGAAAAACACAGCCAGGCATAAAGCCCAAAATTAAAGTTGTTTTTGATGTAGTCCACTTCTGTACTGTCAGTGACTCGATGTTCAATGCTGATGATGACCGAATTATCGTAAGCGGGCAAAGGAAGCTCGTCTTCGCCCAGAGCCAGACCAGCTGTTAACAACACCAAAATTATGGCTGTAAACTTTTTCATCATTTCAAACCCACCTTTCCCTCTCATGCTATCTATATAATATAAGGAGTATCCATTGCTTTGTAAATCGCCTCTACAGGTGATTTTTCTGCCAATCCTCACCCCTTCCCCTAATTTCGCGCCAGATCCACTTCTCCTCTTTCTCCCCCAATCCAAAATCATACCCGATCCCAATGCCCAGCGACAGGCCGCCGATATGTGTTTGGATTTCCAGGGGCTGAATGGAACAGTGCGCATACTGAAGGTGGGCATTCAGATAAAATCCCCTGATGATTTTTAAGGAATATCCCGCTTTTCCCAGATACCCGATCTTGGATGCATTGACAGTGCCCATGATGTTTTCTTCTTGAAACAGAAAATATCCGGCCCCGGCACTGATATAAAACTGATAGGCATCCTGTGAAAACCGCCACCGCAGGCCGGCAGCTATAGGGATGATCCTCACTGTGGTCTCCTTTTTGGAATAGATCAGCTCCCCTTTTTTTCGAAAATAATCCCCGCTGATCCAGAGGTCCACATGCTTTCCCAAACCCAGAATCCCTTCCACACCAAACACAGCTCCGGAGCTGTAAACATCCTGAAATCTTTTATCCACAGGATGAAAGTAGAGCCCCCGGACTTCCAAAGCCCCGCCTTGAGCCCACACAGATCCTGCTAAAACCAGACTGAACACGAACACACAGATCAATTTTTTCATAGCCATTTCTCACCAGACTGTGGTGACAGCCCGATCTCCTTCCACTCCGCGGGAGTTCACCGCACTCAAAGAATAGATGTACAGCTTGTCCTGATCCACACCCCATCTCAAATACTCAGAAGTGTCTGCACTCACTTCATCCAGCATTTCTTCTTTCCCATCGATCTGTTCATAGATCCGGTAGCTCTCCACATCTGTGTTCACAGGATTTGAGCTCCAGGTCAAATGATTGAGATACTCTTTTTGGGTAGAAGAGCCCTCCTCCTCTTTCTGGCCTGTAAAATTCAAAGGAGGTTCGGGAATGTCCTCTAAAAAAAGAGCAGTGATGTTTTTATCTGCGTTCATGATCAGAGACAAAGGATTCTGGTCTCCTGATGCATCTCCGCTCCAGCCGTTAAACACATACTCCAGGTCCGGAAAAGCCGTGACCTCCACCTCAATGCCCTGGTCCATTCCATAAACACCCGGGGACGGATCTGTGCTGCCTCCTGTTTGAGCGTTGACAATCAAGGTGTTCACCACACTGTGGGGCAGCCGGAGAGTCACAGATGCGGGTCCGCTTATGTCATCAGAGTTGACAGCTTTGATTCGGTAATAATAAACCTTGCCTTGGGTTATGTTTTTATCTGTATAATGGGTTTGATGGGTTTCCCCGATCAAATGCTCTTCATCATCGGGAAAATCAGAGGTCTCTCCCCTGTAGACTTCAAAATGGGAAAAATCCCCCCAATCCGACCACTTCCATTTCTGGTCTGCCCATATGTTTTCACTGAATTCCAGCTGATTCATACCAGCGCCTTGATCCTGTTCTCCGGTCAGGCCGTTGACCCGGGGCGGGTCATAAGGTCCCAGAGGCAGTTTGCCCTCAATCACAGCATCCATTTTCAAAGGCCAATCCCGGACTCTGTTCAGAAATTTCTTCAGTGCTTTTTCTTTGTTCATGCCCTTGATCCGATGTTCCCCATTGTCCAGCCATCTGAAAAAATTGATCAGATAAGGACGCCATTTGTACACATTGAAATACTGCAAAAGGATATCATTGACCGAACTCTGAGATACATCCATTCCCGGCGGATAGGTCTCAGCATCATATTCCAAAACAGCCCAGCGGCCAGCCAGGTCTGAAACCGCTTCCAAGGCATGATCAGTAGTGCGGGCAAACTGGTCCGGGAACTTGATATCATAAATAGTGGCTCCCACAGAACCGTATGGTTCAACATCCGCTGTCCACAGCGGGGAGGCACTTGAATAATACCGGGCGTTCTGATCCTCTGAGTCAGGGCTGGTGCCAAAAAGATAATCAGCCGGAATCTGGTGGGAATACCATCTTTGAGCCGGGATTTCGGCATCTGATGCCCATTTTGCCATATCCAGAACAAAATGATGCACCATGAGTTCCCGAAACAAATTCCACAGGTCCCAAAAATCATCATCTGCAGCCATTTCCCGGGGCGGGTCAAATCCTCCGGCAATGTAATGGGGTCCGGAATCCGGCATCATCTGACCGTGGGTGTATTGATAAAAAGGAATACGGTGAGGATCGCTGTTGACATCATCTGTGGGGTTGGTGTCATAATCATCGTTTAAGCTCCAGTGGAAATACTTCAAATCCCAGGTGGTGAAACTGGTGTCAAAGTCCTGGTTAAACTTCTCCAGCCCGGAAGCTCCCCAGTACTTGTCTCCGCCTTCAGAATATCCTTGCCCGGCGTATTTTCCATTCACGTCATCATACATACCGGCATGCTGGATCCAGTCTCGAAACTCCAGCACTGCAAAAGGAGAAAAGTCGCAGAAAAAATCCTGCAGACTCTGGCTGTGGTCAATGCGGTGGTAATTGAGTTCGGATTCTCCCCATCCGCTGACAGCTGTTAAAATATCCGGATTTTCATCCATCCGCTGCTTGAGAAAGGACAGCGCTGCCTGTGATTTGGCTTCAAGGTTCCGTCTCATTTTCCGGGCATACCGGCTCAGAGTCCCGAACACGTATGTGTCCATCAAATCCGGCTCTGCAATCTGAGAATCCGACGCCAGTTTGTTGTCATTGTACCACTGGCAGTTCCGGATATCCTCTTGTTTGGCCTGTTTGTAAATGGAGACATACCGGGCCAGTCCTGCCACAATCACCACATGAAGCCTGACCTCTTTTTGAGAAGCAGCTTGAATATAACTATCAATGGTGTCTTTAAAACCCTGGATCCCCTGACTGGCCTGGCTCCAGGGCGCATGCCAATCCAAATCAACACTCATGGCTGTCTTGGAAAAACACAGCCAGGCATAAAGCCCAAAGTTAAAGTTGTTTTTGATGTAGTCCACTTCTGCGCTGTTGGTGACCGGAAGTTCGATGCTGATGAGCAGAGCATTATCCAATGCGGGTTTGGGAAGCTCTTCAGCCCTGCACAGCCCCCATCCCAAAATGCATATCACGGCTGCAATCACAATCTTTCTCATGTGCAAGTCTCCTTTATCTGACCCTTGTCTCTCTCTTTGTTCAATAAATGCCGCCGGTAATACCTTCGGATCACCGGAGTGTCAATCTCAGGCATCTCCAAGGATGCATTCAGACAGCAGTAAAAGGAAGGATTCTTTTGCAAAATGGTTTTCTCCCTCATTCCTTTGGCTTTGGTTCTCATCACATTCCATCTTTTCACTGCTATCCCCGGCAGATGACAAAGCAGAGACAGATACGCTCTCACATAAATCCATATTTTTCGCCCCTGACGGCTTTTCACAAAAGAGAGCACACAGCGGATATCTTCGAGTATGTAATTTTTCAAAAAACCCAGCTTCACCCGTCCGCAAAACAGCTTGAGCACCAGCCGCAATCGGTTTCTGACCGCAAAAAAAAGCTTAATTCCTTCAGGATAAGAGCCGCCAAATTCATGATACACCACAGCTTGGGGTTCCGGCACCACTTTCCAGCCCTGAAACCAGCATCGGAAACTCCAGTCCACATCTTCATAAAAACTGCCGTAGCCCGAATCCACAAATCCCACCTCTTCCACAGCATCCCGCTTTAAAAGCACAGCACCAAAACACGCAGAGGGAACTTCTTTGAGTTCCTGGAACTGACCAATATCCACACAATAAATGAAATTATCCGTGCCCCAGCTGTGATTGTTGACCTGATTGCCGATCCCGTTTATAAAATCCCGCAGACGGGCAAACTTCATCATGGGCACCACAGCCCCGGCTTCAGGAACAGACTGGGCTTTTTTCACCAACAGCTGCACACAGTCTGGATCCAGCTCTGTATCCTGATTAAGGACCAAAACATAACGGCCCCGGGCTCTCTGCAGCCCCTTATTGATCCCTTGGGCATAATGTCGGTTTTTTTTCAAAGCCGTGATATGAACCTTTGGGAAATGGTCTTTGATAAAAGATACGGTCTCATCTGTGGAATGATTATCCACACACATAACCTCCAGGTTTTGATAGCTCTGCCAAAAGATAGACTTCAAACACGTGCTGATAAAATCTCTGCCGTTGTGTGTGACAATGATGACCGAAACCAAATCCCGGTTTTTTGGCTCTGAAAACTCTTTGACACTCTCAGGGCTTTGTTTGGGCTCAAAGAGCTTTTTGCTCTCAATGATTCCCGCACAGCAAAACACATACAAAAACTCATACACCAGCCGTTTGGAGATCAGATGTGTTTCTCTGACTTTTTCACAAATCTCATCTCCGCTGCCTGGAAGCGCCTCCCAAACAGACTGTCCCACTTTATCGGTCAAAATCCTTTTGCCCAAATCATTGACAAAAAAAAAGTCCATATCTTTTTCATGGACAAACCGATAAAAAGGGCTTTTTTTTAATTCGATCTCCTCTAATCCCCACATATGACCTTTCCTTTGTCTGATTCCAGTCCTTCCCGCAGAGCTTTTAAAATGTCCTGTTTGCCCATAGCTTTGATTTTTCTCTGCATCAGCTTTTCATCCCAATGGGCGTCACTGAACACAGTCCGGGGCACAAAGACACATTTTTCATCCGGCACCAAAACCATTGTGCTGGTTTTTTGTGTGATTTGTCTCAGAAAACCGGCTGCTTCATCCTGAGGCAGCATCCTCTCCTCATCCACAAGCAAAATGTAATCTCCTTTGAGCTGACAGAAAAGCTCCAGCATCTGTTCCCGGAATGTGATGGGAGATTTCTGTTTCAAGCTCAAGTATTTGACCTCTGGAAAAAAAGCTTTCATCATGTAACGAATATCAGGGTTCTCTCCAATATTCAGCACACATACCTCAAAATCAAAATCAACTTTTTGCGAGAGCGCATGCTTGAGACAATCTCTTAAGTTTTGTCCTCCGGTCTCTGCTAAAATCACTCCGGTCACTTTATCCTTGGAAAAAGACCGGATCAATCCTCGGTTAAATGCTTTGAGTCTGTCCAGTTGTCCGGGCACCTGTTTGGGGCTTTTGGCACCCTGGCCTTTCAACTGATCCTGAATCCTGTGAACTCCTTTTTTGAGCTCTGATTCTCTTCGATTTCTAGAAGCCACCCAAAAATCACGGACAAACAGAGGGCTCAACTCTGTACCCTTCAGATATTGTGCGGCAAACCAGTCAATCCCTTCTGCAACAGATTTGGATTCCGCCTGAAAAAGAAAGCCGTGTTTGAGAGATTGAAAAAACATCCAGTTTCTCAAAGAGCCATAAGAAAAACAGACCTGCGAAAAACCAAGGTCTTTGAAAGCTTCAGAAATAAATTCTTTTTTGGGAAGACCAAAACGCCGGTGCTCTTCAAGCTGCACATGGCTCACTCCATACAGCTTCTGCACCTGCTCAGAGATCATATCCTCAGCTTCCCTGACTTGGGGACTGGCTTTCGGCACAGAGAGCACCACCAGGTCCTGAGACACGCGGCCCAGCTCTTTGAGAACATCTGCCCTGTTTTCCGAAGGGATGTGTTCGATCACATCCAGAGCTGCAGTCACATCAAAGCACTGGTCTTTCAAAGGCAGATGAGCCGCATCTCCCTGGATAAATCCCGCTCCTTTTACACAATCTTTATCCAGAACAAATGAATTTTTTGGCACAAGCTTTCTGATCGGAAACCAAAACGCTTTTCCACCTCTTCCCGGAGAGATCCCTCCCACATCCAAAACGTGCGGTGTTTGGTTTCTGAAAAAAAACTTGAGCGCTTTTTTGAGAACCTCGTATCTGTGAAATTGATCAAAAGTCCAGGGAAAATCCTGCGGATCACTCATGGTCCAGCTTCCAGGACGAACGGATCTTGACGCTTCCGAATTCTTTTTTCTGGTCCCCCAGAACCCGGAAATGATACATCTGTTCATGATGGTCATAAGCTTTAGACAGAGTCTCATCATAAACCGCAGCAGAAAACAGATAATCTCCCTCCATTAAGGGAAGCTCAGGAATGACAAACCTCACCACTCCGGATGAGGGGATGTCTTTTGGAAAATCCGCTTCCAGAGTGTTGGGGCCATAGATAAACAATTTATAAATGGTAGACACCGCCACTCCAAAAACAGGGGCTTTGTTCTGCAGGCGGGATTCAAACCGGATGCGGGCTTCAAAATAATCACCGGGAGTAAATTCCTTTTTTATTTGACCGGTTTGGTCCGCAAAATCCACAGACACAATCTCCACTTCTTTAGAACCCCACCGGGACGACTCGGGTTCCGGAGGCGGCTTTTGTTCCTTGTTCAATCCCTCTCCGCTCTGTATCAGCTGCCGATAATGCCGGACCGCATCTTCAGCCCCACCTAAAAATGAAGATTTCCCCTCGCTCAGCACCAAAACCCTGTCGCAGATCTGGGTGATCAAATTCGCATCATGGGTCACCAGAATAATAGAAGCATTTTCCTTCCGGAAAGAAAGGACCCGCTCAAAACTTTTCTGCTGAAAGGCCTCGTCCCCCACAGAAAACACCTCATCGATCAGCACGATTTTTGGTTTGAAAAAAATGACCAGAGAAAAAGCCAGCCGCATGAACATGCCTGAAGAATAGTTTTTAACCGGCACCCTGATGAATTGCCTCAGCCCTGAAAAATCAATGATATCATCCAGACTCTCCTTAATGACTTTTCTGGGGATCCGGTAAATGGAGCCTGACAAATAGATGTTTTCAAGCCCGTTCAGTTCAGGATTAAACGCAGCGCCCAGCTCAATAAGAGGCGCCACTGTACCGCGGGTTTTGACCTCACCGCGGGTGGGGGGGAAAATACCGGCAATGATTTTTAAAAGCGTGCTTTTCCCAGCACCGTTGCCTCCAATAACACCCAAAATCTCGCCTTTCTGAACCTCAAATTCCACATCCTCAAGAGCCCAAAATTCTTTTTTGGGTCTCTTTTTGAATTTCTGGATCAGCCCTTTTTTCTTTGGCGTCTGCGCTCCCTTTTCCTGGGGCAGCATAAACCGGATGCTGAGAGAGTCCACCTTGACAGCCGGGTCTTTGGCATTTGTGGATTGAATCTCTGTTTCTGCTTTCATCACATCTCAAGATAACTGAAACACAAAGTCTTTTTCTTTTTGATAAAACACCCAAAGCCCCAAACCCAAAACCACAGCTGTGAGGAAAATGGTCACACCCCAAATGAGCAAGGGCGGAAAAAGACCGTGATAAATGGGATACCTAAAACTCTGAATAAAATAATAAAACGGATTGAACAGAAATATCTTTTGCATGGCCTCTGGCAAAATCCCTGCGGGATAGATGATGGGCGACAAATAGAAAAACGCCTGAAACCCAATGGACAAAATGTGCTGAACATCCCGCACCCGGATATAAAACACAGAAGCCAGAAGCGACAATCCCAAAGAAAACAGGAAATGAAGAACCACCAGCGGCACCAGACACAGCAAACTCCAGTTGAAATCCATCCGGAAATACACCATAAACAAAAGCAGAATCAAAAGCAGAGCCACATGGTCCACAAACCGGGCCAGCACATTGGCCAAAGGAAAGATGATCTTGGGCACACTGACTTTTTTGATCAAGCCCTGGTTGTTGACAATCGAACCTGTGGCAATGAGCACAGTCTGCTGGATCATCAAATATGATGCCATGCCGGCAAAAAGAAATATGGTGTAGTTGTCCATCTGAAACTTGATGATCTGGGAGAAAACCAGTGCCAAAACCAAAAGGAAAAACAAGGGATTGAGCACAGTCCACAGGAATCCCAGAAATGATTCTCTGTACCGCAGCTTCAGCTCTGTGACAATCAGATTGCCCATAAGTTCCCTGTAGGATACGACCTCTTTTAATGCATTTTTCATAGGCCCTATCCTACCATTTTTTGATCTTTTTTCGAATCATTCGAACGATTTTTCTGTCTTTTCTCACCAGCAAAATCAAAAGAAAGCCGCACGCCCCCATCAGACCTGCCAGCAGAGGACTGCGGAGCGAGCCAGCCAGTCCAAAAAACACCAGAATCCCTGCAATGTGGATGGGCCGCCAAAAAGAACTGCTCTGAAACACCTCTTTCCAGGTGCGCCTTTGTTTATGGACCAGAAAGTCGTGATAGCTGAAGTCCAAAAGGATCACTGCCAATCCCAGTATCCATATGAAATTGGCAATCATAATCCCCCAAGGAAATCCTCCATTCTCCATTTGCCATTCCCCATTCACTGTTTTTTAAACGGATTCACAATACGAACTCCCTGCACCACTTGCCCATGGGTCATATCCTCAGTATATAATAATTCGGCTCCTCCATTGACTGCCGCCTGAAGGATCATCGCATCCCAGAAAGAAAATTGATGCTCTTCATGAATATCAATGGCTTTGAGGATTGAAGACTCATCATTGACAAACAATTGCCATAAGAGCAGGTCTTTGATAATCACCTTGGCTGTATCAATATCTATGGGCTTTTTGATTTTACAGGTAACCGTTACAAAAAATTCCTGTATAACCTGTGTGCTTATCATCCCTTTTTTTGAATCCCATAGCCTCATCAATATATCTTTGGCTGTATGATTCTTAGGACCCGCAGAAGTGTCATAAGCATATATCAGGATATTGGTATCCAGAAACACCCTATTTTCGCTCATGAAGCCTGTCTCGGGATATGCTGATTTTCCCCTGAGTCCCCAGATCAAACCCCTTCTCAAGAAGTTTTATCTGGCGTTTTCTTGCTTTTTTGTAACCCGTGTCTTTTGTCACTTTTTCCTCAAGGGCCTCCCTCATAAACGCACTCAAAGATTTGTCTTCTTTGACAGCCATGACCTTGGCTTTTTGTATCAAATTCCTAGACAAGTACAAAGTCACGTTTCGCCCCTTATTTTTTTCTTCTCTCATTTTTCACATAATTGTGTGTATCACATTTTTATGTGACGGTCAACCATTATTTTTTTATGAATCAGTCAGGTTCAAAAGTCGTAGACAAGGCTGCCCCCCACAAACCACCAATACCTATCCCCGTAAGAGATATTGGTCTCCCGCTTCCAGTAATTGAGATTAAGCCCGATCCCGATGTCCCGTAAAATCCGCACCGCCACTCCCACAGTATGAATGGTGAAGATATCTTTCCTCCGGATTAAATCCGGTTCTCCCTCAGGTCCCCCCCAGAGAGCTTCCTCCAGATAGTCATTATTCCCGTATCTGAAGTCATAATCCAGTCTTAAGGAAGGGCTGATGTAAAAGGACACTCCTCCGTTGATCTGATTTCCCAGATAAAAAAGATTTTCTCCCCAGTATGAAAAATAGTTATCACGGTTATAACCGGCCCGCAAACGAATCCGGCGCAGTCTGTATTCCATATCCGCATTCCCCACCAGTCCTGAAAAATCCTCTCTCTCTTCATCCAAGGGCACAAACCACTTGTATCCTAAAGACAGAGTCCCTCTCATGCGTCCTAACAGAGGAAACTGGAGCCCGGCAAACATTTGTCTGGAATCCGAATCCCTCCATGATGCCTCCACATCCAAAAACCGGTGCTGAGTGTATCCGCCTCTTAAAAAAAAGTAACTGTCAGATAACAGCTGATAATACAGCTCCCCGGTTACAGTATCCTCATCCCGGCTCAAGCGGCTGAACCAGGGAAACACAGTCCCGGGCACATCCACATCCTGATAAGTGAAGTTCTGATGCAAATACCGCACTCCCAAAGACGTCTCACGCGCTGTCTCATAAAAAAGACTTCCCTCATATTGTTTGGTCTGCACATTGACCCTAAAATCCACCTCAGTTGAAAACCGGTATCTCCGGTTGGCATAATTGTATTTTCCACCCAAAACAAACCGGTTAAACAGCTTCCATTTGATCTCCGGTGAATAAATGTGATTCCAGCGCCGCTCTCTCTCCTGGTTGACATAATACACATATTCTGGATTTTCGCGAAAGGATAAAATCATGGAATGCCCCACCAGAAGATAGGCGGTCACCTCAGGGGAAAAAGTAGCCGTGTAGTCTTGGACAGGGTCATCCTCTTCCCGCTCTCTGTACACATTTCCGTCATACCCAATATTCCGCAATCTGATCCGGGGCATCAGATAAAAAGGGCCCACCTGCCACACAGATTGGCTCAGCACACTGTCCCACTTTTGTTCAAAGGACTGATGCCTCTGCCCATAAACCACCCCGCTTAAAACAAGGATAAAAGCAAGAAGCTGCGCTATTTTTTTCATCTGGCAAATTATATGAATTTATTCACTCTTTGTAAATCACCAACCTTGACCCTTCACCATTGACCATCTCTAGATTCCAGGATACGGACTCTTCACCAACATATGAAAAACCGGTATCATCTGGCCCCAGATCATTACAGAAAGCACCGCCAGCTCCACCACCAAAAATCCCATAACCGCTATCTTCCCCAAACCAGGGCGAATCAAATCAAACATCTGTCTCAAACCCGCCACAAATAAAAACGACATGCCCACTATCACAGGAAAAAAATATCGTCCCTGGCCTTGTGTAAGATAAACCCCGTACCGCGTCCACAACGCAATCAATTGAAAAAACACAGCCGCCATAAAGAAGATCGCAACCCGCTTGACCAAAGCAGCTCTTTTCTCTGTCAAACAAACAAAAATTCCTCCTATAGACACAGTGACCAACAAACGCCATAACAGATAAAATCCGATCCCCAGACCAAAAG
>WJMT01000073.1 GCA_014727835.1 Candidatus Aminicenantota bacterium | reverse complement strand
TATTATCTCTTTTTTGTGGGTTTCTTGTTGACTCGTCTTTTATTTTATACTTATGATAGGCGATGAAGTGGCTTAGAGGGCGGAAATTTGATGAAACGGAGGGAAAATCAGAATCAACCAAAAAACGAAATTCCTATCGTAATAAAGGCAAAAGAAATTCTATCCGGGATTGATATTCCCTATATTGTGCTGGCTGGAAATCACGACGCCCGGTCAGGGGGACTCTCCCTTTTCGAAGAGTACTTAGGACCATTAAACGGGGTGCAGGAGTTCGGCGATGCTGTGGTTATTCATGTAAACAGTGCTGTGGAAGATAAGGATCAGGGCCGCGTGGGAATGGTGAAATTCAATTTAATGCGGAGAGCTCTGAATGACTGCAGTGAGAAGCTGATAAAAATATTAGCCATTCATCATCATGTGATTCCCATTCCCATGGCTGGGAGAGAGAGAAATGTTCTCTATAATGCCGGAGATATGCTGGACCTTATTTTAAAAGAGGATGTGGACCTTGTTCTCTCAGGTCATCGTCACTATCCGAATATATACCAAATTGAGAGTACGGTTTTCATCAATGCCGGAACCACAAGCGCTACAAAGACGCGGTACGGAGATGTGAATTCATACAATGTTATAGATATCGAAGAATCAACAAGAAAAGTGAAAACCATAAGGATCGATGGAAAGACACAGCAGTATTCGTTTCCCAAGCGGGAAAAACGGGTGTTTTCCGATTTGGGCGATAGAAAGTTCAAAGCCGTACAAATAGCCAACACATTGATCTCTGACTCAAGGGCTTTTTTGAAGCGTAATTTCACCAATGCCATGGATACCATAAAAGAATTAGAACCCGATCTCATGGTTCACTGCGGAGGAATAGTCAAAGAAGGCATTGCTAGGGATTATGATGAAGCTGTGAGTTATTTGACAGAGCTTAAATTTCCCATTGTTTATACCCCGGCAGGCCGTGATGTCAATTATCTCGGCTATTATCTTTTCCCTACCTATTTTGGAGCCATCGACCAGAGATATTCCAATGGAAAAATACTGTTTCAAGGGGTTTCTTCAGCTGAGTATGATTCTCAAGAAGGGATCGTTGGGTCTAGCCAAAGAAAAGTTTTGCTGAGAAAGCTGCAGTCATCGGAGGACTTAAAAGCCGTGTTCATTCATCATAATGTGCTTCCCATTCCCCACAGCAGGGAAAAAGGACTTTTAGAAGACAGTGGTGATCTGCTGCGGCAACTTGCCGACGCCCAAATAGACCTTGTTCTCACCGGCACCTCATCTCATCCATTTGCCGCAAGGGTTGAAAACACCATTGTGGTCAATGCCAATTCATTGAGCAGTGTGTACCAGCGGAGCATATTCGGTAACTCTTTCAATATCATTGATATTTACGAGGAGGCTATTGCTGTGTTTGAAATCAACAGCTTATGGGGCCGCCGGCGACTTTTAGGTATATGGGAAAGAAATAGAAAGTCGGATCATTCCTGAGTGTGAGTTTAGATCAAAAGATTTTGAATTTTTTCGATATTTTTTATACTGAAATAAGACAGGAGGACTTTTATGACAGTAAGAAGAAGAGATTTTCTTAAGTTAGGAGTTTGTTCTGCGGGAGTGGCTTTATTTGATTCATCGTGCTCTTCAAAAAAAGGCGAATTTAAAGAAGATGATCCCATAAGTCAACTCCAACCCATGACTGTTGATGTGGTTCCCATTTCCGATAAGGAACGGATTCAACGTATGGAAAAGGCAAGGCGTTTGATGAAAGAAAACGGCCTTGAAGCCATGTACCTTGAACCCGGGTCAAGTCTTTTCTATTATACAGGAGTGGAATGGTGGAAGAGCGAAAGGATGTTTGCGGCTGTGCTTCCAGTGAATGGGGATTTAGCATGGATTTGTCCTGCTTTTGAAGAAGAAAGGGCCAGAGAGCTGATCCGGTTTGGTGACGATATCAGGACCTGGGAAGAATATGAAAGCCCTTACCAAAGAGTGGCCCAGGCATTTAGGGACAGGGGGATACGTTCCGGCAAGATCGGCATGGAAGAAAGAGTTCGTTATTTTCTCTTCAATGGAATTCGCAATCAGGCCCCTCATCTTGAATATGTGAGTGCAGACCCGGTCACTGTGGAATGCCGCGTGAAAAAGTCTCCGGCTGAGATCGCACTCATGAAGAAAGCATCTGAGATCACTATTGAAGCTTACAAAGCTTCTGTGGCCATGCTGGAAAAAGGAATGACCAAGAATGATTTCAGCGCTATTTCTTCGGCTGCGCATCAAGCCCTGGGAGTTAGCGGCGGAATCGGGGCTCAAATTGCCGAAGCGTCGGCCAATCCCCATGGAAGCGTTAAGAGAATAGAGCTTAAAGAAGGAGACATTGTTCTTATGGACGGGGGCTGCAGTGTGGATGGCTATAGATCTGACATCAGCCGGACCATTGTTTTCGGAGAGCCGACACAGAGGCAAACAGAGATGTGGAATCTGGCAAAAAAAGCACAGACCGCTGCGTTTGAAAAAGCAGGAGTGGGAGTGCCGTGTGAAGAAATGGACGCTGCTCCGCGCAAAGTGTATAAAGATTATGGATTCCCCGGAGATTATAAGGTCCCCGGTTGTCCCCATCGAACAGGCCACGGGATAGGATTAGACGGCCATGAATGGATCAATCTGGTTAGAGGAAATAAACGGCCTATGGAGCCGGGAATGTGTTTCAGTAATGAGCCCATGCTGGTGCTGCCAGGAGAATACGGGATAAGACTGGAGGACTGCTTTTATATTACCGAACAAGGACCCGAATATTTTTCTCAGCCTTCTCCTTCTATTGACCAGCCTTTTGCTTAGGTATGATTGCCGCTGAGGAATTGACTTAGTTTTAAGAGATTTTAAGCGGCTTCCAGTTTAAAAATAAATCTCCTGAATACACGGCATTGGGAAGGACTTCGCATTCGGCCCAGCATCCCGGACAGGAGTGCACCCACTCACGTTGTTTCTTAATTTTTTCTCCATTCCATATCGAGTCAAATGATTCGCGGTTGAGATGGCCCACGGTTATTGAATTGAACTGACAGGTAGGAACTTGGCCGTCGGGAAGAATCCTTAAATGGGAAGTGAGCGCCACACAGGGAGGATTTGGATTGCCGATTCCATTAAGAAGTCGGTTATAAACTCCGTTCCAGTAGTAATATTTGGCCCATCTTTGAAGAAAAGGCTGATCTTTTAATTCACGTTTTATTTCTTCAAGAAGGATTTTCAATTGACAGTCAGAAAAATTTCCATAAGGATTAAAATCTCCTTTTTTAAATGGAGTCAATCGGATGTTTTTTTTTAGATTGTAGATGGCGCTGGATTCATAAGCCATCACGGCATGCACCGGAATTCCGTAAGGCTTCAAATGATTTATTAACGGACTGTGGTGTTCAACTCCTTCCGCATCCACAATGGTTTGATTAACAGCAATCTTAAAGTTTTTTTTCTTTTGCCAGGGGGCCAGTTTATCTAGAGTGGCCATGACCTTTTCCCATGCAATGGGAATTCCTCTTATGGTGTTGTGCTTGTCTTTCATCCCATCAATAGAAAATAGGAGGTGGAGCGGAATGTCGGTCTCTCGCTCGAGGCAGAGCCGAACAATCCGCTCCGTAGGCAAACCGTTTGTGGTAATATGGAGAAACAGGGGTTTGAGGGACCTTTTTATGATTCGAACTATTTCAGGGAGGTCAGTTCGAAGAAAGGGTTCTCCCCCGGATATGCGAACCATGTCCATTTTTGGAAGCTGCTGAAGAATATTTTCAATTTCATAAGTGTCGAGTTCTTTTCCCTTTGGTTTTTTCCAGCAGTCACACATGAGGCAGCGTGCGTTGCAGCGGTAGGTCGCCAAAAAAGTCAAATATCTGGGTTTGTCTATGTGCTGGCGGCGGTTCCTGTAGATGGAACGAAAATAAGATGCGATTCGATTCATAAAGCAGCCTCTGTTTGGAAGATAATTGAGTCATCAGATTTATCTAAATAAGGCTTATCTGAAAGATGACGCTTGATTGCTTTTATGGCTCCGGGATTTCCGTTGAGCCTTAGGCGGTCAAATCGGAGTTGATACTGATCCAGATCATCAAGAAATGTCTGGATGTGTTTCAACGAAAATTGCTCCATGGGAACAGCTCTCCCCCCTCCTGATTCATTAAGAAAATGGGCGTTGATTTCCTGTTCATAGTTATTTAATTCAGGCATGCAGAGCACGGGTTTATTGAGATAGAGAGCTTCCCCGATCAGCTGGTTTCCCGCAGTGGAGATCAGACCTCTGCATCCAGAAAGGTCCTCCACAAATCTATAGGCATTGACTTCATAGAAACGCATAAGTCCGGAACACGGTCGTGCACCCAATCCATATATCCTGACTTCAATTCCACACCGTTCAAGCGCTTTCAGCACCTGTAGGGGGGGGGTTCTCCTCAGATAAGCTACAAGGTAGGATTGGGTGGATGTCTTGGCCTGTAAGATTTCGGGTCTCAATAAAATTCCGATTTGTATGGTACTTTTATATTCTGACTTGAGTGGAGGAAAATAAAAAGAAGAGACAATGGTCTCTTTCTGGCCTTTGTAAAAGGATTGCACAACCTTTGCCATAAGGGAAGATTGTTTCTGCAGGTAGTCTGGAAGAGAGCTTAGATCATAGGTTAAAAGGAAATGCTGATGGTTCAAACTGATAAAAGGAACTCCGCAGTCGCAGGCAGCCCTGGGGAGGGAGGGTTCAAAATCAGTAATGACCAAGTCAGGCTGTCCAGAATCGATTTCCTTTCTTAATTCTTTGAGCAGCCCTGGAAGCTGAACCAAGTACTGCATCCCGAACCACCCGGTTTTAATGTAACTGAGTCTGGATCCGATATTGTATTGAGATATTCCGGGAATTGATTTGACCTTGACAGGGGAATGGCGGTAAATAGGTTCCAAAAGGTCAAAAGCATGACCTGGGGCGAATAGAGTGATTTTATGTTGATCTTTTATCGATTCTATAACCGTTCTGACTCTTGTGGCATGGCCTCTTCCTTCTGCGCCTACGCTGTAGAAAATTCGACTCATTTATTGAACCTTTTATTTCCTTCCTCGATATAATGGAAGATCTTTGTTTAATCCGTATTAATATTTTGTTAAAAACTGGTTAAATAATGTTTTTTTTGAGGAATTAACCCAATCTTAACAACTTCTTAATCAAATGTTAATGAGATTGGTTTATTAAAAAGTGTTTATATTAGATTGTGAATAAGTAAAAAAAAGGAGTTGAAATGGCTAAAATTGATTTACACGTACACTCCAAGTATTCAGAACATCCTTCAGACTGGTTTCTCCAGAGGTTAGGCGCCAAAGAATCTTATACAGAGCCAGAGTACATATATAAATTAGCCAAAAAAAGAGGCATGGATTTTATCACCATCACAGATCACAATCGTATAGAAGGAGCCCTTCGTCTGAAGGAAAAGCATCCTGAAGAAACTTTTATTGGAGTGGAAAGCACGGCCTATTTTCCGGAAGACAGATGCAAAATTCACATTCTTTTTTATGGGATTACTGAGGAACAATTTGATGAAATACAAGAAATTCGCAAAAATATTTTTCATTTAAGAGAATATGTTCGTCAAAATGATATTGTCTATTCAGTCGCGCATGCCACTTTTTCTGTGAACAACAGACTTACTTATAAGCATATCGAGCAGCTCATTCTTCTTTTTGATGTTTTTGAAGGAATAAACGGAGGAAGGACTTTTTTATCCAACCACCAATGCATGGAGATCATGAAAAATCTGAATCAGGGACATATTGAAAGACTTCAGGATAAATATAGTATCGAATCCCTCAGCGAGACACCTTGGATCAAATCATTCACAGCCGGCTCAGATGACCATTCGGGTTTGTTTGTTGGGCAGACTTACACTCTAACGGAGGCCCATAATGTTGAGCAGGTCCTTCAGAATATAAAACACAAAAAAACGTCTCCTTTAGGAAGACACAATGATTATAAATCATTAGCTTTCACTGTATATAAAATCGCTTATGACTTTTCACGCAGCAAACAGAACAATTTTGCAAATTCCATTGCCAGTCAAATAACCGAGAATATATTCGAGTCCAAACCTTTTGACTTCAAGCAAAAACTGCACCTTAGGCGAATAAAATCCATGAAAAAGAAGAAAGAGAACCGGATCGCTCATTTGCTGGTGGAATTGATCGAAGAAGCAAAAAAAATCAATCCTCTGGATATTGATGAAAGGCTTGGAATTGTGTATGAGAAAACTTCAGAGATCGCCGATGAATACTTTCGAAAAGTTCTTGAATCCATGGAAAAGGACCTCACTCAAGGAGATTTGGTTAAGTTTATTATGAATTTTTCAGCTTCCATTCCTGGTGTTTTTCTTTCTCTGCCTTTTTTTTCAGCTCTCAAATACATGTTTCATGGCCGAAATATTGTCCCTGATTTGAAAAAAAGTCTGGGATTTCCAAGAAATAACGGTGACCAAAAAATTCTTTGGTTTACAGATACCATCAATGATTCGAATGATATCTCAGATTCTATCAGAGAATTGTCATGGATTTTGTTTCGAGACGGAAATAAAGTCCGGTTTGTAACATCACTGGAAAATAAAGCAGTTAAAAAAGAGCTTCCTCCCAATTTTATCTATCTCCCTCATATTTTTCACACAAAAATTCCATATATTGAAGATTTTCTGTTGTACTTTCCTTCACTGTTAAAGTCTCTGACAATAATCGAAACCGAAGAACCCACAGAAATTTATATTTCAACCCCAGGTCCTATTGGACTTTTGGGTATATTGTTTTCAAGGCTGGTGAATGTTCGATGCACAGGGGTCTTTCATAGGGATCTCATACTGAGAGTGAAAGAAGATTCAGAAGACCCTTCTTTAGATCGGCTTGTCAAAAGTTATTCCCGATGGTTCTATTCAATGATGGACGTCATTAAAGTCAGTTCTCCTGAATATATAGACCTTTTAGAAGAAAGAGGCTTGGACCGAAATAAAATGGATTTACTTCACTCAAGTATGGATTCGAATACTTTTTCATTCCAGTAATTCAGGAAAAATTATCAACGTGCCTGAGAGAACTTCCCTTTTGTTGACAATGAATAATTCATATTGATAGAATTGATTCGAAGAAATGGGTTGATTGAGAAAGAGCCTATTATGGAACAAAAAGACAGGGTTTCAAACCAGTTAAAAAATCAATTACAAGAAGCAAGAAAGCAAATCAGTGAGCTTAAAAATAAGCTCAAACAGAGAGATCGCATTATTGAGTCCATGTCCGAACTGGTTGCTTTCCATAACAGAGAGCTGAGAGTTCAATGGGCTAATAAGGCGGCCTGTGAATCCGTTGATTTGTCCCTTGAGAAAATTGTTGGCAGACATTGCTATGAGATATGGCCTAACCGAAAGAAGCCCTGTGAAGGCTGTCCGGTTTTAAAGGCTATAAAAAAAGGCCGCAAACAGGAAACAGAAATGACCACTCCGGACGGGAGAGCCTGGCTCATCAGAGGTGATCCTGTTAGAGATGAACAGGGAAAAATAATTGGAGCCATAGAAATGACTATGGAAGTAACCGCAAGAAGAGAAGCAGAGCAGAAGATGATTGAAAGCGAACAAAGATACAGATTGATTGCTGAAAATACAACAGACTATATATCTTTACTTAATTTTAAAGGAAAGTTTATTTATTTGAGTCCATCTCATGAACAGATGGGTTACAAACCGGAAGAACTCATAGGAAAATCGGGATTGGATATAATCCATCCGGAGGACAGAAAGGTTTTGATGCCCATACTCTCCAAATATATGACCATGAAGCTAAAGGATCTTTTAAGTTTAGAGCAGAAAAGGGCCTCGGAGCTTATTAAATTCAGATTTCCGGATAAATCAAAAATGTGGCATAGTTTTGAAGCCACCGTCAATCTTGTAAAGCCGGGAAAAGGCAGACGACACCATATTCTCATGATATCGCGGGATATAACCCAACGTGAAAAAGATGAAACAAAGCTGAGAGCATCTTTGAAAGAAAAAGAAGTGTTGCTCCAGGAGATTCATCACCGGGTTAAAAACAATATGCAGATCATTGTAAGCTTGATAAGGCTTCAATCCTCTGAGATTAAAGATCAAAGAGACTTGGGGCTTTTTAAAAGGACCCAAGACCGGATACATTCCATAGCTTTGATACATGAAAAATTATATCAGTCTCAGGATTTTGCCCGGGTGAATTTTGCAAAATACCTGGAGAGTTTTGTGGTCCATCTTTTCCACACTTACAATATAGATCCTAGGCTCATTAAACTTAATTTAGATTTAGAGGAAATAAAAACAGACATAAACAGAGCCATCCCTCTAGGACTTATTCTTAATGAATTGGTCTCCAATGCCTTTAAACACGCTTTTCCTGAGGGGAGAAAAGGTGAGGTTTCTATCAGCCTGAAAGGGGATGGAAAAAAGGGGGAGAGCACTTTAGTTGTTAAAGATAATGGAGTGGGCATTCCTGAGCAGATGGACATCAAAAAACCTCAGACATTAGGTCTTCAGTTAGTTAAAGATTTAGTGAAGCAGATAAAGGGAAAGTTATCCATAAGGAAGGAAAGTGGAACAGAGATTGAAATAAAGTTTTAGGTTTAAAAAACAGAATTTTATTTTTGAATAGAGACTTCAAATCCCCGAAGATTTAGGGAAACTGGAATGGATTGAATCCCCTTTCCCAGGGAGTTGATTTCCTTGAGCATCTTTGTTTTTTGATTTTCTTCTTCAGCGCTCAGTAGAGTCAGTGAGCCGCCCTCTCCTCCTGCACCATTGACTTTCCAGCCCAGGGCTTTATGTTTTTTGGCTATCTGGATAACAGATTCAGCTTCTTTAGATATCAGACTGGAATGAAGAGAACGCTGATACTCGTTGTTTTCAATCATAATTTTTCCAAAAGAATGGAGATCTCCTTTGATCAAAAAGTCTTTGGCCTTTTGAGCCAATTCTCGCATTTTGTTTATGGGCTTGAACCGGGAGCCTTTTTCTTCAAGAAAGCGGATGACCTCCTCATGAAGGGCAGAAGAGCTGTGTCCGCTTCCTAAATAGATAAGACAGAGCTGATTGTTCAAAGCTTTCTCAACTTGTGAGGAAAGATCCAGTTTTGACACATTGGATTTAGGATAGCTGTACATATCAATAAAGCACACACCCCCATAGGCTGCGCATATTTGGTCCTGGATTCCGCTCTGCCATCCGAGTTTTTACATCATTCATCTATTTTGATGATGCGGAAAGAGAAAAAGACTCTATCATGTTGATAGAAAAGAGCGGTCCAATAAAAAGAATGTCAGATGAGGCATGGAAGGACATCAAACACTTTTTCTGTGAGTTTATCAAATGAGAGAAGAATTATTCTGGGACGGCGAGCCTGATTCCATACCCATTGAAATCGAAATTGAAAGAGCCATTAACTTTGGCGGTTTTGACTATATCAAAGAGGTTCAGAAAAAAAGCGGCATGAAAAAATTTATTGATGTACTGATAAACAGCCGAAATCTGAGCCGAAAAGCAGT
>WJMT01000072.1 GCA_014727835.1 Candidatus Aminicenantota bacterium | reverse complement strand
CTGCAGCTCACCCCCCGAAAGCGTAGTGGTGGGCTGTCCCAGCCTCAGATATCCCAAGCCCACTTCCAAAAGAGGTTTGAGTTTTCTCAATATCTTGGGTAGGTCATGGAAAAAGTCAATGGCTTGTGAGACACTCATCTGCAGGACATCATGGATGTTTTTCTCTTTGTATTTGATTTCAAGGATTTCCTTTTTATACCGTTTTCCCTTGCACGCATCGCAGGTGAGGATCACATCTGATAAAAACTGCATTTCAACGATCTGCTGTCCCGCTCCCTTACAGGATTCACACCGGCCCCCGGATGTGTTGAAGGAGAAAAAGCCAGGGCTGTATCCATGAGCTCTGGATTCCCTTGTGCGGCTGAACAGGTCCCTGATTCCATCCATAGCTTTGGTATAGGTGGCTGGTATGGAGCGGGGCGATGTGCTTAAGGGGGACTGGTCCACCATAATGATTTTATCGACTTGATCTTTTCCCACGATTTTTAGGAATCCGTCGGATGATTCTCCGGTCCATCCTTTGTACAGCACGTCAAAAAGAAGGGTGCTTTTCCCTGATCCGGAAACACCTGTCACACACGTGAACAGGTTCAGAGGGATTTGCACATTCATGTTTTTGAGGTTGTGTTTAGAGGCTTTTTTTACGGCGATGAATCGTTCCGGGGACCTTCTGTTCTCAGGAACCAGGATGTGCTTTTCTCCTTTCATGTATTGAGATGTGAGAGAGGAACAATGTTGCATGAAGGATTTCATATGGCCTGAAAACAGGACCTGTCCACCATGCTCCCCGGCTCCCGGGCCCAGATCGATCAAATACTCTGCAGCTCTGATGATTTCCGGGTCATGCTCAACCACCAAAACAGTGTTTCCCATTTTTTTGAGGGAGTTGAGGATTTGGATTAATCGGTGGTTATCCCGGGCATGAAGCCCTATGCTGGGTTCGTCCAGCACAAAAAGTGTGCCTACCAGAGAAGCACTGAGAGCTGATGCCAGATTGATGCGCTGGGCTTCGCCTCCGCTTAACGTGAATGTGATGCGGTCCAGAGTGATGTAATCCAGCCCCACTTCCAGAAGGAATTTGAGTCTGTTCTGGATTTCCGCAATCAGCTTGCCTGAGACATTTTTTTGAAAAGGGGTCAGCTTGATGCTTTGGAAGAAATCACTGGCTTCGCTGACTGTTTTTTGAGTGACTTCTCCAATGGAAAGGCCTTTGATTTTCATGTGAAGGGCTTTTTGATTGAGCCGCATCTGATGGCATTCCGGACAGGGGATGTATTTCCGGTACCGTGCCAGAAAAACTCTGACCTGGACCTTGTATTTCTTGCGTTTGAGGCGTTCAAAAAAGCCCAGCACTCCTTTGTAAGCCCCCTCTCCTTCAAACACGAATTGCTTTTGTTCTTCGGTTAATTCTTTAAAAGGAATATCTGTTGGAATGCTCCTCTCTTGAGCCCGGTTCAGCAGATTCCTCATCCGTCTCCGCGAGGAGGGCTTGGTCCAAGGTTCTATAGCCCCCTCTTCAAGGGAAAGATTCGGGTCTGGTACGATTTTGTCTTTGTCAATCACAGCCAAATCACCGAATCCATGACATTTCGGACAAGCCCCTTGAGGGTTGTTGAATGAAAAAAGCCCGGGGGTGGGTTTGTCATATTCGATTTGGCAATTCTTGCATTCCAGCCGGCTTGAAAAAAGCAACTGTTTGCTGTTTTGAGTGTGGACCATGACCGTTCCCTCGCCTTTTTTCATAGCTGTTTCCAGAGAGTCCACCAGTCTTTCTCTCTCTTCCCGGTCAAGGGACAGACTGTCCATAAAGACCTGAAAAGGTATGGGATCTTTGATTTCTGCGTCTTTAAGCGGCATCACTTTATTGTTCTTAAAGAGGCGGGTGAAGCCGTCTGCTCTCAATTCCCGGAGTCCTTTCTCCTTTGTCCATGGAAATGTAATAGTGATGTGAGTCTGAGCCGGCAGTTTAAAAAGGATCTCCACTATAGCATCAATGGTATCTCGTCTCACCGGCTGTCCGCATTCCAGGCAGTGGATGACTCCGATTCGGGCATATAGGATGCGCATGAAATCATGGATTTCAGTCACGGTGGCCACTGTGGAGCGAGGATTTTTAGTGGTGGCTTTCTGCTGGATAGCTATAGCCGGGGTGATTCCTTCGATTTTATCCGCATCCGGCTTTTCCATTCGTTCTAAAAACTGCCGGGCATAAGCAGACAAAGATTCGATGAATCGACGCTGTCCGTCTGCATAGAGGGTATCAAAAGCCAGAGAGGATTTTCCTGAACCGGAGATCCCGGTGACAATGACCAGCTTATTGAGAGGAATGTCCAGGTCTATGCTTTTGAGATTGTGGACCTTGACACCACGCAGTGCGATTTTGTCTTTATTCATAACCCTCTATTATAGAACGAAAATTCGTTTTAGCAATTTTGAAATGAATATTGTATATTTGGGCCAGGAAAGTGCTAAATAGGAGCCCAACATGAAAAAAGGAACCAAATACGCCCTGATTTTGGGAGCCATTCCCTTCATCACTCTTGTGTTTGCCCTTCCCCTGGTCAATCGGATCAAGCCTGTGATCTTAGGGCTTCCGTTTCTTCTTTTTTGGATCTTGAGCTGGGTCCTTCTGACGCCCCTGATCCTGTTTGCTGCTTATACTTTGGAGCGCCGAATCAACAAGTCAGAGAAAGGAGATGAAGATTGAACACTGCTCTATTGATTATCTTCGGAGTCATAGTCATTTCCAGCATTGTGGGCATCACTGCAGGAAGAAATTTGAAGATGAACCTGGAGAACTGGACTGTGGGCGGGCGGAGATTCGGGATCATCTTGATTTGGCTTCTGATGGCTGGAGAGATTTACACCACATTCACCTTTCTGGGCGCCAGCGGCTGGGCTTATTCCAAAGGAGCGCCGGCGTTTTACATATTGATTTATGGCGCATTGGCATACACTCTCTCTTTTTTCATCCTTCCTAAACTGTGGAAAGTGGGAAAAAAGCACGGACTCCACACTCAGCCGGATTTTTTCATTCACCGCTACAACAGCCGGGGGTTGGGGATACTGGTGGCTCTGATCGGTGTGTTTTCCATAGTTCCTTATCTGCAGCTGCAGCTCCAGGGATTGGGTTTCATCGTCAAAGTGGCCAGTAATGGAACCATCCGTTCGGAAACCGCGATTTTCATATCGTTTGTACTGACCTGTGCTTTTGTTTACACCAGCGGTTTGAGGGGAGCGGCCTGGGTCTCTGTGATCAAAGATGTCCTTATGATCGCAGCCGTGTTTGTGGTGGGTTTTGGAGTCCCTCTGATATACTTTGGGAGCTACAGCCGGATGTTTGAAGTCCTGATCCAAAAGATGCCCCAGCATTTGGTGTTTCCGGGTGCAGCTCCTCATATGGATGTTTGGTGGGTGATGTCCACCATTCTTCTAACTTCCCTGGGTTTTTACATGTGGCCCCATGTTTTTGGCTCTGCGTTTTCTGCAAAAAGCGATCAAGTGATCAAAAGAAATGCCATCATCATGCCGTTTTACCAGATTCCCATCCTGCTCATCTTCATGGTGGGATTCACCGCTGTCCTGGTGATTCCCGGGCTTGAAAACGGGGATCTGGCTTTTTTATCTTTGGTGAACCAAACATATCCGTCATGGTTTATGGGCTTTGTGGGCGCAGCCGGCGCAGTGACCGCCATGGTCCCGGCTGCTATTCTGGTGCTGTTTGCCTCTACTCTTTTGAGCAAAAATGTGTACAAAGCAGGATTTGATCCCCATGCAGGTGACGAAAAAGTCATGAGGCTTTCTCGTGTTATGGTGATTGTCATCATGACACTCAGTCTTTTGTTTGCGTTGTTTTTAACCGAAGATCTGGTGAACCTGCTGATTCTGGGATATGACGGAGTCTGTCAGTTCTTTCCCGGAGTCGTGCTGGGATTGTTTTGGAAAAAAGTCACCAAGTCAGGGGTGCTGGCAGGTCTTTTATCCGGTGTGGCATTGGTCATAGTGCTGATCTTAAGCGGGAATGATCCCGTTCTGGGCTTGAACGCCGGGTTTGTGGGACTGATTCTGAACATGATGGTTACCGTGTCCCTGAGTCTTCTCAAAAAAGAAACGCCAGAACGGAAAACCAGCCGAACCTGATTTATAGGCATTGAGAAGACTGCTGTTTTTTTCAGCTTGTGAATTTTCGGTTCCAGCCTGTCAGGGCAGAGACCAGCAGAACCGCTAAAAGAGCCCACGAATACGGATTCAGAAACGAAATGCTGATGGGAAGCGCAGAGAGTTGAAAGGTGTCCGCAGCTGACTGAAGGGCTCCGTACCAGACCACCACAGCGATATGCCAGGGAAGAGTGTAGAAAATGCTGCACACAGCGCAGTCCATCAAATTCGCTTTTCTGGCTGGGGCGAGGTTGAATTTGGCTCCCAGAGATTTGACCAGACTGGGGCCCACTAAAAGTTCAGCCGCGGCATTAGACGCAATGGGAATGGACGCAGTGATAGTGGAGAGGACAATAAACAGTTCCGCCTGCTTCACGCTTTTCACAACACGCTGTTCCAGCTTTTTCAGTATTTTGGCCATCACACCGCTTTCAATAAGCACCTGCGTGATGCCCAGCATCAACAGCGCAAAGATGATAGCTCCCACTACACTGTTGATCCCTTCTTGAATGATCCCTGAGGATTCTCCTGTTGTTGCCGGGATACGGAACAGCTGGCTGAAACGGATGTGTCCTGTGATCATCCCAATGAAAATGGCAGAAACATTTCCGTAGATAAGGGATTCTATGAGATGTCTTCCCATCAGAGCGGAAATCACAACCACAGCAAAACTGAAGAGCATCAGCATCCCCAAGGGATTGATCTGAGCTTGAATTTCAGGAAGGGCTTGGATGTCACCTCCTCCTCCGAACAGAAAGATAACCATCCCTGAGAAAAAAGCAGCGGTTATTGAGAGAGGAAATCGGCTGCGCACCACATCCTTCATCCTGGCTTCCTGGGTGTAGGCTGAGACAATGGTGGTATCAGAGATGGGAGCCAGGTTGTCTCCAAAAGCAGCTCCGGAAAGGATTCCTAAAGCGAGCACCGCTGGATTCGCACCCAGAAAAACACCGGCCGGGTAAAGCACGGGAACTAGGGACAGCACAGTCCCGGTGCTGGTTCCAGTGCCCATGGAAAAAATCATGGCAGTGAGAAAGGAGAGGAATGCAAACAGAGCTCCGTTGGCTCCGGTTTTAAGACCCACCCAAAGAAGCCCGCTCACCAGCCCTCCGGCTACCATGAGTTTTCCGAAGACTCCGGCAAAAAGCCAGGCTGTGACAATGACGATCCCGTTGTTGTCTCCCAGCCCTTTGATGAGTGTGGTGCAGTAAAAGGATTTGTTTTTAGCAAAAAACAGACCCATGAGCAGGGCCAGCCATCCGGCGGTCCACAGAGCTTTGATTCCGGCGGTTCCTCCAATGGACAGGCCGATCAGAATCCCGATGAGCACTATTAAAGGGACCAGGCCTCCCCATAGGCCGCCGATCATTACAAGTTTTGGCTTGTCTGTTTCCATATCCCTCAACTTCAAATGACATCATGATATAGGAATCATCTCCGTCCATCAACAGAAATGTGTAAGCACAGAGTGACTTGCCGGTTAAGCTGTTTTGATGGTTGTAGGGATTGGATTCTACTTCACAACGACATCAGTTTTCACTGTAAAAAATTTATAGTCAAAATAAACAACCGTTTTCTTTGAATTTTTGATCAATTTGTACTTTGGATGTTTGTAGTTCTCTTTTAAAACAAATTTTGAGGGGAACCGGATCCCATTCTTTTCGTATTCATACTCAGCAATCAAAGAAAAATCAGGTTGTAAATTCTGCTGCTTTGCCTTTTGAATAAGAGACTCATATCCCTTAGCAGACTCCTGATTCCATTCGATCTTGAGAATGCTGAAATCATCTTGACTTATCCAGACTTTACCCCAGAGATGTTCTGTGGCGTATTCGGGCTTGGGAACAGCTTCGATAACATAGGTTTTTTCTCCGAATAATCGACCTTTCTTTTTAATCTTGTAGTCATGGCGTTTTTGCCAGTATTCGCTCAAAAGACCGATGGGGCCTAATATCAACAGTGAATGAGGAAATCTTCTTTCAATGTCGTTTGATTCGTTTGAGGCTTTTTTTCCATCCACTTCAAGCAATATTCTTTGCTCGCTGAGTTTAAACTCTTTACTGACGAGCTGATAGTCATAAACCAATTTTTGAGTTTTAAATTTTCGCTGCTTTCTCCAGCTTTCAACTCCGATTTCTTGCTGTCTTCCTCTTGATTGAACTTCAATTCTGGATAGAGTCCCACTTTCACCAAGAGTGAAAAAATCGATGACTACTTTTTCTTTACACACAAAATCAAGAACAGCATGGGCTAATTTACTGCAGTATTGGGAACTGTTTGAAAGAACATCTTCAAGCTCTTTGTTTTGATTTGATTGTATGGATGATGCAGTGATGTAACTGAGATTGAATACCAAAAAAAGACATGCAAGCAGAATGATAAAGCACTTTTTTTGCACTTAGTTCCCCTCTTATTAAACTCTGTTAATATAATATTATGATTCATTCTGGGTGTCAAGAGCAAACGAGATCACCATAGAGAAGATTTGTAAAGGAAACCATCAACATGCGATTTTGCCAATTAAGAGGGCACAAAAATCCTTCCTAGAAAAAATAGTTTTAAAGCATCTTGACAAACTCAGTCAATTGTTCTATATTTTAGAAGATATAGCAGGAAAAGAGGACAAAAATGAAACTGTTATCAAGGATTGAGGAGATGGTGCTTCTCTCCATCCTCAAGCTCGAGGACAATGCTTACGGAGTCACCATCCGCAGGCTGATATCCGAAGTGACAGGAAAACGGTGGTCCATAGGAGCCATCTATGTGCCTCTGGAGCGCCTGGAACACAAGGGATTTGTAGAGTCTTACACCGGAGAGCCCACTGAGATGCGGGGAGGACGAGCCAAGCGCATGTATAAAGTGACCCGAGAGGGATTCAAAGCTCTGGAAGAGATAAAGAGACTCCATAAAGCGCTGTGGGAAAGCACTTCGGATTGGGCTTTGGACAAAGGGGAATCCAAGTGAATCCTTGTCATCCCCATCCGCCAAAATGGGCCCACTGGTTATTAAAAAGCCTCTTAAAAAAAGAACAGAGGGATTGGATTCTGGGTGATTTTGAAGAACTGTTTCAATCTGTGGCTAAGGAACATGGAATAACACGTGCAAAACTGTGGTACTGGGCTCAGGTCTTTAAGTCAATTCCATCTTTTGTAAAAAAAATCACTTATTGGAGTGCGTCAATGCTCAAAAACTATCTCCGTATTGCATTCAGAAATTTAAAAAGACACAAATTGTATTCATTCATTAACATCTCAGGTTTGGGGATCGGATTGGCCTGCTGCCTGTTGATATTCATTTATGTGAAACATGAACTCAGTTATGACCGGTTCCATGAGAATTCCAAACGCATCTACCGGGCAGTGGTGGGAGAATTTCAGAATGGGAAATGGGCCTATTCAGTGGGAACCCCCGAGCCTCTGGGAGCGGCATTGGAGCAGGAGCTTCCCGAAGTGGAGCAGTCGGTCCGCTTTTTCCATCCCTCATGGATTGAAAAATGGTCCGTGTCACACAAAAACAGGTCCTTTTATGAGGAGCAGGTCTTTTTCACGGATCCTTCTTTTTTTGAAGTCTTTTCCTTTCCTTTGATCCAAGGAAATTCAGACTCAGTCCTGGATGAACCCCATTCCATAGTGATATCCCAAAAAGCAGCCCAAAAATATTTTGGATCGGATAATCCCATCGGAAAAGTCCTCATGATTGATCATCACATTGAGACTCAAGTCACAGGAGTCACAGAGGATGTCCCTCCCAATTCTCATTTCCGTTTTGACTTTCTGGTCTCTTTTGATGCCATGCCTTACCAATGGATCCTGAACAACTGGAGAACTCAGAACTGCTACACCTATCTTCTTTTGCAGAGGGAATACAGTCAGACAGAGCTGGAACCCAAGCTCTCTCAATTTCTAAAAAAACATTTTGGCCCCATGGAAAATGTGAAATTTGACTTTCAGCCATTAACTGATATCCATCTGCACTCCCGGGATTTCCGTCAGGACATGGCTTCCCACATCGGGGATATCAGCTCTGTTTACACCTTTTCTGCCATTGCTGTCTTTATACTGATCATCGCCTGTATCAATTTTGTGAATCTCACCACAGCCCGGTCCATCAACCGGGCTAAAGAGGTGGGAATGCGCAAAGTCATTGGAGCCCAGCGTATGCAGCTGATCCGTCAATTTTTCGGGGAATCTGTTTTGTTTTCTTTGATGGCTCTGCTGCTGGCTGTGGTCCTAGCCCTCAGTCTGATTCCCAATCTCAATCGACTCATCGGACAAAATTTGTCTCTGAGTCAATACGATGCCTTGGAAACAGGATTTGTTTTTTTGGGGATTGCCTTACTGGCTGGGATTTTATCCGGGATCTATCCGGCGCTGTACTTATCCAAGTTCCAACCCATTAAGGTGATTATGGAAAATTATGGCAACGGCACAAAGGGCGCGGGATTCAGAAAAATTCTGGTGGTCGCTCAATTTTCCATTTCCATTGTTCTCATCATAGGAACCCTGGTCATATCCAGACAGAACCGGTTCTGTATGAACAAAAAACTGGGATTTGACCAAGAGCAGGTTTTGGTTGTGCCCATGTGGGACAGTCAAGCTCAAAAAGGATTCCTGGCTTTTAAAAACACTCTCTTAAAAAATCCAGAAGTCATGAGTGTTTCTGGTTCCTCTTCTATTCCAGGGGAATCTGTGGGCTCAAGAGGCATGAAACCAGAAGGAAATCTCTGGTCTCCCAGAGATTCCATAGTGGTGGATGAAGACTTCATTCCCACCTTTGGGATTGAAGTGGTTCAAGGAAGGAATTTTTCCACACAATTCCCCACAGACAGAGAAGATGCCTATATCCTCAACCAAGCCGCAGTCCAGGAATTTGGTTGGGAAGAACCTATCGGAAAACAGCTCATTTGGAAGGGCGATAAGAACAAGACGGGAAATGTCATCGGAGTGGTTCAAGACTTTCACTATGAGTCTCTGCATCAAAAGATCGAACCTCTGGTCTTGTTCATGTCTTCAGGTGCTGCTGCCTACACTTCTGTGAGGATCCGCACCCAAAACACGCAGGACACCATTGCCTCCATCAAAAAAACCTGGAACCAATTCCATCCCGGACATTCCTTTGAATCTTTCTTTATGGACAGCCATTTTGACAGACTTTACCGTTCTGAGATACGGATGGGGAAGATTTTTCGATACTTCACCTTCCTAGCCCTGTTTGTTTCCTGTTTAGGGCTTTTTGGTTTGACCTCTTTTATGGTCAACCAGCGCACCAAGGAAATCGGAATCCGCAAGGTTTTGGGAGCTTCCGGAGGAAATATTGTGATGCTTTTCTCCCAAGAATTCATGAAATGGGTTCTAGTTGCCAATCTCTTAGCCTGGCCGATCGCTTATGTGATGATGAACAAATGGCTCCAGAATTTTGCGTACCGGGTTCGCATATCCTTATGGACTTTTCTTGTCTCTGCTGTGATTGCTGTTTTGATTGCTTTTGTTACAGTTAGTTTTCAGTCTCTGAGAGCAGCCCGAACTGACCCGGTGGAGTCCCTACGCTACGAATAAATCAAAAATAGTTTATTTATTCACCTTATCTCATCTGTATGAGACTTAACTGTCAACAGCTGGACGACTAGAGATTGCGTTAGTCCAGGGCTGATTTATTATTGACCATGGGGATTCTTTTTGTGACTATTGGAAACTTTTTTAAGCATATGAGAAACACATTTATAAGAAGAAACCGGATCATGAACCATCTGACAAAGACTGCTGTGGTTATTGGTTTTTTGTATTCAATGTTCCTTTTAGACGTCTTTTTTCTCTATGATATGGATAGCATTGGTATCTTTGAAATGGAACAGAATATCATAATATTGAGCTAGGTTAATCATTTTGCTAAAACCATAATGGTCTTCCACATCCCTGGTGAAAAAATCGCCTACTCCTAAGAATGACATAGGTTGATTGAAATATTGGAACAATTCACTCTGTTTTGGTTGAGACGAAATGAGGAAAACAAAGTTTTGAGGTGCTGCCTTATGAAAAACAGAATTTGAAGAGTGAGGGGGAGGATTTGATTGGATCTTCCATATAATAGGTTTGGTATCATTTCCGAAGCAGTCATCGGTCACTGCGGCAAAAGATCCCTTGGAAAAAGAGGTGGCAATGGAAATGTAAGCCGGGCCCAATTCTCTTTTCAAATAGTGCCCCATAGAAGGGCTTCCTTCTGAAGTGTAATGAGGATTCTTCGCTACATGGGAGTTGTGGGCCCAAACAGCAACTTTTTGATGGTCCTCTACAAATCCTTTCAGCCAAAGACAATGCTCAGCCATGTGGCGGTCGCGGACATTTTTTTTCTTGGTGAGGAGAAAGCGCATTTCGTGAGAGAGAAGATAGGATTCGATCAGGTGACTCATTAATTTGCGTTTCTGAGAATCTGATGGGCTGGGATTTTCTGTTAAATATGTATGGACCTGTTTCTTCAATTGACTCAAAAGTGATTTGATTTGGCTGTATTTCTCAGAAGACATGTTTTTGTGGTCGATTTTTCCCAGACTCTTTAATGGACTGAGCTCCTCTTTTAGATATTCGGGAAGGCGGGGATCAAATCCATGAAGTTCTTCAATGAGTTCATTGATGTACCAGATATCCAGCTGGCTGTCGATCCCGACAAAGTGAATCTTTTCCCAGTCTTTTTTGTCAGAGTTGTATTTTTGCATCCACAGGATCATGTTTTTCAGTTCTTGGTTTCTGTGCGTCCAGTACAATCCGTGGAAAAGGGCGTCTAAATCCCCTTTTCCCTCTGTGACGAACCGTTCCATGTTTAAAGAACTTCCGAATCGAAAATCAAATTCGAATCCGAGGGCCCGCACATTATGATTTTTGACAAGATATTGAAGCAGCCTATGTTTGAGTTCAAAAAATTCTTTAGTGCCGTGTGTGGCTTCTCCCAAGGCTATGATTTGTGCTTGGCTGAAGATAGGATCCAGAAATGAGAACAAATCATCTGAAAAATCAAGCGGTGATCCTTCGGGCAGTTCTTTTATGACATGGTTTAATTGATGGAGAGGAATTTTTGTGACAGCTCCTTTTTGCACAGCTGGAGTAAAATTCGTTAAAACAAAGGTTAAAACAAAAATGGTCAAAATCAGTTGAATGGGTTTGTTTTTCATAAAAATCCGTCCTGCTCGTATTATTGAATGGGAAGGGAGTCCGAGAAGGCAACTCCAATTCCTATGAGGAAGGATTATATGAAAGCGTTCTCACAAGGTCAAGAATTTAGGGCCAGTTTGCCGTTCACCTTATTTCTTCCTAAGAATTGAATGTTCGGATCAAATCTTGTTCAGGGGGTGTGAGATGATTTTTCTGAGCTTCAAAAAGAACTCATTTCGTGTCTGTTCTATATCAAGAGCTTCCGGGTAATCAATGATTGCTTTATCTTGATGCTTAAACCGGGTTGGCTCCACCTGAAGGGCATAAGAGTTGACCTGTTTTTTCCAAAACCAGCTGGCGCTTAAGAATTGGATGTTATCCGGGTCAATGGCTGGGATTTCGCTTAGAACCTTGAGCCACTCCCTCCCCATTCGGCTGTTCTCAACACAAAAAGCAATATAGGCGATCCTGTACTCCACCTGATCAATGGTGTCTGTTCGCGGCAGAGGCTCCAGGTTTTGAGGGTCTCCCTGGCCTTTGAAAACAAAATGACCGAAGCAGCTCTGGAGAGTGAAACACCAAGGAAGTTTATTGATAATTCTAATGATATCTCTTATGGGAGCATCGATGATGCTGTCATGGAGCTTAGAAAGACACTTCTTCCTTTGCTCTTGATAATCTGGATTTTTGACGAGTTCTTTGGGTTCAGTGTATGTTTTCAAGAGATTTTCCTTTCTCCGATGCTTGCATTGTTCAATAAGTTCTCTTATGTGTTATGAGAGATCTTGATATTTATTTCAAATATGTATGAATCATTGGTTGTGGTCATTCTTGATGAAGCAAAGAGCGCACTTGCTCGCGATTTCTCCATAAAGCACAACCCTCTCCAGTGTATTTTGATAGTTCAGGGATTTGACGAATTCTCAGCAGAAATTCTGATTGCAGCGCTTCTTTTAGTGATGACTCCTTGAGGTTTGTATCTGAAATGGGGGCGAATGGGCATGGCTCCACATCCCCTTCGGCGTTGATGTGCACAAAACCTCGTCCTGCAGAAAGACAGCCCCCAACCTCCATTTCTTCCAAAGGAACACTGATAAAAAGAGCGGAAAATTGTCTGCGGAACGATTTCATCAGACTCATCACCTGAGTTCTCTGATGGTCAAGAAGCGCCCATTC
This sequence comes from Candidatus Aminicenantota bacterium, assembly GCA_014727835.1. Taxonomy (GTDB): domain Bacteria; phylum Acidobacteriota; class Aminicenantia; order Aminicenantales; family Aminicenantaceae; genus WJMT01. The sequence goes on along the minus strand of WJMT01000072.1, from coordinate 25,413 downwards.
TTTTGTTTCCTCCTGAATGGGAGTGTAATCAAGGAAAAGAATCTCTGGGTATTTTTGTGTGATTTCCAGCAGTTCTGGTCGGCTCAGCGGTTCTCCTCCAGCTATGACGAAAAAGTAAATTCCCAGTTTGTGGGCTTCATGTGTGATCTCTTTGAGTTTTTCAGGACTCAGTTCATGTTCAGTTAATGCATGAAACTCCTTCTGGTAGCATCCCTTGCAGTCCAGATTGCATCTGTTGGTTATGCTGAAAATATGGCTGATTTAAACACAAAAAATATTTAATGGTGTGTCTCTTTCTACCGGGCGAACTTGAAAAATCTCAAAACTTCCATCAGTTGGGAGCTGGTGAAGGATACTGAAGTGGGGCTGGCTCTTTTGGCTCCGGGGATCCAGGAAGCATTCTCAGCTCTTTCTTCATCTTTAAATGTGACTTCCATGGTGTAAGGAGCAGTCAGTTTGTATGGCTGAAAATCCTCCAACCTGCTGAGGGCTTCCTTAGCCTTTTTTCTGATCATATCGCAGGCAGAGGCGGGGCCCATCATCTTGGCTGCTTCTCCGATGCCTTGCTTAACCGCCACTGTGGTGACGTCTCCAAAAAGCTCATCAGACTGCCGGCACACCGCTTCATCCCCGGCCACAAATATCACCGGCACTCCAAAATGACCTGCAATCAGGGCGTTGATCCCTGCTTCAGGCATCTTTGTTCCATTCACAGTGACTTCATAAAGAGTCCCGCTCATGGTGTGGTCCAGCACAGCATTGGGGGTGTTGGCCCGGGCATGATAGCCAATGAAGAGAACCGCATCAAAGCTTTCATCGATTCCCTCCATCATGCTCAACGGGCCTCCGGACCAGTCTCTGATGAGCTTGGCTTTGGGATGAAGAAGGTGAGGAAGGATGTTTCGGGCACTGCCGTGGGAATCCCGGACTAAGATCTCTGTGGCCCCAGCAGCCAGGACTCCTTCAATGGCTGCATTGGTCTCCTCTGTCATCAGTTTTCGGAAAAGATCATAGTCTTTACCGCTGCGGCTCACTTCTTCCCAATGAATGACACCGCACACACCTTCCATATCCACTGAAATGAACACTTTGAATCCTTCAGATGCAGGGGATGTCGAATGGATCCACAGCACCAGAATCAGGGCAAAAAGAACAGAAGCTGATTTTTTCATGTTCCCTCCTAAATTGACATTATCTCTTGACTTTCAAATATAATATACAAAGAAACCCATTCAATCCAGAGAAAAAAATGGCCTATTCTGCTTTTTCTTTATTTCTGCACTCCAATTGTTATATAGTGTATTTGGGGAATGATTGTCAAAATTACTCTCCATAGAAGAATTATCCCCATTCTTTAAGGGAGCAAGTCATGTATGAACACATAAAAAAAGAAGCTCAGAAAAAAGAAGGAACGCTAAAGAGGTGGCGCAGAGATTTCCACCGCCATCCGGAAACAGCTTTTAAGGAAGACAGAACTTCCAGTAAAATCCAGCACTTTTTGGAGGACCTTGGACTTTCGGTCAAGAGAATGGCCAAGACCGGTCTGACTGCAGAACTGGAAGGAAAGCCGGGGGACAAAGTGGTGGCTCTGAGGGCTGATATGGATGCTCTCCCCATACAGGAAGAAGGAGACAAGAAGTACATTTCCAAAAAATCAGGGATAGCCCATGTGTGCGGACATGATGGCCACATGGCTATTCTCATGGGAGCAGCCAAAGTGCTGGCTGGAATGAAAGACCGGTTTTCAGGAAAAGTGGTGTTTTTGTTTCAGCCCGCTGAAGAGCTCCCCCCAGGCGGGGCCAAAGAAATGATAGAAAAGGGTGCCCTGGAAGGTGTCCAAGCTATTTTTGGGCTCCATCTCTGGCAGCCGCTTCCCACAGGATCTATTGGTATCTTAAAAGGGCCCATGATGGCACAGGCAGATAATTTTGAAATCACAGTCAAAGGAAAAGCCGGCCACGGCTCTATGCCCCAGACCACAGTGGATCCAATTTTTGTGGCGTCCCAATTGGTGATGAATATTCAGAGTGTGGTCAGCCGCCAATCCGATCCTCTCAAACCCCTGGTGATTTCATTTGGCACCATCAAGGGAGGCACGGTCTACAATATCATTCCCAAGGAAGTGCACCTCACAGGGACAGTCCGGACATTTGAGACCAAAGTGCAGGAACAAGCACGGAAAAAAATGAATGAAATTGCAAAAAACACCTGCAAAGCGTTTGGAGCTTTTGCTAACTGCCGGTACAAAAAGGGATTTCCACCTCTTGTCAACCACCATGATATGGTGGATTTGGTGCTGGAAACTTCAGAAAAGATTCTGGGCAAGGACAAAAGAAAAGAGATCTCTCCTGTGATGGGAGGGGAAGACTTTGCCTATTATGTGCAAAAAATTCCAGGCGCTTTTCTTTTTCTAGGCGCTGGCGACGGACAGAATTATTCCCATCACCATCCCAAATTTGACATTGACGAGAAGGTCCTTCCACAGGGGGCTGCTCTCATGGCTGGCCTGGCCTATGATTTCTTAAACAAAAAGTAAACCTTTATTGAGCAGATTGGGACTTTGCTTTCCTTTTCATGCTGGAGGTACCAAGGACTTCATAGAGAACCGGAACCACGATCAGTCTCAAGACAATCGCAAAAAAGAATCCTCCCACATAAACAACTGCCAGAGGCTTGTGGAGTTCTGAGCCTGTGGATACACTCAACACCATAGGGAGAAGTGCCACGATCATGACCATATCTGTCATAATGATGGGACGGAATTTGGTCATGGCTCCTTTGATGACCGCTTCTCTGAGACGGAGACCCTGTTTCCTGAAGTCGTTTATTTTGGCCACCAGGATGATATCGTTCTGCACACAGATTCCGAACAAAGCGATCAGGCCGATGGTGGAAGAGACATTCAGCGTTTCTCCGGCTATCAGAAGCGCCAGGATGCCGCCAACAAGTGTAGTGGGGATGTTCATGATGATCAGAAAAGCCTGCCAAAGGGAATTGAACGAAGAAAACAGGATCACGAATATGATCAAAATGACCACCATAAGCAGTGTGGTGAGATGTCCTAAGGCCCGTTGCTGGCTTTCGAACTGGCCTCCAAATGTGACATGATACCCAGCAGGCAGGATGACCTGCTCTGAGATCCTCTGTTTGGCTTCTTCCACAAAACTTCCGATATCCCTTTTGGCAAGATTGCACAGAATGATTTTGCGCCTCATAAGGTTTTCGCGAAAGATGGTTTGAGGGCCTTCCTCTTTACTGATTTCAGCAAGCTGAGATAGAGGAATCCTTTCTCCGTTGGGGGCATCAATCAGAAGGTTTTGGATGCTCTCTTCATCCTTTCGATATTTTTCAGGAAGCCGGAGCAAAAGAGATGTGATCCGGTCGATTTCGTAGATATCTGTTACTTCGATTCCGTTTAATGCGGTCTCCACCAGATCAGCCACATCTCCGACCGGAATGCCGAAACGGGCCAGCCGCTCCCGGTCCAATCTGATAACCAATTGGGGAATTCCTGTGGTCTGTTCGATTTGAAGGTCTGCTATACCCCTTATGTCGGCCACCACATTTCGGATCTCTTCGACTTTATCATTGAGCACATTCAGATCATTCCCGAACAGCTTGATGGAGAGTTCCCCTTCGGTTCCGGTCAGCATTTCAGCCAGTTTGTTCTGAATGGGCTGCTCAAAGATATAAGCCAAACCCGGGATGTTATCCAGCTCTTCACGCATAGCATGGGTGAGCTGCTCATATCCTCGCTTTCTGTCTTCTCTGGGCACAAGTTCGATGTTGTAGTGGCTGTGATTGACAGGATGAAGATGTTCCGAACCCTCGGCAGTTCCTGTGGTCCTAGACACAGAAATGACTTCAGGGAAAGACAAAAAGATTTTTTCCACCTTTTTTCCCATTTGAATGGATTCATTCAGGGAGGTCTCGGGAAGCATGACCGTAGAGGCCATGATAGCCCCTTCATCGAGGGGAGGAACAAATTCTTTCCCCAGGAAAGTAAAGGAAATGGCTGCTATGATGATCAGCACCACAAAGACGGTTAGAATGGCTTTTTTGTGCTTCAGAGCTCCCTTGAGTATGGAATGATACTTTTCGGATAGGAAATCTGAGACCGGATTGTTTCTCTCTTTGATGTGTTTTTCGGTCAGAATATAGGTTGCCAGGATGGGTTTCAAGGTCAGGTTGAGAAGCAGAGATCCAAACAGAGCTGCGGCCACAGCAAAAGCAGTGGGCTTGAACATGGCTCCTTCGATTCCCCTTAAAGTCAGAAGAGGGAGGAAGACCAGTATGATGATGAGGTTTGCGGAGAACAGATATTTCCCCACATCATGAGCGGCTTCTGCGGTGAGTTTCATGGTGGAAGCCTGGCCTTTCTTTTCTCTCAGAACACGGTAGATGTTTTCCACCATAATGATGGATCCGTTGGCCACTTTTCCGATGCCGATGGCAAGACCTCCGATGGACATAACGGTCAGGTTGACATCAAAGATCCCCATCAGGACCAGAGCGATCAGTATTGAAAATGGGATGGTCAATGAAGCAATCAGTGAACTCCTCAAATTCCACATGAACAGCAGCATCACCAGAATGATGAGGATGGCTCCTTCCAGCATGGTGATTTCAACGTGCTGGATGGATTTGGTGATGAGCTTGGACTGGTCGTAGAACGGCTTGATGTTTATGTTTTTGGGGAGGTCTGTGGCAATGTCAGACAGGGCTTCCTTAATATTCGCAATCACGGCCAGTGTGTCTCCGCCGTACTGTTTTTCTACAGTGACATACACAGATTCCTGGGCATTGTGGCTTCCGGATTCTCTTCTGAATTTACGGCCGATTTCAACATCTGCTACGTCTTTCACATAGATGGGAACATTGTTTCTGGAGGTGATCACCGTGTTTTTGATATGTTCTAAACTCTCTATGCGGCCGATTCCTTTGATGAGGGACTCCTGACTTTTCTTTCTTATGATTCCCCCTGAAAAATTGCGGTTGCTGTTCTCAATCGCCTGTTTGATTTCTCCGATGGTGATGTTGTAGTGCCTGAGCATCTCAGGTTTGAGAAACACTTGATATTGCTTGATAAAGCCACCCAGGTTTATGACAAATGAAACACCTTCCACTCCCTGGAGCCGGTAGCGGACAGTCCAGTCAGCCACAGACCGAAGCGTCATGGGATCAGTATCTTCTCCTGTCACAGCAAATTCAAATATCTCTCCCATCCTGGAGGAGACCGGACCCAGTATGGGATGGGTGGTGCCTATGGGAAGACGGCCGGTGATCAGCTCTAACTTACTGGAGACGATCTGACGGGCCAGATATATATTGGTGCCCCAGTCAAACTCCACTGTGATCACAGAATCCCCAGTGGCGGATTCCGACCGGACACGAGTGACATGGGGGGCTCCGTTGAGAAGACTTTCCAGAGGGAATGTGATCAGCCGTTCCATATCCTCTGCAGCCATACCTTCATTTTCTGTGATGATGGTGACCAAGGGAGCGTTTAAGTCAGGGTAGATATCTTTGGGCATGCGGAAGTATGTGAGAATTCCCCATATAGACACCAGTAATATGATCAGAAGTGTGAGAAGCCGGTGTTTAAGGGCAAAAGTGATGAATCGATCTATCATTTTATCATCTCCGTTTGGTTTTTAATGAATATGTCCTTTTTTCAGGATTTCTTCATAGAGTTTGGATTTGAGCTGGTAGTTGCCTTTGTTCACCACCACATCACCTTGTGTAAGACCTTGGATGATTTCCACGTATCCGTTATCCTTGGCTCCTGTTTTGATCACTTGAACAAGGAACGTATCGCCTTTTTTGATGAAGACGATTTCCTCTCCTTTATCATCCAGGATGCATTCAGCTGGGATGGAAAGAGCCTGGTCCTGATGATTTAAGGTGATATTAATGCTGGCAAACATGCCTGCTTTGAGTTTCATATCCTTGTTTTTGACTTCTGTCCTGACTGTAATGGTGCGGGTTTCTTCGTTGAGAACATCGCTAATGTACTTTATGGTTCCATAGAATTTTTCTTCCGGGTAAGCCGGGACTGTGACTTCAACTTGCTGCCCGATTTTGACTTTGGAGATGTCTTTTTCATAGATATCTGCATCCACACAGAGCACAGTGGGGTCCAGTATGATCATTAATTCAGTGGTCTGATCGATCATAGCGCCCAGAATGGCATTTCTTTCAATGATTTTACCGCGAATAGGGGAATAAAGAGTGATGACCGGCTTGATCTGGTGGGTTTCTGAAATTGTTTCGACTTGTTGTTCGGTGAATCCCAGGACATGCAGCTTTTTTTCTGCGGCTTCCAGATTAGCTTCCGCCACTTTTAGGTCTGACTCGGCTTGCAGGAATTCCTTTTTGGGCCCCACTCCCCGGTCATACAGATTTTTTTCTCTTTCAAAATTGACTTTTGCCAGCTCAAAATCCGCCAGGGCTTTATAATATTCAGACCGGGCACTTCCCACCTCTTCGCTTTCCAGAGTTATGAGTTTTTGTCCGGGCTGCACCCAATCTCCCAGCTGAACATGAATTTGAGCCACTCTTGCGGAAAATGCATAGCTCACGATGGCTTTTCTCTGGGGTTGGGCCTTGATTTTTCCGGGTGCTGAAAGAGTGGATTTGATGGACCTGTATCGAGCTGTTGCGGTTTCAATGTCCACAAAATCTTTTTCTTCTTCGGTTAAAGAAAAGCCAGCTCCTCTGTTAAAACCTCTCCCATTGGCTCTTCTTCCATAACCTCGGGTGGTGCCGGCCTGTCTGGTTCCCAATTGCCTGCCTTTTTGGACAGATGATCCGGAGGAATTTTCTTGGCTTGGGATTTCCGGAGCGTTGATTTGATCAGAATTTGTGGTTTGCCTGTGACAACCTGGGGTTAAGATCATATAAAAAATGAACGACACCGCAAGACACAGCAGTGTGATTTTCTTAATCATTGATTTTCTCCTTTGAATCTCTGGCCTATGGACTTTTCCAGCAAAGCCAACGCCATTTCATAATTGTAAAGGGCATCTGCATAAGAGGTCCTGGCCTGGATTAAGGTGCGGCGGGCTTGGATCAATTCGATCCCGCCGATTTCTCCTTCTTGATAACTGAATAGAAACATGTTGTAAGCTTCTTCAGCTTGGGTCAAGATGTCTTCTTCAAACAAAAGGATCTGATTACTGGCGAATTCAGCATTCATGTAGGACTCTTCCACTTCAAGGGCAATGGTGTTTTGTACGTGTTGGAAATCATTATACAAAGAATTGATATTCGCCTGAGCTTCGGCGACCTCTCCTTTGACTGGCTGCCAGAAGAAAAGTGGGATGGGAAATGATAATGTGACATCCCACCATTCGCCTTCACCTTCCACTTTATGTCTGTTCACGCCCAGGTCAAAATCCGGCAGATAACTCATCTTGGCTTGTTTTTTCTGAAGATTCTGACCTTCAATGGCATGTTGGATGCTTCTCACCTCAGGGCGGAAAGACAAAGCTTTTTTCTTGAGGTTTTTTAAGTCAAGGGAAAAGGGCTGTTTCAAAAATTCTCCCTTTATTTCCAGAGGAGTGTATTTTTTTCGAGCCATCAAATAATTCAAGCGGGCTTTGGCCAACCGGACTTCATTGGACATTTTCGTCAATTCATTGGCAGCTTGGGAGGCTTCCACACTGGCCCTGAGGACTTCGACCTTAGCCACATCACCGGCGTCAAATTTGAGTTTGGTCTGTTCCAGGAAGTCTTTGGATAGGTCCAGGTTCTGCTTTGTGTACTGATACTTTTTTTGGGCTAATAGCAGAGAATAAAAAGCTTCTTTGACTTGAAAGGTGATATCCAGCTTCAACAGTTCGATTTCCTGACGCAGTTGGTCAGATTCTGTCATGGCTATTTTCCCTCTCAAATGCCTTTTTCCTGGGAATTCAATGGATTCACTGACGCCAAAATACCATTCTCCTGTGTTTTTAAAGTCAAACAATTTAGGCTGCAGATCTGAATCCCAGTCAATGGAGGGTTGAGGGATGGATTTGGCCTGGTTGACCCTGGCCAGTGATGCGTTGTACTGCTGGAATGAGGAGAGCACAAGCGGATTGCTGTCAATGGCCATATGGATGCACTGGTCTAAACTGAGCGGTTGATTGTCTGTTTCACTGGCATGAAGGACTGAAACAATAACTGCGGATATCAGAAGCAGAATGCAGATTTTTTTTGCCATAGGCAGTTCCTCCTTTTAAGGTTTGATTTTTGTAAGATAAAACTTGAGGGAAAGTTTTATGGAAATCAAACAGAGGGAGGGGAACGGGAGGTGGGAGAGATGTAAATAAGATGATGATATGGAATGGCCTGACATTCTCTTAAGGGTTCGAGGAGTGATAACTCGGGGTGGTGATAGAAATGAATCTGCGCGGTCATAAAAATTGAATTTTGAAAATGACAGGCAGGACAATCTTTGGAGCCTTGAGGCGTTTTCTCTGTATGGAAAAAATTAATTCCCAGAGCTAGCGTGAGATAGATAAGAAGTGAGATGAAAAAGACAAATCTTCTCTTTTTTATCATCATGCCTCTTTTTCAAGTATAGGCTACAAAAAAAGAATCAAATAGTCAATAAGCTATTCAGAACTCAAGAGTCAGTCCTCCATATACAGAAAATCCCGGGGCAGCATATCCTTTGATCAGTTCATATTCCGCGTTGAGAATATTTTCGAGTCGGGCAAAGACCTGGACGTCATTGAAGAGATGGGTGGAGAAAGAGGCATGAACAAGTGTGTAATCAGGAAGAATCACCCTTGCGGTTATGGAATTCTGATAGAAATTGTCCTCCCTTTCTCCCACATAAAGCAGGGTCAGGGTCATGTGTGTTTTCTTCAGTCCATCGTACTTGATTTTGGCTGAAGCTTTGTGTTCGGGTCTCCTGAGAAGTTCAAGACCTGTGCTCTTGTCCTGGGTCTCACACCAAGTATAGGAGAGAGACAATGCAATATCTTTGTAGGGGATGGATTCCAGGGATAATTCAGTTCCCTGGGAAGTGGCTTCTCCGATGTTGATGTATCCTTTGGAGAAGTCAAAATCGATGAGGTCCTGAAACCTGTTCCAATAATAAGCGGCTCTGATGAGAAGTCTTCCGCTGAAAAATTCCTGTTCCACCCCAGCATCCCATCCCAGATTTTTCTCAGGATTGAGTTCGGTATTTCCCACCGGGCCAAAAAAGGTGGCAGGTGCGTAAAGCTGATAAAGGGAAGGAGACTTAAATCCAGTCCCTATAGTGGTTTTGATTTTTGTCCCTGTGTTTCTGAAAAGATAAAGGGGCGCGATGCGATAGGTCAGAGAGTTTCCTGCAGTGCTGTGATGGTCGTATCGGGCTCCCACAGAAGCCAGAAACCGGTCATCCCAATTGATTTGATCCTGTATGTAAACACCTGTGTCCGAGGCGTCCTGGTCGGGAAATCCACTCTGATAAGGCCCCAAGAAACTCTGGCCTTCATAAAAAGAACTTCCTTTTTCTTTGTGAAATTCAAGACCTAGGGTCAGGGTATTGGACTCATGAAGGAAGAGATTGTTTTGAAAGTCCACTTTAAAAACTTGGCTTTTGTATTCTGACCTGTCTGAGGAAAAAGGATGAAGCATGTCTGAAGGATTGTTGTACTCCCTTAAGGAGTCTGCATAAGAAAAATCAACTTTTGCTTCCCACCGGTTTTGCACAAAAAGGCCTCGGAAACCTCCCTTGAGGAAAGTCAGGTCATAGTTTCCTGTGCTATTGGGGTCATCTCCGTAGTCTCCTCCGCTGTTATCGATATTTGTTTCTGCATCTATTTTTCTCAATGAAAAATGGAGGCTCATATTTTTTTTGAGCTGAAGCCCCAGTTTTCCGGAAACAGTGGTGTTGCGGTACCCGTCCTTTTCAGTGTTTCCCTTGTATCGGGAGCTGGCTGCGGAAAATCCATTGGTCTGGAAATAGGAAGCTCCCAGTGAATAGGAAAATGGTTCTGTGCTTCCAGAGATCACCCCCTTTCCCTGAATGGTTTCATAAGTTCCGCCGGATGAGCTGAGATGGACACTGGGTTTTCCCTGCTTCTGCCTGGTTATGATGTTGATCACTCCAGCCATTGCGTCAGATCCGTACAGTGTACTCTGGGGGCCCCGGATGATTTCAATCCGGTCGATGTTTTCAAGGAGAAGATGACTGAGGTCATAAGAGCGGCTTGGGTCCATAGGGTCATTGAGCTCTGTGCCATCCAGCATGATTTTCGTGTGAGATGAATTGGCTCCTCGAATAAAGACCGAGGCGTTCTGTCCCGGAGGACCGCTCTGTACTGTGTTCAGTCCCGCGACATGCTGGAGGGCCTGGTAAACCGAGCTGTGCTTGAATTTTTCCAGCTCTTCCCTGGTGATGACAGTGACCGAAGTGGCCACTTTTTTGGTCGATTTTTCAATCCGGTTGGCTGTGACCGTGATGCTGTGCTCCAATTTCTGCTGGATTTGCTGGTCTTTGTTCTGCGCTGTTTCTTCTGAGAATCCCCCCATCACTGCAAAAAGCACAGCGAAAAAAAGATAAGGAATTTTTTTGATCATCCTGTTTCCTCCTTCCCGCAAAAAGCGGTTTGTGTGATCTAGGAGGAAAGTTTTGGTGGGTTAGAGCCACCCAAACTTCCACCCGAAGATGGGTTTTTGAGACCTAAGGAGGTATCCTGACTCGCGGGTTTCTAAGGACCACACCTTCCCACCCGAAACCGGGCAGTGGCTTTTTTGGGCCTCTCTCCGCTTACAGTAGCGGGGGCTGTGTCCGATTTGCACGGACTTCCCTCTTTTTAGGCCGCAAACCTGATTTCTAAGGAAGGGATTTTGACATTTACATTTGGACTTGTCAAGTTTGATTATGACTTCAGAAGGCTGTGAAACTTTTTCCCCTGCCAGGTTTTTTGAACTTCCAGTTCTTGTTCGATCTCTTGGATGACCTGGGATTTGTCTTTGAGCCATTCCGGAGCGATCAACAGGTCCGGGTGGGCTTCACTCACCAATCTTTGGATGATCACATCCGGAGAGAGATGTTCCAAGAAGTTGACAGCGGCTCGGATGTATTGTTTTTTGGAGAGAAGGGATACAGTTCCTTTTTTGTATTGTTTGGCCAGAGAAGTGTTTTGGGCCACATACAGCATATGAAGTTTGGCAGCCTGAATTCCCAGCCGGGATGTGACTCGGGCTGTTTCAGCCATATCCTCAAGGCTTTCCTCAGGAAGCCCTAATATGAAATGAGCGCACACATGAATGGAGCGGTCTTTCAAAGCTAACAAGGCATCCACGGTTTCAAATAAGCCATGCCCCCGGTTCATGTATTCAAGACTTTTTTTGTGGATGGACTGGATTCCCAATTCAATCCAGGTGTACAGGTTCTTTGAGTGGCTTTCAATCAGATTGAGGTTGGCTTCATTCAAACAGTCGGGCCGGGTGGCTATGGAGAGTCCGATCACATCCGGGTGCTGGACAGCTTGCTGGTAAAGTTGTTTCAATGTGTCATGGGGGGCATAAGTGTTGGTAAAGGTTTGGAAATAGGCGATGAATTTGTCTGCTTTGTATTTTTTTTTCAAACCTATTATTCCGGAAGTGATCTGTTCGGATAGGGATCGAGGTTGAGTTCCTGTTTTTCTCCCCGATCCTCCCGAGGGATCACAGAAAAAACATCCTTGTGTGCTGAAAGTGCCGTCCCTGTTGGGACAGCTCAGGCCCGCATCCAGAGAAATTTTGTAGACACGGCAGCCCAAAGTTCTTTTGAGGTGAGAGCTGAATTTGCGGTATCTGAGTCCGTCCGGATAAGTGTTCATAGTATCATTAAATGAGATTTGTTAAAAATTGTCAAAACACATACAGATTTTATGACTAGTCCAGGCGGACCTGAATTTCAGATGGGCTCGCCAGCAAGGTCAATAAATGGCCTTTAAGATTGAAAACAAGAACACGGAAAATGTTCAAAGAATCGTTTTTGAAATAGGCTTGAATATCGATAGATAGAAAATGACAGTGAAAACATCGCCATTTTTTTATGGAGAGACCAGGAGATTTAGAGTTTGTGAAAACGGCGTGAAACCAAAAGGCGGATGAACAGCGGGCCCCCGATCACAGCAGTGATGATGCCCACAGGAAGTTCTGTAGGGGCGATAAGGATTCTTGCTGCCGCATCACAAACAGCCAATGCAGCCCCACCCAAAAAAAAGGAGCAGGGGAGTACGGTTCTCTGGTCAAATCCACTGAGACGCCTTACGGCATGGGGAACAATAAGCCCCACAAATCCGATAGGTCCCACCACTGAGACCACAGATGCAGCGGCCAATCCGCCCCCGATAAACACATTCCTTCGCACGGCTTTGATGTCCACTCCATGGCCCAATGCCATTTCATCGTTTAAAGCCATGTGATTGAGTTCTTTGGAATGGAAAAACAATAAAGTGAGGGCTGGAATGAGCAGAGGGAGTAAAGAAAACATGCTGTTGTATCCAATCACATCGATTCCGCCCATCATCCAGTGCTGAAAGACCACTAAGGAATGAGGATCGGACAAATAGGTCAGCAGAAGAATGGCACCGCTGGAAATGATGCTGATGGTGACTCCGGCTAGGAGAAGGGTGTAGATGGAGATGCCTTCAGGCCGTGTGGAGAGAGAATAGATGAGCAAAAGGCAGGCACCGGCACCCAGCGCAGCAAACAGCTGTACAGAGCTGAATGGTCCCCATTTCAGCCAGAGAGAGGGGTATAAAATGGTGATGAAAGCCCCTAGAGCTGAACTGCCGCTAATTCCCAGAGTAAAGGGTTCCACTAAGGGATTTCGAAAAAGGACCTGAAATACGGCGCCGGTCAGGGCAAGTGTGCCTCCGGCAATGAGAGCCAGCAGGACTCGGGGGATTCTTTGAAGCCAGAAGATTTCTTGAGCAGGGGATGAAAGGGCCTGACCTGTTCCAAATACATCAGAGGGTTTAACCGGCTCCGGACCGATCCAGGGCGATGCAACAGCCACTGCACAAAACAAAAGGGCATAAGTGAGGACAGCTTTTTTATTCATTTTTGTTTTTGGGTCAGAAGCCTGGGCAAAAGAAAGGGATGGCCTGTTTCCGGATGTTTGCCTAAAAGCACATCATCCCCGTAGATTTTATGGATGACTTCTCCAGTTATCACGGATTCCGGTTTCCCTTTGGAAATCACTTTGCCATCAAACAAAAAAACCAACTTCTGACAGTACAAAGAAGCAAAATTCACATCATGAGTGACCACAACCACTCCCATTCCCTTCTGGACCAGGTTTAACAGCAGATGAAAGAATTGGACCTGCCTATGCACATCCAGAAAACCGGTAGGCTCATCCAGCAATAGAATATGGGGCCTTTGAGCCAGGACAGAGGCCAGAAAGGCTCTCTTCTTTTCTCCCCCGGAAAGCTGAGAAAGTCTTCTTTGAGACATGTCTGTCATTTCTGTGGCAAGAAGACATTCATTGACGATTTCAAGGTCCAAAGCATCCAGCGCACCAAAAGTTCCGGTATGGGAATATCTTCCCATCCGGACCAGCTCTTCCACAGTGAAGTCATACTCGCTCCCTGTTTCCTGAGGCAAAAAACCGATGTTTTTAGCGATCTGTTTGCGCTTGATTTGTGTCATATCTGTTCTGGATAATCGCACGGTCCCTTTTGATGGCTTGAGAATACCGGCTGAAATCCGGAGCAGAGTGCTTTTTCCCGAACCATTGGGTCCGATGATCCCGAGGATCTGTGATGGCTGAATCAAAAAATCCGGGATATTCAGCTTCCACTTTGAACCAGGGAATTGGTGTGTGATATTGCTGAGTTCAATCATTTTCCAGCTCGACTTCTGGGTGAAGGGTCTGAATGAATTTTTTGAGGATCAGATTCACCCGCACTCCCGGGATCAAGAGATAATCTTCTGTAAGAAAGTGAATGCGGCTGTTGCCCACAGCCGGAAGAATGGAAAGACGGTCCCAATCTTTGAGCAGCATCTCTTGTTGGTTCAAGTTCAGTCCTTTGGCATAGACTTCAATGATGATATCAGGATGGCGCATGATAAGAGATTCTTTGGAGACCCGGGGATACCTTTCTTTTATATCGGAAAAGATGTTGATTCCCCCGGACATTTCAATGATCTCATGCAGAAATGTTCCTTGTCCTGTGGTCATCAATCCTGTCAGATCTCCCGGAGTATGGCTGAGACATAAAAAAACTTTTTTCGGGGGTATGTTTTGGATTTTAGCGGTCAGGGCTGATAAGTCTTTTTTGATTTTTTGGGAGAGCCTTTGAGCTTTTTTTTGGGCGTTCAAAAGGATACCCAGCTCAAGAATGGCTTTATGAATATCCTTGATTTCCTCAATTTTGACAGATACGAATTTTATATTCTGTGTCCGGCAAAGTTCAGCCAGACGTTCATGTTTTCCTTGTGTGAGAACCAAATCTGGATTTAAGGCAATGATCCGTTCTTTACTGGGATTGATGAGTCCCCCTATACTTTTTTTATCCTGCGCTGCAGGAGGGTACACTGTGAAATGGCTGACTCCCACCACTCGATCCCCTAATCCCAGAGAAAACACCATCTCTGTCACACTGGGGGCCGCGCAGATGATCCTCTCGTATTCCCGAGGGGATTGTATGATAGCAAAGGAAGGCTCGGCAATAAGAGAAAGTGAAATCAGAAGGCCGGCTGACAACAAAACACAGAGGAATCTATACAATGCAAAAATCCTGTGCGAGGGAGAAATTCTGATTTTTTGGTCAACCAAAGTGGGTAATATTTTTGCTTTTTTTTAAGGGGCTTGTCAAGTCACAAATGATTTCTGGAATTCTTTAATTTGAACATGTATCATGTCTTTGATCATGAAAGGGAGCTAAAAAACATGAGCAAAGTAACCCGATTTGGTGTGTCTTTAGAGAGTCAGCTCCTCACCCGATTTGATGAGTTACTGAAAAAAGCCGGATATAAAAATCGGTCTGAAGGCATAAGAGATTTGATCAGGGAACGCTTGGTGAAACAGGAATGGGGGAAGAAAGACCAGGAGATCGTAGGAATATTGAGCCTGGTTTACAATCATGAAAAGAGAGAAGTCACGGAGATTCTCAATCACATTCAGCACCAGCACATAGGGGCTGTGGTGTCGTCGACCCATATCCATTTGGATTCTCACAATTGTCTGGAAGTGGTGATATTGAAAGGAAAAAGCCAGGTCATTGAAAAGATATCCCATCAGCTTCAAAGCACCCGGAATGTGAAGCACGGAGGCCTGATCAAAACAACCACCGGAGAAGGATTGGAATGATTTCAAAATAGAGCGCGCCGCCCGTTTCCTGATCGAAACGAGCGGCGCGATGGGGATGGAATAAAGGTTAGGGTCTATCTATTTGAAAACCCATGAAAAAAGGAGGGGTAAAAAAGAGGATTTTCTTTGTTTTTTTCATTTCTATATATATATACGCCTGAATTTAAAGAAAAGTTGCGTATTTTTCTAAAAAATCTTTGAAATCCCCGAAAATTTGGCCAAAACAGAAATTTTTTCAAATTCAGATTATTTGTGCAGGTCGTTTTTGTGAGGACAAAAAATGGGATGTTCTTTTTCAAGAGGTTTTAAAAGTTTCTAAGTTATTGAAATAATAACAATTGGAACAAATAACTTGGTCTTCTGTCTTGCTTCCCCTTATGATGACCCACTAACTCTATATATTATAACATATTTTATAATGAAAATTCAAGAAAAAAATACGAATTTATCAAATAGAGCTGGTTGTGGCTATTAACAACAGAAAAATGAGGTTAAAAGCACCTGTTATGACATGTTTTCCCCTTTAATCAGCAAAACAGTTTATTTGTATCTTATGCTTGTGCTTTACTGTTTGCCTGCCGCTGGGTTATCATGGAATGAAATGAGGATGATTTGTTGGATGATTGACGGAGTGACATATGGATAAGAAGACCTTTAAAAAATATGGTTATCAATTTGTGGATTGGGTGGCGGAGTATTTAGACCGTGTGGGGGAATATCCGGTTTGTCCGGATATGAAGCCCGGAGACATCAAACAGATCCTTCCTGCTAACGCTCCTGCCCAAGGAGAATCCCTGGATGACATTTTCAAGGATTTCAAAACAAAAATATTTCCTGGAATGACTCATTGGCAGCACCCTTGCTGGTTTGCCTATTTTCCGGCTAACAACAGCCCGCCTTCGATTCTGGCTGAACTGCTGACCGCTGGTATGGGAGCCCAGTGCATGATTTGGGAAACCTCTCCAGCAGCTGAGGAACTGGAGGTTGTGGTGATGGATTGGCTGAGAAAGATGCTGGGTCTTCCAGAGGGAATGAAAGGAGTTATCCAGGATACCGCTTCCACTTCCTCTCTGGTGGCTCTGTTATCAGCCAGAGAAAAAGCCACTGAATTCAACAGCAACATCAAAGGAATCCAAGAACCGCTGGTGGTGTACTGTTCAGATGAGGCGCATTCCAGCGTGGAAAAAGGAGCTAAGATAGCGGGTTTTGGAACAGACTTCATCCGGAAGATCCCCACAGATCCCGATTATGCCATGATTCCGGAAAAACTTGAACAGAGGATAAATGAAGACTTGAAAAAAGAGCTGAAGCCCTGCTGTGTCATCGCTACTGTAGGGACCACTTCTTCCTCAGCGATGGATCCATTGGATCAGATCGGGGATATATGCCGTAATTATGGTGTCTGGTTTCATGTGGATGCAGCCTATGCAGGCACGGCTGCGGTTTTGCCGGAGAAAAGATGGATGTTGAAAGGAATCGAGTCTGCGGATTCCTTTGTGTTCAATCCCCACAAGTGGATGCTGACCAATTTTGACTGTTCCGCTTATTTTGTGAAAGATCCCGGATCCCTTATCCGCACATTTGAGATTCATCCGGAATATTTAAAAACAGGAGTGGACAGAGAAGTCAAAAATTTCAGAGACTGGGGCATTGCCCTGGGCCGAAGATTCCGGGCCTTAAAGTTGTGGTTTGTCCTCCGGTATTACGGTGTGGAGGGCATTCAAGGCATGGTCCGCAAACACATCAGTCTGGCCCAGTTTGTGAAAAGTGAAATTGATGCCGATCCCCATTTTGAACTCATGGCTCCGGTTCCTTTGAGTCTGGTCTGCTTCCGGCTGAATGACGGACGCAGCGATAAAGAGCTGGATCAATTGAACCGGAAACTTCTGGAGTATTTGAATCAGACTGGCCAGCTTCATCTCACTCACACCACACTCAAAGGAAAGTATGTGATCCGGTTGTGTGTGGGGACATGGACCACTGACGAAAAAGACGTTAAAAAATCATGGCAGTTGATTCAAAAAAAAGCTCAGGAAATCCTTACTTGACCCTCCAATCAAGTTCGTGGTCAGGATCAACAAACCTAGCGTAAAAGCCCCATCCACCCCCTCCTTGAAGGATTTTGAGCAGCAGAATGTTTTCCCCCTTATGGAGGAGGACAGGGATGCGATCCTGATCAGGATAAGCTCCTCTGTAAGCTGGATTTGAATGGACCAGTTTTTCGTTGAGCCACACTCTGATCCCGTCATCACTTCCGATCAGCAGAGTGGCTTCTCTTTGTACAGGCGAATCAATTATAGTCTGGGCATAAGCCACAACGCGTTCATTGGGTTTGAGAAGACTCTGAAGAGGAACGAATCCGGATTCGTCTGAGGCGATAGTCTGCCATTGGATTGTTTTTCCGTTTTTTCCCGTGTATTCTTTGGTCACATTCAGTTCCTTTTCAGGAAGGAAGGTCCTCTGAAGCCAGGTCATATCAGGGGCAGCAAAAGGCCCGATGATATTCCAGTCTGAAATAAAACGTTGACCACAGGGATTGATACCAGCGCTCACA
Organism: Candidatus Aminicenantota bacterium; assembly: GCA_014727835.1. Classification (GTDB taxonomy): domain Bacteria; phylum Acidobacteriota; class Aminicenantia; order Aminicenantales; family Aminicenantaceae; genus WJMT01. The sequence goes on along the minus strand of WJMT01000072.1, from coordinate 7,567 downwards.
AAGCCAAATTCTTTAGACCCTCCTTTGGGCCCATCGCCTTTTCCTGAGATGGTTAGAACCAGGGTGTTTTCTCCGGGATAAAGACGGATGTTCTCCATATTCATGGTGCTGATTTGAGTGGTGGGTGAATATCCATTGAATTCAAAAGGGCCGATAGGGTGCGTTTTGTCACCCCGCATGATGTGATCAGCTTTGACCTTACCCATCACCGGAGAACACAGGTAGTGAAGAACGATATCGTAAAATTCTCCAATTTCCACATCTAAGGTTATTTTGATAGGGTCCCCTGTTTGAGCATTTTCTGTGGAGAGGACCGGATATCTGATTCCATCTTGATTGTAATAGGAAGTCAAGGAATGCTGAGCGTTCTTGGCTTGATATGTGATCCCGGTTTCTGCATCCTGAAAGACCTTATGATCTGTGTGGGCTGTCTCCTTCCATTGAGGGAGAACCAGGCCCCCTGAAGATGCTAAGGAAAAAGGAATTCTCTCCGCTACTCCCGGAAGTTCAGGAAAAGCTTTGTGCGGTTCAGTTTGATACCAGTATGCTATTGAAGAGAAAAAATCAGAGCGGTTGTTGTCATGGCCGTGTTCGATGGATACATGAATGGACTGTCTAAAGGGAATGGGATCCGGAATGTGATGCCTGTATACAGTGGCTTTGGATCCGGCTTTGAAATCCGGTTCTTGGAGAGGACATCCGTAAAAAGGATTTTCGTCCTCCCTCATCCCCCAGGCATCTGAAAAATAGTCTTCAGATCCTGTTCCGTGAAAAGAGGGAGCCTCTTGTCCGTCGATAAAGATCATGTCATCGCCTTCCCCCCACCAGCCCATAGTTCTTTGAAGGATACTCAGATTGCAGCCCACATAATGGCCTCTCCCGCTTGCGTTTAAAATGAGATAGTTTTCTCCGGGGACGCATGGCATGTCCTGTCGGTACTGGGCATGAAAATAAGGAGTGTCCGGAGCAAGGCTGTTCAGTTCTCTGTAATCAATGTAATAATAGAAAGCTCCCACGGTCTGTTCTCCCTCATTGGTGGCTGTGATCCGGGCTGATTTTTGAAAAGGCATGTACCAATAGCAGTTTCTGGCTCGTCCTTGTGAAGAACAATTGATAGCCAGAGAACTGAAGTTACGGTTCAGTCCGTGACCGACTCCAAAAAAGTCTCCTATCGGAGCTTCCACAGAAGGGTGTTCTTCCTGGTCCCAGTACATCCTTAAAACGATTTTCCGGCCGTAAAACGGTTCTGCGGATATGGTCACCCATATATGATGAATGGCTCCGGGGCCTTTGATTTCTGCCAGTTCAACGGTTTCTCCGGGCTGGATTGAGATCCGGTCGTTATTTCCACCTGAAATATCATAGGAAGACACTCTGTTGCTTTGATAATTCTTGGATTCAGAAAGCTTTTCAAGGAGATTTTGGGAATGAACCGCTGTGGAAAGAATCCAAATCATCAAAAAAGCAGTCCAAAGTGCTGTCGTTTTTGTCTTCATTTCTTTTCTTCAGGGATTTCTGGTTCTTGAAAAAACCGGGATGCTTTGGCTGTGATTACATTTTCAGGATTCACAACCAAAGGAAATTCCTGGATGATCAGGTCTTCTGTGAGGATGTCTTCCGGCATGTTGGGATTGCTGTAAGTGATGGGAGAGGGAGTGTTGGCAATCAAATTTTCCTTAAAGCTTTCCGCATCTTGGGTCACAACAGCAATATAGAGGTTTTTGAAGTTCAGGTATTTTTTGATGGCGGAATTGACTTCTTCAATCTTAACTTTGGGGATTTGTTTGTGTGCCTCTTCCAGAAAACTTTTATAACCATAATAGGTGGAATCCATGTGCCATCCCAGCCTTTCGCTCAGAGTCTGCGTATAGAGCTTGGTGTAGTTGACCAGATACTTTTTGGTGAGTTCAAACCTCTCAGGGGGGATTCCTTCTTGCACCAGTTTTTTGAGCTCTCTAATGGCCTGTCTGAGGACAAAATGACGGTTGGAATTGGACAAGGGTCTGATCCAGATTGAAAAATACTGCTGCTGCCGGCAGTAATTGGTTTCAGGGAATTTTCCCCGGCCCTCTATGAAGTGTTCAATGTAGGCATAATCTCCGTAGTTCTGTCCTCTCTCTTCCCGAATTTTTTGGAAAAGATGGGACAGATGCTGTCTGTGCTCGCCAAAGTGAGACCCGGCAATCCACAGTGCAAAATAGTCAGGATGAGCTTTGGTTATTGGAATAGGAAATCCCATGGAAATGGCTGTGGCTGGTGTGCTCTTGTCGGCGATCACAAACTGGAGACCATCCGGAGGCTGCTGTTCAGGAAGGGTGAGCTCCGGAGTGCTGCCTTGAGGAAGCGAGGAGAAATCAGAGACTATTTTTTTGGGGAATTCCGAAGGATACCCTCCCGCAATCCCAATGGTCACGTTTCCCTGAACAAAGTGGTTCTCATAATGATTCTTCACATCGTCAAGGGTCAAGCCTTTGACACTTTTCACTGTTCCCAGTTCAGTGTGGCCATAGGGGTGCTCCTCATACATCATCAAATTCAATATTTCCTTGCCGAATTGTTCGTCCATATTATTGACCAGAGTTTTTTGAAGGAAATTCAAGTGATTTGTTTTGATGCGAATGAAGTCTTCTTCCCTGAATCCGGGTTTCAGCAGCATATCTTTGAATAAAGAGTAATATTCTTCCAGATTGTCTTTATGTATGGTGCCTGAAAACACGGTCATTTCTTTGTCGATCTGCATGTCAACAAAAGCGGCCATCGGGTAAAATTTTTCGGATATTTCTTTATAGGTGAATTGTTCACTTCCGCCGTCTGAAAGCATGCGGAAGGTCAGCGCACTCAGACCCTCTTTCCCAGCAGGGTCATCAGCTGAACCATTGTTCAAAACCACTTTGATGCACACCAAGGGATTTCCTTCCAAAGGAAGGAGCTCGGTGGAAATAGCATCCGAACTTGTTTTGCCGCAGTTGGCACAAACAAGGCTGAACCCGATTATGATCAGTAATACGGTTTGATTCAAATGTTTCATTTTTCCTCTCCTCCGGTTAAAGTCACCACCGTGCTGTTTGTTTTGATAAAATATTTGTTTGCCATCTCTTGTATGTCCTGAGGTGTTATTTTTTGGTAGAGATCGAATAATTTGTTGATGGAGCTGGGATCAGTGGTGAGGTTCAAGTAAAAGGCAAGGATTCCGGCTGTTCCGTCAGTGGTGCCCAATTGTCGGGCCATGGAGTATTTCAGGTTTGACTTCACATCTTCCAAGTTATCTTCAGAGACCAGCTCATTTTTGTAGTGTTCCAGCTCCTTAAAGATCTCCTCTTCAACATAAGAGAGGTCCTCTTGATTTTTCACTAATGCATTGAAGGTGAGAAGAGGAGGGTCTCTTCTGTCTGGAAAGTCAGCATAAACGACAAAGCATTTTTGTTCCTCTACTACAAGGCGCTGATACAGGGGAGAGGACTGGGAAAATCCGATTTGTGCAAGAAGGTCAAGGGCAGCTTTATCAATATCCTGGTCACTGAAGGCGGGCCCATGAAAAGCCATTGCTATTCTCGGAGTGGTTGAACTGGGCCACTCATAATGAGCGCGCTTGGCTTGTTCCTGGGGGGGCTCAATCGGTGTTTTGAGTGTGTAACCCGAGGGTTCCCAATCACTGTAATAGGTTTGAACCAATTCCATCAGCTCTTGATGGTCATAGTCTCCGGCCACCAGCAGTATGGTGTTATCAGGAGCATAAAACCTTTTTTTGTACAGTTTGCTGTATTCAAATTGATTGGGCATATCCTGGATATCTTTAAGGTAACCCAGAGTGGTGTGTTTGTATGAGTGTTTTTCAAAGGCCTTGTGTCTGAGCGTTTCATAGATGCGCCGGCCTGGATTAGAGACGCTGGAATAATACTCTCCCTCAATGACAGCCGCCTCTGTTTTCAGCATCTCTTCGTCATAATACAAGTTTATGAACCGGTCAGCTTCGGTTTTGACCACCTTCTCAAGATTCTCTCTCCCAGCAAACACCACAAAATAACAGGTAAAGTCATCTGAAGTGTAGCCATTTGTCCCAGCACCGAGTTCGGTGAGAAAGTCATCGTATTGTTCTCTGGGGATATTTTTGGTGCCTTTGAACATCATGTGCTCAAAAAAGTGGGCGAATCCTGATTTTCCAGGTTCGATTTCATTTCTGGAGCCAGATCTGACAATGATGTAATAAGAAATGATATGGGGATTTTTCATAGGGACAGAGACCACAGTGAGTCCGTTTTCGAGTTTCTCTATCTTTGCGTCATAGGGGAAAACATCAGAGCCGGATGAAATCAATGGGAACGCCAGAAAAGACAGCGTCATACCGAATGCTAATAAGTTTTTAACCATTCTATTCCTCCTCAGTCAACTTTGATTGAAAGTCTGTGTTTGTGTATCCATATATATCAAAATACAGGGAAAAGCTGCAATTTATTTTTTTGTTTGAGACAACCAGCCAAAAGAGGCCTTTTTCTTTATATCTCTTTGGGTATAAGGTTTGATATCAAGGATTGGAGTGCCTTCCAGCATGTCAATGCCAGATGCTTTGAGGGTATTGCCTTTTCGTTTCAGGAATCGGACAATGGTCATTCCAATGGCATTGGGCCGGTCCGGGCTTCTGGTGGAAAACACGCCTCTTTTTTTCCCGTCATGAGGAGGGTGTGCGAAAAGATTTCTTTGTTTGGATTTGTGGAATTGAAAGATGATAATGAGATGAGAAAATCCGTCGATATCCTTTAAACCGGGCTCAAACTCTTTAAATATCTCCAGTTCTCCCAGAAAATCTTCAACTTCATGGGTTTGTCTTTGTTTTTTGATGTCTTCTCTGCTTTGGAATGGAGAATGGATGACTCCAATGGGTCTAATCGACATAAGTGAGCCACTTCTCGTACTTTTTGATCTTTCCCCTCACGCAATCTCCATAAGTGGTGCTTATTTTTTGAGTGACCTCACCCGGTTTTCCGCTGCCGATGGTGTGGTCTTTAGCGGGAGTATCTTTGTCCGAGGCATCTTTGGCTCTGGTGATAGGAGCGATTTCCGCGGCTGTTCCAGAGAAAAACGCTTCATCCGCAGTGAGAAAATCCTGTTTGGTGATGGGCTCGACTTTGGTCTGGATTCCCAAATCATGGGCGATCTCCAGTATGCTGCTCCGTGTGATCCCCTCAAGTACAGATTCAGACCGGTCGTTTGTTTTGAGGAACCCATCTTTATAGATAAAGATATTTTCTCCAGGCCCTTCTGCAACATTTTTCTCAAGATTGAGAAACACAGCTTCATCACATCCCTGTTCTCTGGCAATGAGTCCGCAGATGGTGGACTGAACATAAATCCCTCCCAGCTTTGCAGACATGTCATATTGGCTGTGATGGACTCGTCTCCAGGGAAGGATATAAACCTTAACTCCTGTTAATGCGTTTTCACCGAGATAGGCTCCCCATTGCCAGGCTCCCACTAAAAGTTCGACTGGTGAAGACTTGGGGATCAGACCCAGATTTCCATAGGAGTAAAACAAAAGCGGGCGTATATAGGCGGATTCCAGTTTGTTTTCCCTGATCACTGATTTGATGATATCGGTGATCTGTGGAATGGAATAAGGGGATTTCATTTTCAAAATGCCGGCTGAATGCATGAACCTGTCCAGATGTTCTTTGAGCCGGAAAACAGCCGGGCCCTGGGGGGTTTTGTAAGCTCTAATGCCTTCAAATACAGAGTTTCCATAATGAAGAGCGTGGGTCATGGGGTGAATTATAGCTTCAGACCAATCATAAAATTTTCCCATAAACCAATATGTCTTTGCTTTTGGAAAACCTTTATTATCAAACATTCTGTCTCCTTTGTGTGTTTTTCTCATTTATAAAGATTTATATATATCAAATTTTTTGGGCTTTTAAAACCACAAAACCTCCTTGATTATACCCTATTTTGGGAGTTTCGTCTTTATCGGATTTGTGCCAAGCACGGAACAGGGCCTGTCTTGAGTCAATGAACTGGAGACCTGTTTCATGAAACATTCGGAGAATTTTTTCCGGAGGCATAAACCGAGCAAGTCTGTAAAATGGGTTTTTCTTCTTTGTTTTTTGGTATTCAATTCCGAGCAAGCTGTTCTTGTTGATCATTCCTGTTATCAAATATCCGTTGTGTTTGAGTGTTCTTATCGATTCCTGAATAACTTTCAATACGTCATCCAGAAAACATAGAGTTACCACAATCAAGATAAAATGAAAAGAATCATTTTTAAAAGGTAAGTTTTCCCCTATACTTTGGACCACTCGGATCCCTCTTTTCTTTGCCGCAAGGAGCATGTTCAGTGAAGGGTCCAGTCCGAATCTCACTTGAAAAGGCATCGCGAATCTTCCGGTCCCCACTCCGATTTCCAATCCCCTGCCATCAGGGATGAGGTCTTTCACTGCATTCAACTCAGCCTTGTAAGCAGGTTCATGTTCATCATACCATCGGTCATATTCATTCCAGTATTTATCAAAAGGCTTTGCTTTCATCTTAATCTCATAATACGTGAAAGCAAGAAAAGCAGTCAATGTGAAAACCTGTCTTCGGCTCCTTTGTTGACAAAGTTTATTGCTTTTCATATTTTAAAAGAGAAAGTAAAAAAGGGAAATCATTATCAGCAGAAAAACGAGTATCCTATCCGATTTTAACCAGGGCGTAAAAAAGGCCGGGCATATGCCATGAAACAATCACATTCTCCTGTAATTTGAGAAAGAAAAACAAAAGGAGACAACATGCCAAAAAACAAAGACCGATCAAACAAATTCGATAAACTGCGCCAGCAGGCTGAAAAATTGCTGCGGAAAAAGCCCGATGATGGTGACGAGGGGGACATGGACATACTGGAGTTGATCCGCGAACTCAAAACCCATCAGACGGAACTGAACATCCAGAACCAAGAGCTGCAGAGGTCACAGCAGGAGATGAATCTGATAACCGATACAATCGTTGCCAGCAGCCGCTTGGGCAGTATAGATGAGATGTGCCAAATGATCGGAAAAACCATTCATGATCTCAATCAGCAAGCCTATGTGATCACCTCGTTCTATGATTCTCAACTGGACGCTGTTAGAGCCAGATCATTGCATGGATTTCATAAAAATATTGACCGGATTTTTGAGATGTTGGGAGGAAATCTGTTTCAATTCAAATTTCGTCCCAGTGAAATGGGGGCAGTAGCGAAACTTTTTACCACCGGAAAACTGGAGCGGGTGCCTGGCGGAATATATACTCTGCTTGAGAAAAAAGTGCCCAAAGCCGTCTGCCGTACCATTGAAAAAATGGTGAATATTGAAGCTGCCTACACGGTTGGATTTGCCTTGGAAGATGAACCGAAGGGTGGAATTACACTGCTGACCCAAAAAGGATCTGATATTCAAAATAAGGCCATGATTGAGACCTTCTTAAATAAGTCATGGATCGATTTCTGGAAGGGCGAAGACCATGAAAAAGCAAAATCTGCTATAAACAAAACCCTTGACGGCGGCATTGGATACTTTGAGGGGTATTGTCCCACTGCAAAAGGAGCTCATAGGTGGTGGAG
>WJMT01000071.1 GCA_014727835.1 Candidatus Aminicenantota bacterium | reverse complement strand
GCTCTTTTTCATTGTTTCGGATGATTCTGAGAATCCAATCCTTGTGTTCGGTGACCGATTTTTCCAAAAGCCCATCTGTGTGATTGAGCCGTCTGGCTTGGTCCAGGAGTCTTCTTGACTTAAAGAGCATGTATTCGTTGAATCCAATGAAATCCTGATTTTCATAACAGCCGAATTTATTGAGATGTGTCCCAATCTTCATGTTGTCTTTTTCTCCCATCCAGACACCAAGGCGGTAGAGGAGACCAGAGAGAAGTGAGGAACCACTTCGGGGCATAGAAAGAATAACGACTGTTTTCATACTGATTTATATAAGAAATAAAATATTAACAGCACAACGCTCTTTATTTGTTGAACTGTTTTATTGGATTCTAACTATAACGTCAAAAAAATATTTAATCAAGAAATTAAAAAATTTGATTTTTAAGGTGCAACGAATTAAATTAAACTGTCAATCATCAATGCCCATGAGTAAGGGAAACGTTGTGGAAGAACCGATTCCAGCATATGAATATGGATAAGAGGAGATAAAATGGAGCTCACTTTTTTGGATATTGTTTTGTTTCTTCTGTTTTTTGCCACAGCAGTCGGAGTCAGTCTCTATAAGAGCCGGAAAGAAAAAACAGGGGAAGATTTCTTCTTAGCGAGCCGGGGGCTTCTGTGGCCGTTCATAGGCCTTTCACTGATTGCTGCAAACATATCCACAGAGCATTTTGTCGGGATGTCCGGGCAGGGTGCTGGAATCGCGGGAATGGCTGTTGCCAGTTATGAATGGATGGCTGCTATCTGTATTGTGCTGGTGGGCCTGTTTTTTCTTCCCAAGTTTCTCAGAAGCGGGATATTCACTATACCGGAATATTTGGAATATCGCTACAACTCAACAGCCAGAGGCCTTATGGCCTTTTACACCATGCTGATCTATGTTTTTGTCACCATATCTGCTGTCATATACTCTGGGGGCTTGACCCTCCACACCATTTTTGGATTGAAAATGATTCATGCCGTGTGGCTCATCGGCGGCATTGCCGCTCTTTACACCACCTGGGGAGGCCTCAAAGCTGTTGCCTGGGCTGACCTTTTTCAAGGAACGGCTCTGATCATCGGAGGGGCGATCACTCTTTTTCTGGGCCTTCATGCAGTGGGAGGATTGGGAAATTTTCTGCAAGTCAATGCAGACAAACTGCACATGATCCTCCCGAAAGATCATCCTGTGCTTCCTTGGACAGCACTGGTCATCGGTCTGTGGATTCCTAATTTTTATTACTGGGGCCTCAATCAGTATATTTGCCAGAGGACACTGGCCGCAAAAAATCTACGCCAGGGACAATTGGGAGTGATCTTTGCCGCAGGTCTCAAATTGATCATCCCTTTTATCATCATATTTCCTGGGATCATGGCCTACCAGCTGTATACTGAACAGCTCACTGCGCCAGGCGCCACCACAGATGCCGCTTATCCGCTGCTGATAAGAAATCTCATTCCTGCGGGAATTAGGGGATTTATTTTTGCGGCGATTGCCGGAGCTGTGATCAGTTCTCTGGCTTCTATGCTGAATTCCGCTTCTACCATATTTACTATGGACCTTTTCAAGCGGCGCTGGAAAAAGGATGCTTCTGAAAAAACAGTGATTTTGACCGGGCGAGTCATGACTTTGATTTTTGTGGTCATCGGATGTTTGATTGCTCCTGCATTGGATCATCCCAGTCTCCAGGGGATCTTCACCTATATCCAGGAGTTTCAAGGATTTATCTCACCGGGGATCCTGGCTGCGTTTGCCTTTGGATTGATCTTTAAGCGAGCCCCTGAATCAGCAGGAGTTTGGGCTCTGATCCTCAATCCATTCGTTTATGCTGTTCTGTTGATTTTTTTCGGAAACCTCCCTTTGTTCAATAATCTAGGTATGACTATTGGTTCCATTGCTTTTCTTAACCGGATGGCCATCACCTTTGTTATTATTATTTCTGTTATGGCTTTTCTTTCCATCAAAAGACCTTTGAAGGAACCCAAGGTCATGCCGGTCCGAAAAGATTTTGATATGAAACCCACTCCTGCCGTGCTCTGGCTGGGGCTCAGTGTCATTGCCATCACTATTGTGCTGTATATCATATTTTGGTAGAAATCTGTTCTTAAAGAATAGAAAATAGTCCATAAAGAAAAAAGGATAGAGGAATGAATCGGAAAGAATTTTTGGAAGAACTGATTAAGGAATACTCATCAAAGAATCCAAAGTCTGAAAAAATATTCAGATCCGCTTCTCAAAAGCAGATCAGAGGGGGAAGCCACAACCTCAGACTATTCCCTCCTTTTCCCATCTATGCAAAAAAGTGCAAAGGATCCAAGGTCTGGGATGCTGACGGAAATGCCTATATTGATTTTTGGCAGGGGCATTTTGCCAATGTTTTGGGACATAACCCTAAAGCGGTGATGGACAAACTGCGCCATTTTCTTAAAAAAGGACAGGGGCTTGAAACCGGATTTCCTGAACAATACCAGAGAAAGCTGGCTGAGCTCATTCTGAGTCGGACAAAGGCGGATAAAATCCGTTTCACTACCAGCGGAACTCTGTCTTCCATGTATGCCATTATGCTGGCAAAAGCTTACACCCAAAGAGAGAAAGTGCTCAAAGTAGGGGGAGGCTGGCATGGAGCGCATCCTTATGCCCTGAAAGGGATCTCGACTTATAAAGATGGACTGAATCAATCGGAATCAGCAGGCCTCCCCCCCTCAGCAGATTCTATGGTCTTGGTCACTCGATTCAATGACCTGCAGGACCTGGAAAAAGTGTTTCGTCAGTATGGGAAGCAGATTGCCTGTTTTATCATTGAGCCGTTTATCGGGGCCGGAGGATTTATATTTGCCTCCCAAGACTATCTCCAAAAAGCAAGAGAGTTGACTGAAACATACGGAACGGTTTTGATTTTTGATGAAGTGGTATCCGGATTCAGATTTCATGCCGGTCCTTTACAGAATTTATACAGCATCAAACCGGATTTGACGGTATATGGAAAAGCCATTGGGGGAGGTATGCCGGTCAGCGCTGTGGCTGGATCCGAAGATCTTCTGTCTTTGTGCAATCCAGAGACTCCCATGGAACAGAGAGTGAAGTTTGAAGGCGGCACTTTTTCGGGCCATCCCCTATCTATGTTATCCGGCATCACCTATATACAGCATCTTATAGATCATGAAGCTGAGATCTATCCAAAAATCGGAAAATGGGGAGCTGAGGTCAGAATAGGGATCAGAGAGATCTTTTCCTCTTATGGATTCAATGTGAAAACCACAGGAGACGGATATAGCATTGCACCTGACAGTTCTTTGATCGGGGTCCAATTTTTAAAAAAACCCATGGATGAAGTGACGTCTCCCGAACAAGTGTGGGATCCTGAGGTCAGTGATGTGGAGCTCCGGGAAGCCGCTTTTAAGTTGGCGATGATGGCCGAGGGATTCAATACATTTCATGGATTTGGAGCGATTTCAGCTTCGCATAGTCCCGACGAGATCCAGGCCTCTCTGGAAGCAGTGGGCAAAATCGCTCAAAAATGGAGCCAATATCATATTCAAGACGACTTGAAAATAAAAGGATAACGAAAGGATCAAGAAGATGAAAAAAATCGGTGTTATCGTTTATGGATGTGGAGTTATGGGACAAAAAATCGCGCATTCCCTTCACATCAAGAAAAGCTTTGAGGTCATGGGAGCTGTGGACATAGCAGAAGATCTGGCAGGCAGAGATCTGGGAGAGTTTTTCCCGAAAAAAGAAAAGACAGGAATCGCTATACAGAAAGATGCGCAACAGGTATTGTCAGAGACAAAAGCTCAGGCAGCGGTCATAGCCACCACTTCTTATTTAAAGGATGTGACTCCTCAAATAGAGATGTGTATTGAGGCTGGATTGGATGTGATTTCGACCTGTGAAGAGCTTTCATTTCCCTCGGTTAGTGAGGCCAAGAAGGCAGGCGGCTTGGATAGACAAGCCAAAGACAAAAACGTGACTGTCACAGGGACTGGCATCAATCCTGGCTTTTTAATGGACTCCCTTCCTCTCATGCTCACAGCCCCGTGTCTTGAAGTCAGGAGCATTCGGGTTCTTCGAATGATGGATTCTTCAAAAAGAAGGACTCCTTTTCAATTCAAAGTGGGAACCGGGCTGACCCAGGAAGAGTTTTATAGAAAAATGGAGGAAGAGGAAATCACCGGTCATGTGGGATTGAAAGAATCCATGTATATGATTGCCGAAGGATTGGGCTGGAATCTGGATGAAGCTGTAGAAGCTCCTCCTGTGCCGGTTGTGGATGAGGAGGTGGTGCATACTGGATTGGGAATGGTGGAGCCTGGTAAAGTGGTGGGACTGACCAGTACAGCTTATGGAAAAATGGGAGGAAAAGAAGTGATCACTCTGGTGTTTAATGCCAATGCAGCGGTGGATGAAGAATTTGATGAGATCATCATCAAAGGAGTCCCGGATATCCATCAGAAAATCCTGGGAGGAGTGCATGGAGATGTGGGAACAGTGGCTGTAACAGTCAATGCCATCCCTAAAGTCATTCAGGCCTCTCCTGGCCTCAGAACCATGAAAGACCTCCCTCCGTGCGCGCGTGTGCCTTAACCAGGAGTTCGCAATAATATGTATGCATTCCCCCCTGAGAATTGAACATGACTGCCCGAATTCAGGTCTCCACTGATTGAGAGTTTGTTTTTTAGGACTGTGATTTGGATTTGATGATCTTGTAGATCCCCAGGGTTAAGAGAGGGATGATAAACACAGCAAAAAAACCCCAGCTGATGCTTCCGTACCCTTTGGCGATCAGATTGATCAATCCAAAACTGGAAATGCCGATGCTGATCAAAATCAACATTGATGCGATCACAGGCCTCATCCAGCGCGGCAGGTTTTTTCCTCTGGCTTGGAGCGAAGACTGGATTCTCTCGTTGACCGCATGAATAAAACCGGTTCCTGTTTCTATCAGGGTTCCGAATAAAACAATTTGGAAGAGGATCATAAACAGCGGGACATTGATCTGTTTGAGAACAAACAGGGCAGGGACTGCTTCAGGAAGAATTTCAGGATAATGTCCCAGTACGGCCATATAAAACAAAAATCCAGGAAGAATCCCTATCAGTCCTCCCATCAGACCGGCTGAAACCGCTTCTTTTCTGGTTTGGATGTGTGTCAAACAAAAGAAAACAGCAGGGATGATTCCCATGTTGTAAAGAGCATATTTGAAACCTCCCAGCACCCATTGATGTTTGATAAAGGAGGATTCCAGATTTTGCTGAATCTCAGGGCCGAATTTCAAAAAGGTGATGACAAAAAAAGCGCCGTAGGTCAGATACAGAAGAATAGACCAGGAAGAGAGAAAATTCTCAATCAGTTTTCTTCCTTTGAATGTCAGAAATCCTACGGCTGCCAGCATGAGACACACGCCGAGCATATAAGGAAGCCCGAAATTGTCTTTAAGGATCACACCCGCAGCAGATCCGATCACGGCCAGAACCAGAAACAGCATCAAGAGATAGAGGACCTCAAAAAAGGGCCAGAATGGTCCCAACAGCTTTTTGAAAAAAGTTCGGTAATCAAAAGCTTTGAATTTGCGTGAAAATTCAAAAGTTACAGCAAGGACCAGCGACCAGATCACAGTGGTGACCAGAAACATTCCCAACAGTCCGGCCAGAGGACCATATTGGAGAAAATATTCGATCAATTCTCTTCCGGTTCCATATCCTCCAGCAATAACCACAGACTGGAACACAAATCCAGGGAGAAAGTATTTTCTGAATATGGAGTTTTGTTTCATGGATTCTAAGAATTATCATAGACTGGCGTAAGGGTCAACACTCTATCCCAATCCATCATGCCCTGTGCCTCACATCTGCAGCAATCTTGACCGGTGTATAATCCAGGTAAGGACCTTTTTTCTTGACATTGCGGAATTAAAAAATTAGTCTCAAAATAGATATCAAATCAATTTAAATAGGAGTTGCACTCATGGGAAAAAGTAATTGGAAAAAGCCACCTAAAGAATGGAAAGCGAAAACACGAGCAGCACATGTGGGATATGATCCCTTCTTGAGCATGGGGGCTGTACGCCCCCCGATATTTGCTGTGTCCACTTTTGCCACTGAAGATGCCGAGAAACTGGAGCATATGTTTCGAAGAGCTTATGGTTTTGAACCCCCTTTGTCCCCAGATGATGAATGGCCCATTTACACCAGAGTCTCAAATCCTAATTTTATTATGCTGTGTGACCGTATTCAGTGTCTTGAGCAGGGAGCGGAAGAAAGTGAAGCTGTTTATTTTCCCAGCGGTCTGTCCGCTATATTCACCATGGTGCTGACATTGTGCCAACCTGAAGATACCTTGATTTTTGGATATCCGGTTTATGGAGGCACTGATCATATGCTGAGGCATATTGTGCCGGAAAGAATGGGGATCCATGTGGTTCCTGTAGATGCTACGGATTTGAATCAAGTGGAAGAAGCCGTAAAAAAACACGCTGATAATTTGAAAGCGGTGTTTATTGAGACTCCAGCCAATCCCAGTTTGGCTATGGTTGATATCCAAAAAGTGGCAGACCTGACTCATGAAAATTCTGATGGGATTCTGGCTGTGGATAACACCTTCATGTCTCCCATTTTGCAGCATCCGTTCCAGCACGGAGCTGATATTGTGATTTATTCAGGAACAAAGTCTATTGGAGGTCATTCAGATTTGATTGCGGGTTTTGTGATTGATAAAGATCCAAAGAGAGCTTTTCAAATTCAATCCATCCGTTCAGGAACAGGGCCCACTCCGTCTGCGTTCGATGCCTGGCTGTTGTTTCGGTCTCTGGATACTCTGGAGGAGAGAGTACTGAAGGCTCAGGATAATGCAAAAAAAATTGCTCAGTTCCTGAAAGAACATCCCAAGGTGGAGCGGGTCATCTACCCTGATTTTTATGACCAAAACAGTGAGGAATGGGACATTTATCAAAAGCAGTGTAAGGGTCCTGGTTCCATGATCACGTTTGATCCTAAAGGCGAAAAGAAAGAATCCTACGCCATTCTCAACAGTCTCAAGATATTCGGCCTGGCTGTTTCTCTGGGAGGAGTGGAGTCTTTGGCCGAAAATCCATGGTTCCACACCCATATGGATGTCTCAGATGAAGACAAGAGAAAGTCCAGGTTCAAACCTCAGACCCTAAGGCTTTCAGTGGGCATTGAAGATGCGGATGATCTATGCCAGGATTTAGATCAAGCTTTATCTAAAATCTGATCTCACTCATAACGGAGCGAGTCCACAGGATTAGAGAGAGCTGTTTTAACTGCCTGGAAGCTTACTGTGAGCAGTGCAATCACGAAGGCGATCAAAGCAGAGAGAATAAAAGTGAATGTACTTATTTGAATCCTGTAAGCAAAATTCTCCAGCCATTTGCTCATGAAATAATAAGCCACAGGCCAAGCAATCAAATTTGACAAAAAAATCCACTTAGTGAATTCGCTGGATAGCAGATAGAAGATATGAGAGACAGAAGCCCCCAGAACTTTACGTATCCCCATTTCCTTGGTTCTCTGTTCACTTGTATAGGCAGCAAGGCCAAACAGGCCTAAGCATGAAATCAGGATAGCCATACCTGTAAAGAAATCAAACATTCTTGTCGTTCTGACTTCAGATTTGTACAGTTGGTCATACTGATCATTGAGAAAGAAGTATTCCAAAGGTTTGGCGGAAGAAAATGATTTCCAAGTTGACTTCAGTGAATTCATAGTGTGTTTGGTATTTCCCCCTCTTATCTTGATGGAGGCCAAATATATATATCGATGGTCTGAAATCAGAGATAAGACTAAAGGCTCTATCTTTTGGTGTTTGGACCTGAAATGGAAATCTTTGACCACACCAATGACCATGTGTTCTCCTCTGCGGTTGATCAGAATTTGGCCCACTGGGTTTTTCCATCCTAGAGTTTCAGCTGCCGTCTCATTGATGATAAGGGCTTGTTTCTGGTCAGTGGTGATGCTTTGATTGAAATCTCTACCCTGTTTGATTCCAAGGCCATATGTTTGAATAAAATCATAGTCACACAGCAGATGGCGCACAGCTATGGCGTCTTCTTCACCCAGGCCTTGGGGGATATAGGCTCCCATTCCCGGTGCAATGCTGGGAAGGCCGGTGGAGGCAGAGATACTCAATACATCAGGATTCTGAAGTAGCCTTGTTTTAAATGGCTGAAAATTTTTCCTCATGTTTTCATCCTGTATGGGGATGAATAAAATGTTTTCTTTTTCAAAACCAAGATTTTCGTTTTGGATAAAATTCAACTGGTCATGGATGATGAGTGTACCTGTGATAAGAAATACAGAAATAGAAAACTGAACCACCACTAAAATTCTTCTGAACAAAGCCCCTTTAATCCCTGATTCAGTTTTTCCTTGGAGTACAGAGGCAGGTTTGAAAGAGGAGAGCACAAAGGCAGGATAGGTCCCTGAGAAAAAACCCAAAAAAAGGGCCAAAACGAGAAGACCCAGAAGAGTTATGGGGTTATTGAAATAATGAGTGTTCAGTTGTATCTGAAAGAAGGAATTCATGGATTGGGATAAAATTTCTATCAAGATTAAAGAAACGGGAACAGCGGTTAGGGTCATGATGACGGACTCGGCCATAAACTGTTTGGCAAGCTTCCTTTGACTAACGCCCAAGACTTTCTTTATCCCCACTTCTTTGGCTCTTTTTGAAGAGCGGGCAGTGGATAGATTCATAAAATTGATACCAGCTAGGATGAGCATAAACAGAGCAATGGCTGAAAAGATATGGATATATTTTATATCGCTGTTCGCTTCCAATTCATAATTGAGGTGCGATTGAAGATGAATTTGAGTAAGGGGCTGGAGAAAAAATTTCCACTGAAGAGCTGCTTTTTCACTGCGGTGTTTTTTTATGAAATCAGGAAACTTGTTTGTAACTTTCTGTGGGACGGTGTCTGGGGCAAGAAGGATATAGGTATAAGCAGACATGGATCCCCAAATTTTTCCATAATTTTTATCTCGGGCTTCCAAAGTGGAGATGGAAGCTAAAAAATCGAATTGAATATGTGAGTTTTGGGGAACATTTTTCAAGATGCCCGTTACTTTAAAATCCTGTTCATGGTTTATATTCAGAGTTTTGCCTAAAGGATTTTTGTCTCCAAAATACTTTTGTGCTGTTTCCTCTGTCAAGAGAATAGAGTAGGGATCCCTGAGTGCTGTTTTTGGATTTCCCGTTATTAGAGGAAAAGAAAAGATGTTAAATACAGAAGGATCAGCATAGAAAAAGCGGTCTTCGATGAATTTCTTCCCATTGGTGTTTACTAAGACTCTGTAGTCTCTTTCAAATCGGACTGCATCAAGCACTTCGGGGAATTCTTTCACCAAGTTAGGTCCTATGATGGGAAAAATATTGGCGTGACTCACAGTGCTTCCTCTTTGGGTGGATTCTTCAGCTACTCTGTAAATTTGATCCGCGTTTTCATGGAAGCGGTCATAGCTAAGTTCAGTCTGGATGTAGAGGACAATCACAGCACACAGAGCCATTCCCAAGGCAAGGCCTGAGAGATTGATCAAAGAATAGATTTTCTGCCTTGAAAAACTCCTAAAAGCAACTTTGATAAAATTGATGAGCATGATCTTTTCTTTTTGTTGATGATCCATCTAGAAACATGCAAAAAGTGTGCCATGTATGATTGTAAGAGACAAGAATAAGTTCAACACGGAAAGAGTGTCCGCTTTCACAACAGGTTGTGTTCACAAACGGACAATCAGTGAATAAAGGAGGGTCTCCATGTGAACAGGACCGCCCGCTTATAAAAAAATTTCTTCAGATGTTGGATTCGGTCCTAATTTCTTGATCTCTTCTGTGTATTCATTGGTGACTTTGGCGTAGCGGTTGGCTTCAGAGGCAGAGACCCACCACAGACCGATGCGTTTTTTTTCTAAGCCTAATGTTTTAAAGAGGTTATCCAAAAGCACATATCGGCGCCGAGTGTTGTAATTTCCTTTTTGATAATGACAGTCACCGGGATGGCAGCCCATCATCATCACTCCGTCAGCTCCTTTGAGAAAAGCTTTCAGCACAAAGAGAGCATCAATTCTTCCTGAACACATGACTCGAATGGTCTTTATGGAGGATGGGATTTTCATTCGTGCGGTGCCGGCAAGGTCCGCACCAGTATAGGAGCACCAGTTGCAGAGAAAGGCAATAATATTTGGTTTATATTTGCTGTTCATATTCATTTCCCCTTTTCATTTGTTTAAAGAGTTATTGCTCTCCGATTTCAGCAAATTCTTCTTCTTTGTAGGTCCCTCCCGGAACCGGCTCTTC
This sequence comes from Candidatus Aminicenantota bacterium, assembly GCA_014727835.1. Taxonomy (GTDB): domain Bacteria; phylum Acidobacteriota; class Aminicenantia; order Aminicenantales; family Aminicenantaceae; genus WJMT01. The sequence goes on along the minus strand of WJMT01000071.1, from coordinate 26,963 downwards.
TGCGTCTTTCCCAGGAAAATAGTCGAAGACTTTCTGAAGAGATTTCCCTGCTTTTGAAAACACAGTAGCAACTGGAATATTCACTGGACAGACATCAGAGCACATCCCGCAGCTGATGCACGACACTGCCATATGAGTCATTCTTCCCAGATGGAATAAAAGATTGCCTGAAGGGACTTTTAGGCCGCCTTTCCTTTTGAGGTCTGAACTCAAGCCGTCTGCATTGTACTGAAGTGTTTTGGAATCAAATTCACATAAAGTGCAGTAGCAGATGGGACAGACATGGCTGCATCCATGACATCCAAGGCAGGGTGCAAACACATTCACCAGAGATTTCATCCCTGTCTCTCCGGTCTCTGTTTGTTGGACATACTTCTCTTTGAGCTCTTCTCTTTTCTTTTTGAGTTGTTGGACCTTTTCTGTCTCTATCTCTTCTGACACAGAGCTGCCGGAGGCCTCCTGGGCGAACTTTTCCCCTTTGGGAGTGTTGAGGAACAAGAGGCACTCTTCATCCAAGTCCTTTTTGCCCACCGCAGCTACAGTGATATCAGCATTGAGAGGAAGGAAATGTTCGCAGAATTGACAGGCTTCCCGGGTGTGTTCAAAGACCTCTGCTTTTTTGACCGATTCCCAGTATTGAGAGATGAGTTTGTCTTGATCTGGTTCAGATATAGTCTTTAGAGTCAAAACTCCTCCGCAAGTCAAGCTGATGATCAGGAAATTTTCAAAATCACCCTGAGTTCTTTTCACCAGCTCCACAAAAGCACGGATTTCACAAGGCCTGAGGATGGCGGCAATGGGTTGTTCAGCTTTTCCCAGCAGAGTGAAATTAGCGAGAGCTTTTCCGGCATTGACCGGCATATATGGATATAAAGGGACGGCTTTCTTGAATTCTTCAGGATCTGTGATCAAAGAATAGGAGACAGCTCCTGTTTTATCCATTTTTTTTAGTATGAAAACACCCTTTATGATCTCCTTGTCAAGCAGGGATTTCAGAAAGTCATGCAGTCCTTCCTCTGTCTTTTTTTTGATTTTTACTGCTTTGGCCATTTATTTTGCCTCCTCTGGTGCCTTTTCATGACATTCATCAGGAACCTCTACTTCGCAAAATTCTTGTTCTGTGAAATCCTGTAAAGGCAGAGCATCCTCTCTGTTCATACCTGGTGTATATTTGAATTCTTTTTGAGTCTGATCACTCACCATGCTGAACAGTTGACTCACCGGAATGGATACCGGGCAGGCGTCTTCACAAGCGCCGCAAGAAACACAGGAGAGAACCATATGAGACATGCGGCCGATATGAAACAGCATGGTGTTCAAAGGAAACCTCAGGGCTCCTTTTTGTTCTGCTTTTTGCATGTATGCTTCGGGCTTGAAATTGATAGCCTGTGAATCAAAGTAACATTGCTGACAGTAGCACATGGGACAGACATTCATGCAGTTGTGGCAGTTGATGCATGGATTGAATTCATTAAAAAAGCCGTTGGCTTGATTTATTTTTTTCTTCCATTCCCGGTTGAATGCATCTATTCTTTTTATTTTTTCATTGGCCAGCTGTTGTTTCTCTGTCTTCCATTTTTCAACAGAGTCTTTTGTTCCAAATTCCAATTGATCTAACAGCTTCTTTCCTTTAGGTGAAGAGGGTATGAGAGTGATGTTTTTGTTCTTATCCCCAAGGAGTCCTATATGAAGGTCTGCTGCTGTACCATCTATAAAGCTGAAATGCTGGCAGACCTGGCATACCGGCCTCAAGGACTCGCTGTTTTCCCATTTTTCTAAAATGTGTTGGAAGTCTTTTTTGGTTTTTTGAGGATCGGACATGTAATTTGACAAAGGCATCGCACCAGGACAGTCCAGGCTTATCAGAGTTATGTTCTTGAGATTGACCTGTTTCAACTTGAACAGTTCAATGGCTGCTCTAATTTCGCAGGGCCTTAGTAACGCTGCGATGTTCTGTTCCAATTCTCCGTTTTTGGAAAAGCTTGACAAAGCTCTGCCTCCCTGAACAGTCATCACAGGAGGAAGAGGATCAGCCCATTCAAACAGAGACTCATCCTGGAGCAGAATCCAGGAATAGGCTTCTGTTTCAGGAACTTGAGCCGGGATCAAGACAGCATCGAAAAGGTTTTCAGCTAATGCCTTTTTCAAAATATCCAGAATGACTCGTTTGGTGCCCTTTTCAGCAGACAAAACGGTTCCTTTCTCAGGAATGATTGTTTCTTCTTTTTTTTGATGGCTCATTTGTTTCTCCTTGTTATCTTCTGCTTTCATTATCGCAGTGCATCCAAAACTTCCTGATAGAGTTGGGGATAAGTGAAGTGCTTGGAACGGATAGCTCCTGAAGGACAGCTTCCCACACAATTGCCGCATCCTCTGCAGATGGCTTCATTGACTACAGATACGCCTTTGAATGAATCGGTTGTGATCGCTCCATAGAAACACACAGAGAGGCAGGTCTGACATCCTGTGCAGAGGTCTTCTTTGATCTCTGATACTTTCACTTCAGGTTCAATTTTTCTGCCTGGTACAAGAGTGGAGAATATTTTTCCCGAAGTGGCATGCGATTGAGTGAGGGATTCATGTATGTTTTTGGGACCCAGCGCACATCCCGTGAGATAGATCCCCTCCATGGGAGTGGATACAGGGTCCAGCATCTCATGCAGTTCCTTGAAAAAACCGGATTTATCTAGGGGGATATTTAAAATATCAGCTAGCTTTGTGGTGTCCTCAGAAGGAACCATAGCCGGTGCAACCACGGCCATGTCCACAGACACTGAGTGGGATTTGTCATTTGTTTTGAATTCGATCTGGATTTGGTCTCCGGTCGACTTTGTTTTGAGCAGTTCATCCATCCTTATGAAATCAACTCCCTTGTCTTTAGCTTCTTCAAAATAGGATTGATCCTGTTTGTGAGGCAAACACCAATCAATAACCAATTCTTTAACCTCAATATCAGGATGATGGTCTCTCAAGTAGTGAGCAAATTTTAAGTTGTACAGACAGCAGACTTTGGAGCAGTATCCTTGTTCCTTTCTCCCTGCACAGTGGACAAGCGCTACGGATTTTGGTTTTTTCCCGCTTTTTAGAAGAATTTTTTCAGAGTTGATCATGTCTTCAAATTCTGTGGCATTCAATACATTATCCGCTTCTCCGTACCCATAGATCGGATTTTTTTTCAAGTCAAACAGGTTAAATCCTGTGGCAACGATCACCGCTCCGATCTTGATTTCTTTTTCTTCGACTCCTCCATTTCCAGAATGAGTATTGATCACAGCCTCAAAATTGCCTAAAAAACCACGGACTTCTTTCACTTGACTGAAGGTGTTGATGTTCACAAATTCACTGCTTTCCAGCTGTTCGACTTTTTTCTTTATCAGATCCATTTTTGAGCCTTGATGGGGCAGGACCTGAGAAAGATCTGCTGCCATTCCTCCCAAAGAATCTGTTTTCTCAATGATGTGCACTTTTCTTTTGGGGCCTGCCAACGAGAGAGCAGCCTCGATTCCCGAAAGACCTCCGCCAATGACCAGAACATCGGTGTTGATCTCAATTTCTTTTTTCTTAAGGGGATTGTGATACAAAACTCTATGGATCCCCGCACGGATGTACTTCACGGCCTTAGAGGTTGCTTCTTCTTTATCCGGTATCATCCAGGCACACTGTTCGCGGATATTGACCAACTGAAACAGATAGGGATTGAGACCGGATTCCTGGCACACAGACATGAATGTCTTTTCGTGATCTTTAGGGGAACAAGCAGCCACTACTACATGAGATAATTTTTGTTTTTCGATTTCTTCTTTCAGGAATTTTTTTCCGTCATTAGAGCACATCAGATTGAATTTTTTCACTGTCTTCACCTCATCCATGGAAGACATTTCTTGGACCACTTTGTCTACGTCTATTCTTTCAGGAATATTGGGACCGCACTCACACACATAGACTCCAATATTTTTATTCATTTGATTAATCCTTAGTTATAAATTTCATTCCATTTGTTTTTACTGCAAAAAGGACAACACTCTCCCGGCAGCGGCTTCTGCTTGGGAAACTGATTCAGAAATATCTTTGGGCCCTTCTGCGCACCCAATAACATAGATTCCTTCTTTTTCTGAATCTATAGGGTTCAGTTTCTGGTTTTGAGTCGAGAAAAATCCTGTGGAATCTTGAGGGATTCCCAGGGATTTTGCCAGGATTTCGGCATCAGGAGGAGGCGTCAAAGCAGGGGAGAGGATCACCATATCTGTGTCAGTGGATTTTTCTTTTCCGTCACTGTTGGTGGAGCGGACTTGGAGGTTGCCGTTCTGGCCGCTCACTTTAATGTCCTCAAAGCGGCAGAAATGAACTCCCTTGTCTTTCAACTCATTATAAAATTTTTGATGGGATTTCCCTGGAATGCACAGGTCGGTATGAAATTCATGGATGTCAGCGTCAGGGACTTTGTCTTTGATGAAATAAGCAAATTTCATGGAGTACATACAGCAGACACCTGAACAGTAGCCCTCTTGTTTTCGGCCCACACAGTGGATGATCCCCACTGATTTGATGGGCTTGTCTTGCCTGAGAGTCAGCTCTCCTTCTGTAGGTCCGTTTTGAGCATAAAGCCGTTCAAACTCCATAGCCGTATACACATTGGGATGCTTTCCGTATCCGTATTGGGGAAGGGTGCTGACATCGAATTGATCAAAACCTGTGGCCACAATGATCGCCCCTACATTCAGTTCAACGGTTTCATCTTTTTGTGAAAAGTCAATGGCATCAAACCCGCAAGCTTCCTGGCAGGCGCTGCAGTCTTTTTTCTTTCCATTGAGACGCAGGCATGCTTCAGGATCGATGGCCGGTGCATTGGGAAGAGCACCGGGGCAGGCCACGGCAATGGCTTTTTTTTGGGACATCCTTTCTTCAAAGGCATTGCCGAGGCTGACCGGACAAGGCTCATAACAAGCACCGCATCCGATGCAGTTGATCAAGCTGACATATCTGGCTTTCTTCTTGACCTGAACTTTGAAATTTCCTGCAGATCCTTCCACACTCTGGACTTTGCTGAGCAAAGAGACATTGATACGGTCGTTCTGAAGCACATCTTGTTGTTGAGGAGCGATCATACAGGTGGCACATTCCATATTGGGATAGACCTCTTCGAATTTAATGGTCTGGCCTCCGATCAGGGATTCTTTTTCCACCAGGTGAACATTCAATCCGGCTTCAGCCAGAATCAAGCTTGCTTCCATGCCAGCCACACCAGCTCCAATGACCAATACATTTTGTTGTTCCATGTTCTGAACCTTTCTTACGTTTGAGAATTTCTCGTCAATGGATTGGGCCCTTTTTTAGTGATATCTCGGGCAAACTGATTTACAATCTCAGCATACCGTTTGCCTTCAGATGCTGAGATCCAGGACAGTTGAATGCGGTCAGGCTCCAGGTTTAAGATTTTAGTTATTTTCTTGAGGAGAGCAAATCTGCGTCTTGCATAATAATTGCCCTGTTCATAATGACAATCTCCAGGGTGACAACCGGCAACCAGCACTCCATCAGCGCCCCAGAGCAGAGAAGACAGGATCAGGTTTGAATTCACTCTGCTGGAACACATGACCCGGATCACGGAAAGTGAGGGATCGACTTGGGTTTTGCTCGATCCTGCCAGGTCCGCACCTGCGTAAGAGCACCAATTGCATAAAAAACCGACGATATTTGGTTTGAACTTCTTTTCCATAATATTTCCCCGTTTGATTCAATTGATAAAGACTAAAATTAAAACTTGCTCAAAATAGCCGGGAAAATACGGATGTTAGAATTGGATTTGAGCGGTATGTTTGCCGTTGGCATCCGTATTGCAAAATAATAAAGTTTTTCCCGTTTTTTCTGACCAAGCCTTCACATCTTTGGGAAATGATTCGCAGTCAGCCAGGACTTCCAAAATATCTCCGGCGTTCATTTGAGGAGCCATAGACGCGACTTTCAGAATCGGCTGTGGGCATTTCAGCCCTAAAGTATCGAGAGTTTTTTGGGACATTTTTTCCTCCTTTACATAACCTGAACTATTCATAATAAAATGGCGATGTTTTCACTTTCATTTTCTTTTCAACGGTTGTCATGACTTTTTCAATAACAATGACTTGAACATTTTTCTTCTTTGTCTTTTCAATCTGAATCGCCATTTTTTGACCATTGAGGCGAGCCCATCTCACGGCATCTGCCGCAACCTTGGCTCATGAATAATCCATGGTAATGATTTTGTTAGAATGAAAAGGTCAGAGTGGCATCCTTGATTTCATTGATAAATGTGGTGGCACCTATGATTTCGATGCCTTCTCTGAAATCTTCCTTTTTTAAATCCTTAGCATCCAGGGCGAGTTCACAGACATAGATCTTTCCGCCTAGACTGAGAAGCCCGTCAAAAAGCTCTTTGAGCTCAGGCAGGCCTTTGACTTTCATTTTTTCAATCTCGCCTTTGACCATTGCCGGGGCTCCACCTGGACAAAAAAAGAGGATCACTTCATCTCCAGATGCCACTGCAGATGAGCCCAGAATAAATGGTGGAAACACATTTCCCGGTTCTGAACCATTAATCGTGATTGCGACTTTAGCCATACAAACCTCCTATGTTGAATTAAATATTTAATTTGGCTGCTTTTGGATTGAAGAATCAAATAACGATTCATTTGATCGCCTGGATGATCTTCTCTAATTTTTTGCTGTCTTTTAAAAAATAACAGCGCAAGTTGCCTTTTTTCCTGAAATCAACGATCCCGGAATACTTTAAAATATTGAGATGCTGTGAGATATTGGGTTGTGAGGCATCAAAAAGGTCTTTGATGTCATTGACACATCTTTCTCCCTCTAGGAGTTTTTCTACAATGATAAGCCGGGTGGGATGAGCAAGGGCTTTGAAGATTTGGGCTTGTTTCTCTCTTTCCATAGCTAATTAATAAATCCTTATATAATTATATAACCATAAACTTATATAATATTTGAAAACAATTATCAATAACTTTTTTAAATTTTTTTTGCCCTGGGGAAATCGGTCAAAGATTCCAGGATTTAACCCATGGATCACGTGTCCTTTTCAACCAAGGAATCAATTCTTTGTGGACCAGTTTGTTAACCAAAGAGGATTTCTCTTTCGCTATATTTTTCAATTGATAAGGATCTTTTTGATTATCATGGAGAACGATCCTTTGGTTTTGATCAGGCATGCGGCTGACCATAAGAGTGTGTGTCAAAGTCCTCACTCCTCTTCGCCCCAAGCCGGGGTGTCCGTAAGGGATGTGCAGATAGAGCTGAGAAGACGGGCGTGTTCCTTTGTTTTCAAGGAACAATCGGGAATGACTTTTCCCCTGGACATAAGAGGGGATTTGATTATGAAATCCCATCAGATCCAGCAAAGTCGGGAAAATGTCGGGAGAGGACAGAAGGAGGTCCTCGCAGCGGGGTTTGATATGTCCAGGCCATCTGAGGAGAAAAGGAACTCTCATGGATTCTTCGTAATGATTGTTTTTGGATATTTGGTCATGGATCCCCAAGCAGTTTCCATGGTCGGACATGAACAATACCAAGGTGTTGTTTTCCAGGCCTTCTGTTTTCAGTACATCTAAAATGCGGCCGAACTGCTCATCAACACCAGTAACCATTGCCAGATAATTTTTGATGTGTTTCCGGTAGTAATCTCCCCATTTGGTTCCGGAAGGGGGGATATTGGGACGCCTGCAGAGTTGTTCAAGGGAAAGATGGTTGTAGCGATCAATATACTTTTGAGGGACCAACTGGTAGGGCATATGAGGAGGATTCATGGAGACCACTAAAACAAATGGCTTTTTCGGATCCCGGTACCTTCCTTCTTTGTTCTGCAGAAAACAGGCAGCCATGTCTGCTTCATGTTCCGGCCCCCACTGGTGGACATAATGGAATTCACTGCGGCTGGCCTGCGTGGTCCAGTACATGGGGCGGGTGTGTCGGTCATAAGTGCCGTAACCATACCAGAAATCAAATCCGTGTCTCCTGTGCGGAGGAGTCCATTCGTTCCAGGCAAAGTCCTGAGTGTTGTTTGATGTGTTGATATAAGGACGGTGCGGGGCATCCAGATGCCATTTGCCGATATATCCAAGCTCATATCCGTTGTCTTTCAGGATATCAGACCAGCATCGTGCGTCTTCCTTCAATTCATAACCATGCTCTGCAGCATGAGTGTTGCAGTTACCCAAAACACCGTTGGCATGAGGATATTGTCCGGTCATAAACATGGCTCGAAACGGACTGCACAGCGGAAAGTTACTGACAGCTTGATTGAGGACCAGGCTTTGTTTGGCGAATCGATTGAGAGAGGGCGTGATACAAGGGTCTTCTCCCATAAATTCAAGGGTTTGTGCTCGCATTTGGTCCGGAAAAACAACCAAAAGATTGGGAGATTTGCTTGATTTTTTTAAACTCTGATTGCTCTGTGAACAGACACACGATATCCCCGCAATCAAAGAGGCTGAAGTTTTCATGAAATTTCTGCGGGTCATTTCTTTTTTTGCCATCAAATTTCCTTATTCTGAAAGATTCACTCTGGTAGTCATATTATTAGGATACAGAGATTCCGTCAACTTGTGTAAAAAATGGTTTCAATTTTCATTTTTGAAATAAACTTGCATACCGCTGAAAATAAATTAATAATAGTAGCATCGCAATTGTTCTATGGATGAGTGGCGTTCCCTTATTAGGAGGAAAACCAAATGAAGATCAAGGGATTTTTAGTGATTCTTGTTTTGGTGATGGTCATTGCGTTTTTCATTTATTATATTGGAAGCGGAGAGAAAAAGATCATCAAAGAACAAGTGGACTCTTTTTCCAGAACTAAAGAGAAGCTCACACGGACCAATCTGAACACTTTAAAACGGGCTGTGAATTCTTATTCAGCACAATACGGGACATTACCTCATAAACTCAAGGATCTGCGCTTAGCGGTTCCTATCACCACAGGGAAACTGGATGCCTGGGGAACTGAGGTCAAATATGAGCGAATATCAGATTTTGAGTTCCGGTTGACTTCTGCAGGTGCGGATAAGACTTTTCATACCGATGATGATATCATCATCGAATAAATGCATATCGGAGGGAACAATGAAAATGTTTGTAAACTCAAAATGGATGGACAAGAAAGAGCAGATCCCTGTACATGATCCGTTTGATGATTCTGTTATAGACTCGGTTCCCAAGGCGGATCCGGATGATATCCAGCGAGCCTTGGCATCTGCATATAAGGGATTTGAAACAGCAAGAAACATGACTGTGTATCAAAGAGCTTCAGTGCTGTACAAAACAGCGGAATACATATCTGAGAGGATCGAAGAATTCGCCACTCTTATAGCCCGGGAAGGATCAAAGACCATCCGGGAAGCAAGAAAAGAAGCTCTTCGGTGTGTCAACACTCTTACTGTATCTGCTGAGGAAGCCAAACGCATCCTAGGAGAGACCATTCCTTTTGACTCTTTTCCTGGCGGGGAAAAGAGAATCGGATACTATTATCGTTTTCCTGTAGGAGTGGTGCTGGCAGTGACTCCTTTCAATGATCCCTTGAATCTGGTAGCTCACAAGTTAGGTCCGGCTGTGGCTGCGGGCAACAGCGTCCTTTTAAAGCCAGCCACTTTAACTCCCCTTTCTGCCATCAGATTAACTCAAGCTCTTCTGGAATGCGGACTGCCTCCTGAGACCATTCAAGTCGTGACCGGGTATGGGAGCGAAATCGGAGATGCTCTTGTCTCTGATGAAAGAGTGCGCATGATTTCCTTCACCGGGGGAGTGGAGGCAGGCAGACAAATCATGAACAAAGCAGGGATCAAAAAAATCGGAATGGAACTGGGGTCCAATTCTCCGGTCATTGTTTGGAAGGATGCTGATTTGGATTGGGCCGTGGAATCCTGTGTTTCCGGGTCTTTTTGGGCTGCGGGTCAGAACTGCATCGGTGTTCAGAGAATATACATCCATAAAGATATCTATGAGCCTTTCAAGAACGGATTTGTTAGTCAAACCACTCAGTATCAGATCGGCGATAAGATGAATGAGAAAACAGATATGGGTCCTATGATCACAGAAGATGAAGCTGTGCGGGTGGAAAAATGGATTGAAGAAGCCGTTTCTATAGGGTCAGAAGTTTTATGCGGCGGGAAGCGCCAGAAAGCGCTGCTGGACCCTACTGTGCTTGAGAATGTTCCGGAAAAAGCCACTATTTTCAAAGAAGAGGTGTTTGGCCCAACAGTCAGTCTTTTTCCTGTTTCTGATATGGAAGAAGCCATTGGCAGGGCAAACAGTCTTCCCTTTGGTCTCCATGCGGCTGTGTTTGCAAAAAATATTGACCTGGCGTTTCAGATCGCTTATGGACTGGACTGCGGAGGAGTGATGGTGAATGATTCCACAGACTACCGTCTGGATTCCATGCCTTTTGGAGGGATCAAGAATTCAGGATTGGGGAGAGAAGGGATCAAGTTTTCCATTCAAGAGATGACGGAGCCCAAGACCATCTGCCTCAACCTAGAATGAAACAGATCAATACAGTCCCAGAAGATGAGGCAGCCACTCGCTGAACCATGGAAAATAGGTGATCAGCATCAGCGCTGCCACCATCACAGCATAAAATGGAAGAAGAGATTTAGTGACTCGGGTTATGGTAGTCTGTCCGATACCGCACCCCACAAACAAAACAGAACCCACCGGCGGAGTGCAGAGGCCGATACATAGATTAAAGACCAGCATGATTCCAAAATGAAGGGGACTCATACCCAGTTTGGTGACCACAGGAAGCAGGATGGGAGTGAAAATGAGAACTGCCGGAGTGATGTCCATGAAGGTGCCGACAATGAGCAGCATGATATTGATGAGCATAAGAATGATGAGTTTGTTATCGGTCAGTCCGATCAAGCCTGTGCTGATTTCCTGAGGAATGTTTTTGTAAGAGAGAACCCAGGACATAGCCCGAGATGTTCCCACCAAAAGCATGACCACAGCTGTGGTTTCTGCTGTTTTCAGAAGAATCTTGGGGACCTCCGGAAAACGGACCTCTTTATAAATCAGGACAGACAAAATGAAGGAATAGACCACAGCCACAGCACTGGCTTCAGTGGCTGTGAAGATTCCGGATACAATCCCCCCGATCACAATGATGACCAGCAGCAGGCTGGGAACAGCTGAAACGAATTTTTTAAGGGCTTTCAATATACTTTCTCTGGCTCCCACGGGATATTTTTTGATCACAGCAATAACAGAACAGGCCGCCATAAGCCCCAATCCCACCAGAATCCCGGGAAGATATCCTGCCACAAAAAGCGCAGCAATAGAGATTCCTCCGCTGGCAAGAGAGTAGACAATGAGCACATTGCTGGGGGGAATGAGAAGCCCAGTGGTGGAAGCGGTGACAGTCACAGCTGTATTGAAGTCTCTATCATATCCCTCTTTGTTCATGATCGGCACCATAAAGCCGCCTATGGCTGAAGTGGCTGCCACAGCTGAACCAGAGATAGAGCCAAACAGCATGCAGGCCAAAACATTGACAAAAGCCAGTCCGCCCGGGAACATTCCCACTACGGATTTGGCAAAATCAATCAGACGGCGTGCGATCCCTCCTCTGCCCATAAATTGGCCGGATAGGATGAAAAAAGGAATAGCCAGAAGCGCAAACCGGTTGATGCCACTGGTCATCTGCTGGGCCACAGTAGTGAGGGCTGGAATCGGATTTATAGTGAACAGCATGGTCAAAATGGTTGAGAGAGCGATGCTGACAGCAATGGGGACATTGAGAGCCAGGAGAATGATGAAACTGGCAATCAGTATCAATACAGAAAGTTCCATGAAATCATCTCCGCGGCTTTGGTTGGTTCATTGAGGCCCTTCCTGGCTGGTTTGTCTTTGTTTTGGCACCGGCATGTTTCGATTTTTAATGGCCGTATAGATAAATCCAGCAGAGTAAATGACGATCAAAATTCCTGAAAGGGGAATGACTGAATAGACAAATCCCATGGGGATCCCCATGGCAGGGGAGACCTGATTCAATCGGAAGGTGAGCATAACCAGCCGGGCCCCTCCCATCAGCATTACAAAAAGAGCAAAGAAGAGAATGATCAAATGAATGGCTGCTTCCGCTGTGGCTCTTTTCAATCCCTGCAGCTGTGAAGTGAGGATATCTATGCCCAGATGCGCTTTGTTGTGAAAGGCATAAGCAGCTCCCAAAATACTGACCCAAATCAAAAGAAATCCGGCTAGTTCCTCTGAGAATGGACTTGGTTTTTTCAATACAAATCGGGTGAACACCTGCCAGCTGACATCCAATACCATCAATCCCATTAAGAACGAGACAAAAATTCCTGTGTATCGGTTCATTTTACCGATGAGATCTGGCATTTGGTGATTTTTATTATTGGAATCTTTATTCATTTTATTGTTTTTATCTTTTTGATCCATTGAAAAAGATCAGTTCCTCTATACTTGTTGTGCATTTTCTCTGCAGCTTGAACAAAAGCTGTCTTGTCCGGATAAATGATTTCAACTCCGGATTTTTGGACTTCTTGTAAAGCTGTCTGGGTGGCCTTTTTCCACAGCTCTCTCTGGTAATCAACAGACTCCTCTGCAGCTTTTTGGAGCCATTTCTGTTCTTGTGAGTTGAGGTCACTCCAGACTGAAGTGCTGATCAACAGGATGTCCGGTACACAAGTGTGTTCATCCAGAGTGTAGTACTGACACACTTCATAATGATGAGAGAGGTAAAAGCTGGGAGGATTGTTTTCCGCTCCGTCTACAACTCCCTGTTGAAGTGCTGTGTACAATTCACCCCAAGATATGGGGGTGGGAGAACCACCCAGAGCTTTGACCATGTTGACTGAGGTTGCGCTTTTCATCACCCTGATTTTAAGACCGTTCAGGTCAGAGGGAGTGTGAATTGGAATGTTTTTAGTGTAAAAACTCCGGCTTCCTGCATCATAAAAACAGAGTCCTCGAAGAAAACACCTCTCACCTGAAAGGAGCAGGGATTGTCCGATGCTTCCGGTTAAGACTTCCCACCGGTGGGCTTCGTCCCGGAAAATATAGGGGATCCCCAGAACCTTCATTTCAGGAATAAATGACTCCAGAGGAGCTGTGGATACTTTGGTCATAGCAAGGCTTCCGATTTGAAGTAGCTCAATCAACTCCCGTTCCTGGCCCAGCTGGCCGCTGGGGTAAATATCGATCCTTAATTGGCCATCAGAATATTGGCTCACTTTGTCTGCCATAAAAGTCATGGCTTTATGAACAGGATGGCTAGTATCCAGGACATGAGCCAGTTTGAGCGTCTGGTAAGGCTGGTTGAAACCACAGGTTAAAGACCAAATGGAAATCAGTCCAATCAGAAGAACCCGTGAAAACAAACAAGCGGTGTTGTCTGGATGATCAATCAAGCACATTCTAAAAATCTTGAGAGTTGACTGGGAGTTTAGTATGATGGAATGTCATTTCTTTTATGCTGAGTATACCTGAATCAGAATCGATAATTCAAGCTGTTCATTTCATAATGAGGAGATAAAATGACTGAAAAAATGACCATAAAAAAACTAAAAAAACACCTGGGAACCGAAATTGGTCTTTCTGATTGGTTTGAGGTCACACAGGATCAAATCAATGATTTTGCACGCTTGACCAAAGACGAGCAGTGGATCCATGTGGATGCGGACAAAGCCGCGCAAAGTCCTCTGGGAGGGACTGTAGCCCATGGATTGTTGCTGCTTTCCCTGATTCCCTATTTGAGCCGGAACAGTATGATTTTTTCCTATGATTCCAAAATGATGGTGAATTATGGACTGGATAGAGTGCGGTTTATCCATCCGGTTCAATCAGGCTCTGATGTCCGGAATAGAGCTGTTCTGAAAAAAGTGGAGAAAAAAGGATTCCGCCGCATCTTGGCACATATTCAAAACACACTGGAGATCAAAGGTCAGAAAAAACCCGCCTTGGTGGCAGATTGTTTGGTGCTTTTCTACAACTGAATACAGAGTGATAGAAATCATGAAACTTGGAAAAAATCTCAATTCTGATAGAATGGTTTGTCTTGTTAGAGGAATGATAGAGGAATGATTTATGCCTGAAGAATTTGATCCTGAGAATCAATTCAACAATACCAAGAAAGCGGTAGGTTATATCCCCAGAAAAGAGGCATCTCAGAAGCATTATGATCGAGTCGGATTCAAATCCGGACTTGAAGTCCACCAGCAGCTGAAAACAAAAAAGAAGTTGTTCTGCAACTGCCCGGCCGGAGTGTATAACAGCAAAAAAGAATATGATGCAGAGATCATCAGACATATGAGACCTACCTTGAGTGAGCTGGGAGAATATGATGGCACTGCTCTGATGGAGTTCAAGACCAAAAAAGAGATTGTTTACAGGATCAAAAACGAAACAGCCTGCACTTATGACATTGATGACACGCCTCCTTTTCCACTCAACAGGGAAGCACTGGATATTGCGCTGGAGATCTCTCTTCTTTGCAAACTGAATATAGTGGGAGAAGTTCACATCATCCGAAAGCAGTATTTGGACGGAAGCATTCCCACTGGATTCCAGAGAACCGCGATTTTAGGAGTGGAGGGAGAAATTCAGCTAAGGCACAAAAAAGTCCGGCTGATCCAACTCAGTCTTGAAGAGGATTCCTGCCGTGAGATCTCTGATATCAGACATGTGAGAAAATATCAGACAGATAGATTAGGGATGCCTTTGATCGAAACGGTCACCTATCCTGATTTCAAGAATCCGGATGAAGTGAGGGAAGGAGCGGAATACATCCGTTTCCTGAACCGGAGCACAGGTAAGGTGAGAACAGGGATCGGGTCCGGAAGAGAAGATGTCAATGTGAGCTGTAGGGGAGGGACTCGAGTGGAGATAAAAGGAGTCTCTCATAACAAATGGATTCCTGAGCTGACCCACAATGAGGTATTCCGGCAGTGGTCTCTTCTCCGCATCCGGGATGAGCTGAAAAAGAGGATAGCGTCTATAAACCGCTGGGCTATCCATTCCAAACCCATAATCCCTCATCAGTTCCGTTTCAAATCTGAAGTTTTGAAAAATGCAGTCCAAAACGGTTGGGATTTGGTGGCTGTGAATCTTCCAAGGTTTAAGGGAATGTTATCTCACTTCACCCAGCCCGGTCAGATGTTTGCAGATGAATTGAGCGACCGGCTGAAAGTGATCGCCTGCATTGAAAAGCCCAATATGGTTCATTCTGAGTCTGTTCATCCGGATATTTCCCCTTATCAATGGAGCCGGATACAAAAGATGCTGAACTCCAAAAATCATGATGCCCAATTGGTCCTCTGGGGGCCGGAACAGGATATTCCTACGGCTTTGGAGACCATAGAGGAGAGATGCCGGTTGGCTCTGGAGGCAGTCCCTCGTGAGAGCCGAAAAGCACTTAAAAACGGCACCACTGTGTTTGAACGGGTGCTGCCTGGGCCGGACCGTATGTATCCGGATACAGATTCGTCTCCCATTCCTTTAAAGGAAGACTACATTGACAAGATAAGAAAGCGGCTTCCTGTGGATGTGTCCCAAAGAATAGAACAATTGAAAAGATGGAATGTTCCGGAGGATACCTTCACTTATTTGTTGAGAAATAATCTAGTGCCCCTTATGCAAAGGATCGCCCGAGACCTAAAGGTCGATCCCCGTTTTTTAGGAACACTTTTGGGCCATACCTTGAAACACGTTCAAGGCCAGGATCTGTGTTCACATGAGTTTTCTTATGAACGCATTCGCCAGTTATTCAAGTTCCTTTATGACCGGTCTATTGAATTTGAAATGGCCAAAGAGATCCTTCCTCTTCTTTGTCATCATCCCGGGACTGATTTGAATATACTGCTCAAGAAAGCGGGTTTTGAGCAGAAGAAGAACAGGGACATCCTTGCCCGAATTCCAGAGGTTATAAAAGATTTTGTCCCTTATAAGAGAGTAGACCATGAAACCAGGGCGGCTGCGGATTGGATCATGGGCCGGCTGAGGCCCATGGCCCTGGGAAACATGCCTCTATCTGAACTCAGAAAAGAGATCCAAAAAAAGGTTGAAAATCGTGAGTAAAAAAGACCCATTCCAAGGTTACAAAGGAGAAGGGCTCGAACTGTTAAAAAAATACCGCGCCCGAGTTTGGGGCAAAGTCAAGGTGGACACCACCCGGGGACTGTTTGAAGGGACCATCCTTCCGAGAGCTGAAAATGATGATGACAAACACATTGTCCTGAAAATTGCCACTGGTTACAACATCGGCATTGATATAGAGACTATAAAAAACATTGAAGAACTGGGTTATAAGAAGGCCGAATACAAAATACCGGAAAAAAAGTTTCCTTACTCTGATGACAAGCCCAATGTTAAATTGTTTGGGACCGGGGGGACCATTGCTTCTCGTTTGGATTACCGAACCGGGGCGGTGATCCCGGCTTTTTCTCCTGGCGAACTCTATGGTGCGGTTCCAGAGCTGGCTGATATCAGCAATATCACCACTGAAAAGCTATTCGGAGTTTTCAGTGAAAACATGGGGCCCATGCAGTATAAGGTCCTTGCAAAAGCCATTCAAAAAGAAATTCAAAAGGGGATTGATGGGATTATCATCGGGCACGGAACAGATACCCTGCATCACACAGCAGCAGCCTTGACTTTTATGGTTCAGGACCTGCCCATTCCAGTTGTGTTGGTGGGTTCCCAGAGATCTTCGGACCGTCCCAGCTCAGATGCGGCTTTGAATTTGATGCATGCCTCTTATGCTGCGGGTCATTCGGACATCGCAGAAGTCTTGGTGTGTATGTTTGGTCCGACTTCAGATGAATACGGTTTTCTCCACAGGGGGACGCGGGTTCGAAAGATGCATTCTTCTTATCGGTCCACATTCCGGACTATCGGAGATGTTCCGGTGGCAACAGTCACCAGAAACAGTGTGAAAATGATTAAGGATAAGTACAATCCCCGGAGAAAAGACAAAAAATGCCGCATATTCCCTTATTTTGAAGAAAAAGTCACATTGATCTATTACTATCCGAATATGCAGCCGGATATGATTGATTCATTGGTGGATAATGGATACCGGGGGATCGTGATCGCAGGAACCGGCTTGGGACATGTGAACAAACCTGTTTATCCGGCTATCAAAAGAGCTGTTCAAAAGGGAGTGCATATTTATATGACGGTTCAGACTCTCTGGGGATATGTGCATATGTATGTGTATGACACCGGAAGAGACCTTATGGCCAAAGGCATTATTCCGGCTGAGAACATGCTTCCCGAAGTGGCCTATATAAAATTAGGGTGGGTTTTGGCTCAGACGGATGATCCGGAAAAGGTCAAGGAAATGATGCTCAGTCCCATTAATGATGAGATCACAGAAAGAGAGCCCTACAACGGGTATCTCATTTACCAGGGCGGAGTTCCTGAAGTGGAAGAATTCATTAAAAAATTTCACAAGTGAAACAAAAAAGGGCAGGTGTGGAAATCATTCCACACACTGCCCTTTGGTTCGGTTTTGAATCCCTGACCAATGCTGATTCAATCAGCTGTTCAGAATTTTATCAACTTCTTCTTTATCAACATCTGTGATGTAAGGAATACCGCTGACCTCTGCGACTTCTTTAGTGAGTGAAGCAATATCACCTCTTTCAATGTATTTGAAGGCAAATTTTCTGTTTCCAGCCATGAACTGCCTCAAACCCTGGTTCAGTCTCTTGAAATAGCTGTGAACACCCAGGGCTCCAGTGGGCAGCTGGTTGAATTTTTCTCCATATTTGTGCTTCAATTCCGGGGCATTGGAAAAGATCTCTTGGATTTCATCTCCAAAGCGTTCCACATACACAGGAATCTGCTGCTCTTTGATTCTTTTTCCGATGGTCTTACCGACCATAGCTGCTGCAAGGGGAGACCTTGCCATTCCCACTGCTTTGACATAAGGAGCTCCCAGAGCAAGGGCTTTGTAGATCTGGTCTTCAAAAGTGATGCCTCCAGCAAAGCAAACAGGGGGAACATATTCACCTTTTTCGTCAAGTCTCTTGATGTATTTGTAGGTCAGTGACCAGATTTCAACACTCGGGATTCCCCATTCATTCATCATACGCCAGGGGCTCATACCGGTTCCGCCTCCAGCTCCGTCTACGGTCAGAAGGTCGAGCTTGGCTTTGGAAGCAAATTTGACCGCTCTGGCTAAATCCACTGGACGGTAGGCTCCGGTTTTCAGAAAGATGTATTTGGCTCCTGCTTTTCTCAGTTCTTCGACTCTCTGCATAAAGCTGTCTTCTTCCACCATGCCCAGTCTGGAATGTCTTTCGAATTCCTTAAAACTGCCTTTTTTGAATGCTTCGATGACATCAGGATCTTCGGGATCGGGAAGTACGATGTAACCTCTTTTTTTGAGATTCTGTGCTTTGGATAGGTTCTTAATTTTCACTTCTCCGCCGATGTCCTTGGCTCCCTGCCCCCATTTCAGTTCAACAGATTCCACACCCAGTTTTTCAATGGTGTATTCCTGGACTCCCAGCCTTGTGTCTTCCACATTTGCTTGAACAGCAATGGTTCCATATCCGTCATCCCGCCAGTCCTGAAACAGTTTGACTCTATTTTCCATATCAGGAGAATGAATCACCCTGCCGTTTTTGATCTCTGAACCCGGATCCATAGCGCATACATTTTCGCCAATGGTGAGCATAGAACCGCTTAAAGCTGCTCCGATTGCCAGGCCTTCCCAGTTTTGTTTGGCTACATTTGTGGATCCCATTCCCGGGATGATAAATGGGACCTTGAGTTTCAGACTGTTATCTGCTCCGATGGTTGTATCAACCGAGACTTTTTCAAAAGTTGCGGAATCGCTGTCTGCTCTGACCCCATGGGCGCCAGCAGCTGTTCCGAGTATAGTGAAGTGGGACAAATCAATAGGATAATCCTTTTCAGAAGCAGCGGTGATGATTCCGAATGGTTGGGGATACAGGACTTCAGATCCCCTGTAGGCAGATTTTCCGATCTCACACATTCCAATACAGCCGTCCACACAGGTTACACACATACCGCTAAAGGGGCTGATGGACCCTTCAGTTCTGTTCTTTGTGAGGGTTGCGGCACTCCGATTAAGTTTTGTATAAGCCATTCTTAATTCCTCCTTATAGACTCTTTTGGTTGTGTATTATAAAAAACATGCTCATTCAGTCCTGTTAAGCATTGTTTCCATTTATTTTTTATCTGCATTTTGGATGTCTTTTTTGTTTGGTTCTTCTTCTCTCACGCATGTGCCGCAGCGGCCGGCATCATACATCCAGCATTGAAGTTCGTCGTAGACATCCACACACGTGGGATCCATTGTCAGACAGGCATTGCACACGTCTGAATCAGGATCAGGCCCATGACATCTGAGCTGGCAGGCAGGACAGATGTACATGCACCCCCCGCACAGACGGCATTCTTCTGAACGCACATCAAAGGGGGTCGAGATTTTCCTTTTATGCCCCCTGTTCTGAAAACCGATGGCTTTTCCATCCATTTGTTCAGCGCACATCCGCACACAGAGCCCGCACAGAATGCATTCCTCGTTTCTTGCTTCAAACCGCATTTGTGTCACACCGAATTTTGAAGCCAGGTCTTGGATGGTTTTGGAATTTGGGGCCACAGAGAGCATCAATTCGATCATCATCTTTCGGGCATTGAGTACCCGCTTGGTATCTGTATGAACCACCAGTCCTTCCTCAACAGGGTAAGTGCATGAACTGACCAGCTTGGTGTTCTCTCCTTCTCCGATTTCCACTAGGCACAGCCGGCATCCTCCATAGGTGCTGAGACCTTCGTTGTAGCACAATGTCGGGATTTCCAAACCATAATATTTGGCGGTCTCCAGGATGGTCCAGCCTTGTTCTGCTTTCACATCCAGCTTGTTAAGTTTTAAGTTAATCATTATGACCTCACTCTATTTTTATAGCATCAAATTTGCATGCTTCGTAGCAGGCTCCGCACCTGATGCATTTGTTTTCATCCAGGGTATGTACTTTTTTGAGTTCTCCTGTGATGGCATCCTCCGGACAGGGTTTGATACAGGCCATACAGCCTGTGCATTTGTCCTCTATTATGATGTATCGGATCAGATCTTTACAGACTCCTGCAGGGCACTTTTTGTCAACAACATGGGCTTCATACTCGTCACGGAAATATCTCAAGGTGGAAAGTACGGGATTGGCTGCTGTCTGACCCAATCCGCACATAGAGGCATCTTTAACCGCATAAGCCAGCTCTTCTAAAAGTTCGATGTCTCCCTTTTTTCCGTTTCCTTCTGTGATTTTATTGACGATCTCCCACATTCGCTGAGTTCCTTCCCGGCAGGAAAGGCATTTACCGCAGGACTCGTCTCTAAGAAAATTCAGAAAGTATTTGGCCACATCCACCATACAAGTATTCTCATCCATGACGATCATTCCACCAGAGCCCATGATGGAACCTGCTTCTGTCAGGCTTTCGTAGTCGATGGGAAGGTCCAGCTTTTCTGCAGGCAGGCATCCTCCGGAAGGACCTCCGGTCTGAACTGCTTTGAATTTCTTGCCTTCAGGGATACCTCCTCCGATATCAAAGATGATTTCCCGAAGAGTGATTCCCATAGGAACCTCCACCAGTCCGGTGTTGTTGATCTTTCCCACCAGGGAGAAAATTTTGGTCCCCTTACTGTCTTTGGTCCCGATTTGGGAATACCAGTCCGCTCCTTTTTCAATGATCAGCGGGATGTTTCCCCATGTTTCCACATTATTGATGTTGGTGGGTTTTTTCCACAATCCTTTGACAGCTGGAAATGGAGGCCTTTGTTTGGGTTCACCCACTTTTCCTTCCACAGAAGCGATGAGAGCGGTTTCTTCCCCGCAGACAAAAGCTCCGGCTCCTTTAACGATGTTGATTTCCAGGCCAAAACCTGTGTCTAAAATGTTTTGACCTAAAAGACCAAACTCCTTTGCCTGCTGGATGGCCAGAGTGATGTTTTTGAGCGCCAGAGGATATTCATCTCTTATATAAATGAATCCTTGGTTAGCTCCAATTGCATAAGCTCCGATGATCATTCCTTCTAAAACCCGGTGAGGATTTCCTTCCATAAGGCTTCTGTCCATATAAGCACCAGGGTCTCCTTCATCTGCATTGCATATGATGTATTTTTCATCACTTTTGGCTTTTCTGGTGAATTCCCATTTGATTCCTGTGGGGAAGCCGGCTCCTCCTCTTCCCCGGATTCCGGATGATTTGACGGTGTTGATCACTTGTTCGGGATTCAAGGTTTCCAGTGTCTTAAGTAAGGAATTGTAGCCGCCTATGGAAAAATAGTCATTGATATCAGTGGGATCAATGAGAACGTTGTCTCCCAGAACAAGGCGCTCTTGTTTGGTGTAAAAAGAGATGTCTTCATCTTTTTTTGCTTTTTCATTTGTGGACGGGTCTGTGTAAAGCAGCTGATCCAAGATTTCCTTGTTGAGGGCGGTTTTTTCAATGATATCTTTGGAGTGCTTGGGTTTCACATGCTGGTAAAAGATGTTATCCGGCTGAAAGATGATATTGGGTTCGGCCTCGCAGAAACCATGACATCCGGTGACTTTAACTCGGACTTTGTCTTCCAATTGTTTCTGTTCGATGGTTTCCTTGAGGGAATCAATGACCTCCATGGAACCTCTGGCTTGTCCGCAGGTTCCGGAGGAAACCGTCAGGGTGATTTTATCATCTTCTTTGCGGGCTTGTTTTTGTTCTTTGATGATTTTTTTAATTTGGTCTAAGGATTTGCTTTTATTGGTGTTCTTCATTTTTCTTCTCTTTTTTTCTGTACTTTTTTAGTATGGTGTCCACATTCCGGATGGATGTCTGGGCATGGTAATTCTCATCCACCACTACCACAGGACCGATAGCGCAGCATTCCAAACAAGCCACTGTATCCAGACTGAATTGTTTGTCATCTGTGGTGTGTCCAGATTCGATTTCCAGTCTTCTTTCAAATTCTTCCAGGATTTTTGGGCCTCCCCGAACATGACATGCTGTTCCCATACAGACTTTAACCGTGTGTTCCCCTTTAGGTTCCAGACTAAAGGCGCTGTAAAACGTGGCCACTCCGATGATATCGATTAAAGGGATGTGGAGCTGTTGAGAAACATAGATCAATGCATTTTTGGGGAGGTAGTTGTATTCCGCCTGGATTTCCTGAAGAATCGCTATGAGGGCGCTTTGTTTACAATTATATTTGTTGATGAATGATTTGACTTTATCTGTTTGAACGTTCAAGGTAATCCCTCCACTTATTTAATGGTTTGAATCATGATTGTTTATTGATAAAAAGATCATTGGATGCTTTGTTTCATTGGATGCTTTGTTAAAGAAAGAATGGCGAGTGAACGAAAAAGATAAATCGACCAAGATAAGTCCAGAGTGAGATATATTATTATTTCTCCTTCCACTCAGAGAATCATAAAAATTGTTTATAAATAAACGGTATATGACATGACTTTATAACAGAAACAAAAAATGGATGTCAAGTCAGCACTTTAATTAAACTGGACTCATCAAGAAAAAACAGCGGTTTTGACTGAAAAATAATCCGGATCACTTAAGAGTTGATGCCTTTTTGGGATTTTTAGAAAAGAGATAATAAGATTTTCGTGCGGTGGATATTTTTTCCATGGCCTTGTCATATTTGCTGTGCAGATTTTTTTCTGTATCTTTTTCCCTGCGGAATCCTTGGGCCTGGAACTGATTCACCCACCACCCGGAGCCAGCATTGATGAGATGACCGTTTTTGGGATAACCATAGTCATCTGTGTGAATGGTATGAAAGAGGTTGTTTTTTTTAAGGTCTTTCTTCCACTCCTTGATATAGATGGGAAAGATCTCTCCGAACACTTCATCTTTTCCAAAAGCGGGAATATTACAGAAAAGATGACCGCTTTTTGTAAGGAGCTTGAAAATCTTTTGGATGTAAAGGGACAATTTATTAGGGTTGAGGTGTTCAAAAATATCGAGCCCCAGAATAAAATCGTATTTTTTCTCTAAATCGACGTCCAGGATATCAGCGATAATGATGTTTTCTTTGATTTCGGGAAATGCTTTAGATGAATAAAGCCGGCTGATTTCAATGCCATCGCTTTGAATGCCCGCATCATGCAGGCATTTCATCACGGTTCCATTGGCGCATCCCAGATCGAGAACGCATTCTGGGTCAAACTGAGAGGTCAAATCTGAGAGGATTTTTGTATCTTCATTGATTTCAAAGTTCCAAACACCGGGCTTTTCATAGTATCCGTTTTGAATGATCTTTTCCTCAAGCCAGTCAAAATCAGAATCATCTCTCACCTGAAACACCCATATGGGTGAATTTTCAAGGAAGTCTTGACCTTGTTTGTACTGGTCCGGTTTTTCGTTCCGGATCGACGGAAGATAAAGGTGATGCAGATTTTCCCGGGCTGTTTTGTTTTTGAACTCTTCGGATTCAATGATATCCAGCACCACATCGATTCGTGAGCGGCCCTGTTCCAGGAACCGGAGGTAATATTTTTTTCCTTCCGGATCCGTATCTCTGCCCAGGAGTTTCCGGTATATTTTTTTCAGAAAAGCGGAATCAGATCGCCCCTGATTTCCCGATTTCTTAAAAAGATTTTTCACCGTTGCTCCATTCCAGTGAACCATTGGCCTTTTTTCATCTTCTTATTTTAATCCAAAGGCTTTGGTTGTAAAGATAATAATGAAATAATATAATACCCATCATTTTGAGAGAGAAAAGATGAAACGGCTAAAAATCATCATACCCATATTTTCCATCACTCTTTCGACAGTGTTAATTGAGATCCTCTACACCCGGGTCTTTTCTGTGATCTATGTCAGTTCGTTTGCTTTCTTGATGATCTCTCTGGCTCTTTTTGGTTACGGATTGAGCGGCGCATATATGTCCATGAGCCGTTTTATCAAAAAAAAAGATGCGATTAAGTATCTGGAACTTTTTTTACTCGGTTTTTCATTGAGTCTTCCTGTCATTTACAAAATCACACTTTCAACCAATATTGATTTTTTAAACCTGTTTCATCCTTTTTCCAATTTTTTACTGCTGTTGTTTGATTTTATTCTGCTTCTTTTGCCTTTTTTCTTTGCCGGTGCTTCGTTGGTTCTGATATTCAGCCTGTATTCCTCGGAAATCGGACAGCTTTACTTTATTGACCTTTTGGGAGCTGCCCTGGGAGGGATCGCCATCATTCCTCTGATCACAAATTTTGGGCCCTCTAGGGTGATCTTACTCATATTTTTCTTACTTGGATTTTCATGGTTTTTGATTTCCCGGTCTTCTGTATGGAAAAAGAGCACCGTCATTTTTCTGATTGCAGCTGCTTTTATTGTTTTGTTTGTTCACTCAGAGAGTGTTTTTCCCATTGTCCCAAAGATGGTCAAAAGGGGATACCTTAAGCATTATCATAACGATATGATCGAATATTCCCAGTGGAGTCCCATCAATAAAGTGGATGTGGCCCCTTTCTTGAAGAGGAAAAAAATTATCTGGATCGATGCCGGCACCATGCAGTCCTGGCTGCCAAAGTTCAACGGGAAACTTCATGAGATGGAACAGATCAAATGGTCCAATGAATCCATTCCGTATCAGCTCACAAAGAGAGGCAGTGCACTTATCATCGGTTCTGCAGGTGGGTATGAAGTGTTGTGCGCACTGTCCCATAAATTCCAAAACATCGTTGCTGTAGAGATGGACCCGGAAATCTGCCGCATTGTGAGGGATGAATATTCAGACTACATCGGGAATCTGTTCCAAAAAAAAGGAGTTTATCTTATCAATGATGAGGGGCGAAGTGTCTTGAAAAGAATGGATGCCCAGTTTGATGTGATCCAGATGGTCAATTCTCACAATGCAGATGCTCTTCTTTCAGGAGGTTTGAGCATTGCCGAGACCTATATTTACACTGTGGAAAGCTTTAAGGACTATTGGGAACATCTCCGCGACGACGGTTTTGTCTATAT
Source organism: Candidatus Aminicenantota bacterium (assembly GCA_014727835.1). GTDB lineage: Bacteria > Acidobacteriota > Aminicenantia > Aminicenantales > Aminicenantaceae > WJMT01. Next base: position 1,976 of record WJMT01000071.1, on the reverse strand, counting down.
TGTTCACTGGTTTGGAGAAAGACTTTTTTCAACCGCTTTTGAAGCCTTAAGAGAGATGGAAGTACCGGAGCCGGAAAAGAAATTTTTTGTCATTCAGAGAGCCAATGGATTCAATTTCTTTTTTATGAAAAAAGGGGACATTGACCAGGAAGAGGTCCGTATTCTTAAAGAGTTTGCAGGAACGCGGGACACGGTCTATTCTCCTTATGAAAAAAAGGACAATCTGTATTCCAAATTAGCATCTCCAGGGCATATGAACACCATCCAACAGTCCTCTGTGAACATCAAGCCGGTGAGAGACCGTTCTCCGTATTTCAATCAACCCAACAAAATAGGCCAATTTCGATTCGAAAACATGAAGGTCAAGGGCATGGCAAAAAATGTAGTCCAATGGGCTCTGACATATTCCAACAGTGTGTATTTGTCTATACTTTTTCTCTCTATACTTCTCCCGGTTGTGTTGATATTCATTCCGCTCAGGGTTTCCACCAAAACACAAGTGAGTCAGGGATTTGTTTTCTATTTTTTTCTGATTGGTCTGTCTTTCATTACGGTTGAGATCATCATGATCAAGATTTTCCAGCTCTACTTGGGGAATCCCGCTTATTCCATATCAGCCATTATTTCTTCTCTTCTGGTCTCTTCAGGCATAGGTTCTCTTTTATCCCGAAAAATGAGACTCGCTGTGGGCAAACGATTTGTTCTGATTTTTTCCGGCCTCTTGTTTTTGGTGTTGGCTCTTTATTCCCTGCTTTTGTTTCAAATCATATCTGGACTCATTCATTTGGGTTTGATATTACGAGTTCTGGTCACTTTTGCTTTGATTTTCATTCCCGGTTTTCTCATGGGCGTGTTCTTTCCCACTGGAATCGAATATTTGGGGAGGAAGCAGAAATCTATGATCGGATGGGCCTGGGGATCCAATGCGTTTGCCACTGTATTGGGTTCTGTGATGACAGTGATCATTTCCATCAACTGGAATTTTTCTGTGGTTTTGCTGCTGGCAGCTGTATTCTACATATCAGCAGGGATTATCTACAGCAGACTGATCTCATGATGGTCTGCATCGCAGAGACTGATGAGAAGAGTTGCGGAATTTGAATAAGATGCTATCATTGAGATTGATTCTAGACTTATGGAGATGAAGTCATGTTTTTTTGGGATGCCACCATTTTTCTTTTGATTCCTCCTTTGCTGCTTGCTGTCTATGCTCAGTACAAAGTGAAAAGCACTTTCCAGAGCTTTAGTCAAAAAAGAGCCCATTCGCGGATCTCCGGAGCTGAAGTGGCTAAGGAAATCCTAGACCGGAGTGGAGTGAGGGGTGTGAGCATTGAAAAAGTCTCGGGCAAATTGTCAGACCATTACGATCCGAGAAAAAAAACATTAAGACTCTCTGAAAATGTTCATTCCAGTGACTCAATTGCTGCTTTGGGAGTGGCTGCCCATGAAACAGGTCATGCCATACAGCATCATCACAGGTATGTGCCGTTATCTTTGAGGAATCTGATCTATCCTGTGGCTAATTTTGGCTCCACTCTTGCTTTTCCTCTTTTTTTCATCGGGTTTATATTCAGTGCTGAGGGGCCTTCCATTCTGATGGATATCGGGATATTGCTCTTCACAGTTGCAGTAGCGTTCAGTGTTTTGACCCTTCCGGTGGAATTCAATGCCTCTAAGCGAGCCGTTCGTTTTTTGCATCAGGGCACTTATTTGAATCAGGAGGAGATCAAGGGAGCCAGAAAGGTCTTATCTGCGGCAGCCCTGACTTATGTGGCGTCCACAGCTATGGCGATCATGCAGCTTTTGAGGCTTTTGATTCTCCGAGACCGAAGATAATTCTGGCTATTCATCAAATCTGTAATGAAATTCAGGCATTGCTTGTGCTCCCTTATGAGAAATTTTATTCAGATGTTGAAGTGCTTTTTGAGGTCATCCGGAAACCGTGGTCTTGATTCCATATGATAGACGATCATTTT
>WJMT01000070.1 GCA_014727835.1 Candidatus Aminicenantota bacterium | reverse complement strand
GGGTCCTCAGGCTCATGACAGTCAAGCTGGAACCTTTCAGAAGGATCCAGAGTCTCGACAATGTTTCTAGCGATTTTCAATGCATGCTCATCATCCTGGGCAAAATAATCTGAGACACCGGATATTCTGCAGTGCACATCCGCCCCACCCAATTCTTCATCAGTCACTTCCTCTCCGGTGGCTGCTTTGACCAGAGGAGGACCTCCGATAAAAATGGTGCCCTGTTCCTTGACAATCACAGTTTCATCACTCATGGCCGGAACATAAGCCCCCCCCGCAGTGCACGAACCCATGACAACAGAGATCTGCGGGATCCCCAGTGCTGAAAGCCTGGCTTGATTGTAAAAAATGCGGCCGAAATGCTCCTTATCCGGAAATGTTCCTGCCTGATGAGGAAGAAAGATCCCTCCGGAATCGACCAAATAGATGCAGGGAAGACGGTTTTCCAAGGCCACTTCCTGAGCTCTGATATGTTTCTTGATGGTCATGGGAAAATAGGTCCCGCCTTTAACAGTCGCGTCATTTGCGATCACCAACACCTGGCGCCCGTGAATGACTCCGATCCCAGTGACCATACTGGCTGCCGGAGCCTGGTTGTCATACATCCCATAGGCTGCAGTGGGACTCAATTCAAGAAAAGGGGTGTTGCGATCAAAAAGCTTCTCCAGGCGCTCTCTGGCCAATAGTTTTTTCCTGGATTTGTGACGTTTCCGGTATTTCTCAGGTCCTCCTTTTTTGATCCGAGCCAGATTTTCTCTGTACTCCCGGACCACTTTGTTCATGTACTCATAATTCTTTTTATACTCAGAACTGTTTGTGTCGATATGACTTTTGATTCGAAACATCCTTATTCCTTAATTTGTTGAATTGGTTTCCAAAAACAATTTTTATGAATCAGGAACAAATTTATAGCCGTAACACAGAATCCCTGAATGTCCTTCCTTAAACATCTTTCTGAATTCGATCTTGACCGGCAATCCCACCTTTAGGTCTTTGAAATCACATTCCACGATCTGTCCCATAATTTTCACTCCGTCCTTAAGCTCAACGATTCCTACGGCATAAGGGGCCTGATCTTTAAACGGACTGGGAGGAACTCGGATGATGGTGAAGCTCAGGACCTTTCCTTTGTCCGCAATCTTTGCTTTCGCCAGATCCCTGTTCCCGCATTTCGGACATATCAGTCGAGGTGGAAAAAACTTTTTCTTGCACTTCTCACAGCTGTTGGCTTCCCCTCTGTATCTTTGCGGTATTTCTCTCCAATATCTCGATGGTGTTGTCATTTGATATCTCCTTTCTCAATCTCTCTCAAATATATGGACCACAGTGCTGGCACCACTGCCTCCCATGTTTTGAGTGAGTCCTGTTCGCGCATCTTTGACCTGTCTTTCACCGGCCTCTCCCCTTAACTGCTTGACAATCTCGAGCACTTGAGCAATTCCAGTGGCTCCCACCGGATGACCTTTGGATTTCAATCCTCCGCTGGGATTGACCGGGATATCTCCATTGACAGCCGTCCGGCCTTTTTCTACGGCTTCCCCGGATTTCCCTTTCTCAACCATTCCCAGAGCTTCCATAACACAGAGCTCTGCAATGGTGAAACAGTCATGGACCTCAAACAGATCCATATCACTGGGCTTTTTTCCTGCCATTTCATAAGCACCCTTTCCTGCTCTGTAGGTTGATTCCAGCCAGCTGATATCATTTCTCTGGCTGAGAGCAATGGAATCTGTAGCTTGACCGCTTCCGAGAATTTTGACTACAGGATGGTCTCTGAATTTTTGTGCCATATCAACGGGGCAAATGATAGCTGCTGCGGCCCCGTCTGTAATGGGAGAACAGTCCAGTATTCTCAAAGGATCTGCCACTTGAACAGAATTCAAGACAGCATCCACTGTGACTTCAAAAGGAAATTGAGCCAGGGGATTCTTGGATCCGTTCCTATGATTTTTCACAGCCACTTCTGCCAGCTGCTTTCGGGTGGTTCCGTATTTGTTCATATGATCGACCGCCATTAAAGCATAAAGCCCCGGAAAGGTCACTCCGTGATAGCATTCATATTCCTGGTCTGCAGCGGTTCCCAGCGCATATGTGGCTTTATCTCCACCCACATCAGTCATTTTTTCAATCCCGCTGACCAGAACAATATCATTCATTCCACTGGCCACTTCCATGAATCCCATCCTCAGGGCCAGTCCGCCTGACGCACAGGCTGTCTCTACTCTGGCCGAAGGAACAGGACTTGTGCCGAGATAGTCAGCAAGAAGGGAGGCGATGTGTTCCTGTCCCACAAATATTCCTGAAGACATAGATCCGATGTACATGGAGTCTATATGATCGACTCCAGCATCTTCGATGGCCATCAGAGCGGTTTCCACATAAATATCTCTCAGGGATTTCTCCCACAGTTCTCCCCATTTTGTCATTCCAATTCCTATGACTGCCACATCTCTCATTTTATCCTCCTAGTCTGCTTTCCTGATTTTTTCTCTAAATTTAGCGTATTCGCCGTACTCAAGATAATTCTTGTTTTGATCAAGAATGTCCCTGGTCAACGGAGCCAGATTCCTCACGTCTTCGATTCTAGAGGTGACTTTTAAAATGAAACCATCACTTCCAGCACCAGATCCATAGGAAATCAAGAGAATGTGATCACCTGGCTTGGCTATATCCAGTGTGGAAGTCAATCCCAGTGGAGAAGAGCCGGAATAGGTGTTTCCCAGTTTATTGACCAGCCAGCCGGGTTCGATCTGAGGCTTTGAAAATCCCAATTTTCGTCCAGCCTTAAAGGGGAACTTTCCATTGGGCTGATGAAAGATCACATAACTGAAATCTTGGGGCTTCATACCTGCTTTTTTCATGAGGCCCCTTGCAGCTCCAGTCACATGTTTGAAGTAGGCAGGTTCTCCGGTAAACCGTCCGCCGTGCTGGGGGTAATATTCGTATTCTCTCCTCCAAAAATCAGGAGTGTCCGTCATATAAGCGTAGGTATCCAGGACTTCAGCCACCACATTCTTTTTTCCAAAAACAAAGGCCGCGGCTCCTGCTGCAGCAGAGTACTCCAGAGCATCACCAGGAGCTCCCTGAGATGTATCTGCTCCCACTCCCAGTCCGTATTTCACCGCTCCTGATTTGACCAAATTCAAGGCCACGAACATTCCCTCAGTTCCTGCTTTGCAGGCAAACTCAAAATCAGCGGTGTGAACTTCGGGCGTTGCACCCAAAGCTTCAGCAAGAACTGTTCCGCTGGGTTTCACCGCATAAGGATGAGATTCAGATCCGATATATACCGCCCCAATATCAATAGGATCGATCCCTGCTCTTTTCAATGCGTTTTTGGACGCCTCCACGGACATGGTTATGGTGTCCTGATCAGGAGAAGGGACTGATTTTTCTTCCAGCATCAGCCCTTTTTTGTAGCTTGGCGCATCAGCACCCCACACTTTAGCGATCTCTTCGACTTTGATTCTGTTTCTTGGTATATAGGCTCCATAGCCTACAATTCCTTCCATTGAAACCTCCCTTGTGGAAAAATTGCTTTTTGAATACAAGATTGATTCATTTCATTAATTCTTATTGACTTGATTTTTATCAGAAAATTATCCTGTCATACTTGCCTATGACAAGTCAAGAAATTTCCATTCGTTAGATCGAAATCCCTTGATTCCAAATTGACATAATCAGATGAAAGGATAAAATGAAATCAACCCTTAAGACCAACGGAACTTTTCAAAACAGATTTACGTCTATAAAGGTGTGTTAAGTGGAAATAGAAGAGATCATAAAAAAATGCATGAAAGGAAACCAGAGGTCTTGGAAAATGCTGATTGACATGTACTCAAAAAAAATATTCAACCTGGCTTACCAGTTCACAGGTTCTTATGAGACTTCAGAAGACCTGACACAAGAAATCTTTATCAAAGTGCACAATTCTCTTCACAAATATGACATTGGAAGGAATTTCAATTCATGGATTCTTACCTTATCACGCAATTTTCTGATAGACCACTACCGAAAAACAAAACTCGAAACAAAAAAACGCACCAAGTTTGATGACCATTATCTTGACTCTGAGGGGCATACGGATCCTGAAAAAAAGGTCCTTGAAAATCAAAGCAAAAAAACAGTCTGGAAAGGACTGAAGTCTTTGAGTCCAGATGTCCGGATGGCTGTCATCCTCCGGGATATTCAAGAAAAAAAATACGAAGAAATCGCAGAGATCATGTCATCCCCTTTAGGAACAGTCAAATCCCGGGTGAATAGAGGACGCATCCAACTGGCGGATGCCATCAAAGACCAAAAGGAGAAAAACAATGAAATGCACACATATTGAACCATATCTTTCTCCTTATTTAGAAAAAGAACTGCGCCCGGAGAAAATGTCTCAGATAGAGAACCACATCAAAACATGCCCGGATTGTGCGGAACTGCTTTCAAATATAAAAGAAGCCAGAGCCGCTCTGGCCGGGATTCCAGAAATAGAAATCAGCCGTTCTTTAAAGAAAACGTTGTATAAAATACCTCGCAAAAGATTCAAACTGAGTTTTGATTTCCTTTTCAAACCCGCTCTTCAACCCATACTTGCAGCTGCTACTGTCATGATCACTGTGATCACACTTTATTCCATGAATCCAGAAAGAGAACAAATCAACAAAACCATCAATCAACACATTCATATGGGATACAGCAAAATAGAACGTTTGTATGCCAGAGCTGAATCTTTGACCAACACTCTGGCCGGATATAAGGAAAGTGTTCTTTTTTCCATAAAGAACATTGATTTTTTTTGGGAAAAAAATGACTAACCTGGCAAAAAAATGCTCATCGCCATTTTTTTGAATAGATCAGGTTAACAAACAAATGGAGGAATCTTATGAATAATCAACAAGAAGAAAAATACGCGGCTCAAAAGCCGCAAAAATCACCTGCCCTAGCCGGTCTTTTGACCTTCTTTTTTCCAATCGGGACAGGAGCGCTTTACAACGGACAGATCAAAAAAGCCATATTCTTTTTCCTGGGCTTTTCCGGGCTGGTGACTCTCCAGACTTCTGGAAAAGGACAGCCTTTTCTCGGGCTCTGTCTGGCTGCATTTTATATCTATCAGATTTATGATGCGGTGCATACAGCCAAACTGATCAACCTGGGAGCTGCTGGGAAAAGTCTGGAAAAACAGGCAGAAGCTTTAGACGAGCTTCCTGAACCAGTTCAATCCGGATCTGTTTTTTGGGGAATTGTGCTTATGGCTCTCGGCTGCATTTTACTCCTGGCCAATTATCGAATCATTGACTATGACACTCTTTTTGATTTCTGGCCGTTGATTATCATTGTCATCGGACTGAAATTCGTGGTGGACTATGCATCCAAGGGAAACAAGACCAACAAAGGAGAACAAAATGGCTAACAAACACAGACAAGAAAATTTGGCATGGGGTATCATCCTCATTCTCATCGGAGCTGTCTTCCTTTTGGATAATATCAATGTGAATGTGTGGAATGCTTTTGCCCGCCTTTGGCCTGTAGTGATCATTGCATGGGGCGCTTGGAAATTCTATTTTGGGATCAAAGACCATATTCAAGAGAAAAGAAACAGGACCTGAAATGAAGATCAAAGAAATTTTTATTCTGTTTCTCATCATCATTGCCGGAATCATTTTTTACCACGCACAAACAGGAAATCTCGATCTTTATATTGAATTGGATGACTATTTCTTTGATGCAGATGTGTTCACCTTTGAAAAGACCCAACACATAAATCCTCCTTTTCCCTATCAGATGGATATCTCCAACCATTATGGAGACATCAAAGTCATTCGCACTGAAAAAGATGAAATCACCATTTATTCAGAAAAAAAAGTCCGTCACAGAACACCAGAAGAAGCCAAGGACATTGCTGAAAATCTCAAAGTTTTCGTCAATCAGGACAGTGAGAAAATCATGGTCTCTGCCATCAAAGACACTCACAGAAGCACTCGTTTGCGGACAGATCTGGAGGTCTATATTCCCAAGGGCTTTGACCTCAATATCCACAATTCTTATGGTATGGTTGATGTTCAGGGAGCAAAAAATGCAGAAATCATCAATAAAAACGGTGCGGTTCATGTGTCCCAAATCACAGAAAACCTCCGTGCACTGACCACCTATAAATCCATTGTTGTGGAAAAAGTGGATGGAGAATGCGAGCTGGAGGGCTTGCGGTCCCGGATCAATGCTTCTGATATCAAAGGAAAACTCATTATTAAAAACAAATATGGGTCCATTGAGCTCCAAAACATCTCACAGAACATAACTGTTGACGGGCTTCACTGCCGAATCAGAGGGGAAAATCTTTCAGGATTGATCGAAGCAGAAAATTCTTATGAGCCGATTGAACTGTCCTCTATCCAGTCTGCAACCATCAAAGCTGATAATTCCCCTATCAATATTGATAATGCTCAGAACGATCTGAATATAGACAACAAATACAGCCGCATCAAACTCAGTCGGATTGATGGGAATATCAACATCGAAGGGGAAAACAATGAAGTCCTAGGAAGAGACCTGTTTGGAGATTTGATATATGTATCCAGCTCTTATCGAGAAATCAACTTGAACCATTTTTCTGCTGAAACACAGATCCATTTGGCACACGGGAAAGTAACGCTTTCCCCCTCCTTTGCTCAGATCAAACCCATTTCTGTAAAGGGAACATACGCAGAGATAGAATTTGTGGTTCCTCCAGGTATTGAGCTTCCGTTTCAGGCACAAACCAAATCAGGCCAAATCAAATGGCATCTCAGTGAAAAAGGAATTAAAAAAATCAGCAATGGATACACCATCATAAAGGCTTTCCTTGACAATGGGGAAAAACCTCTTGTGTCGCTGGTGACCACTTACGGCAACATTCTAGTCAGAGAAGACACCTGATTTCTCTCAACGCTTTGTTTTGAGGCCGTGTATTTTTTCTGACAAAAATCCATTAATTTTGATGTTGAAATAGGAAATGAGATTGGCAAGGTCTTTTTTGTATTTGGTCACATAGCGGACAAACTCATTCTCTTTGACAAACAGGACATTCTCAAATTCAGAGACTTCATCTCTCAATTCAATGATATAGTGATTGATAGTCCTGTACTGAGAATTGATGTCAATAAGGTCATCCCCTTTGAGTTTTTTAAAATCAATATATGGAGGAAGAGACTGCAGCAGCAAAGAGCTCTCGCTCTGCATCTCATTGACATACTCATTGATCTCCTGAAAAAAGGATTTGTACTTCCCAGGGTTGATCAATTTTTCTTCTGCTTTATCCAAAAGAGCCTCGTTCTGTTCTTGAAGGGAATCAAGCAATTCCTTAACTCCAAAATATTTTCTTTTGAAGCTGAATAGATCTATAAAATCGCGTCCGATATAGATTTTGTCTTTATAGTTAGTGAGCATCTCCCTTGGAGAATGAGTATAAAATTTGATTTCATAACGCCGGCCTTGGGAGTTTTTCTCTCTGAACCTGGCCAGCACTAAATTTCTATTCTGTTCAATGAAATAACTGTTCACATCCAGGAGCACAGAATAGACCGCTAGGTTGTACACGATCAGTTCCTTGATGTATTCCATCAATTCTTCTTTTTTTGCCAAAAAATCATTGACCGCTTCACTGGGAGTGGGATTCAATACAGTAAAAGAGGGAGATATCAAATAAAGAACAGGCCCTGATCCCAGCTCTAAATAGAGGTTGTGCAGAACTCTGGAGTGAAGATCGTCCATAAGCAAATATTCCAATTCAGGGAGGTCATTGAGGTCGATCTTTGAGAGTTCTTCCACTTCATTCATTTTGTTCTTTCCGGTCTTGCTGGAATGGTATCATTAAAACTTTTAAAAATCAATTGAAGTGTTCACACCTTTCACTCTGCCTCAAAGACCCACTTTGGATTTTCATGACGTTCTTTTTGTATGATCCTGATCTGCTTTTTTTCTTCTGCAGCCAATTGCATGACCCTGAACTGAATGCCGAAAAATTTTTGGATTCCTGAGGTGAGATAAGGGACCAGCATAGAATATTCAATCCCTTTACCTAGAGCTTGAGACACGGAAATCATCCTGACTTTCTCATTTTTCTGTTCCAATAAAGATATGGACCGGAGAAGCTGATCATCACTTATTAAAGGGATCGAACCGTGCTGGATGAATATTCCACCAGTTCTTTTTTGGGCACTTCCGACAATTTTTTTCTCTTTCACCTTGATCTCGTTTTGAGCCGGATAAGAGAAACAGGGAAGACTGCTCCGCGAATAGGCCTCCTGATTTCCTTCCGCCAGATATGCAGGAATACCCATATCATTCAATCCTCTGACCAGTGATTTTGAAATTAGCTGATACGACTTGCTTAAAGACGATGTGAACGTTTGTACATCTGATGAACAAATGCTGTAGGTCACTTCTTTGAAATGCAAAACCAATTTACCTCCGGTTATCCTCCGCACAATATCAATGCTGTTTTTTCGGCAGAACTCTAAATTGAGCACTTGTTTGATGTCTTGCGAGCATCCGATCGATACAGTGGGCTTTTTCCAGGAATAAAAACGAACAACAGTCTGAGATTTTTTTGCTAGACTTTCAAACAGATAATCATCCACAGCCATATTGTAGGAACCTTTTTGCGGTTCGTTTTCCACCAATAAAGACCAGCAGTTCATTTTCTTTGGGTTTATAAAGTCAAGTTTTCTCTTTTTTTGAAAAAAAGAGCGGACAACGGGATTTGAACCCGCGACCCCGAGCTTGGGAAGCTCGTGCTCTACCACCTGAGCTATGTCCGCTTTCCTGTAGATTATACTTATTTATCATAAAAAATGAAATATGTTAAAAAAAACACATTCCAATAAAAAACTGAAGGCTTATTGACATCCAAAAAACATCCATCTATAATCATCATCTAATTCATAAGCCCGGGAGTTCAATCATGCTCAAAAAGGATAACAACCCCACAACAGAACCCAAAAATCCGACCGATTCTTCAAATTCAACAATCGGTTCATCCCTTACGTTCAACGGCGAAGTGAGGGGAAAAGAAGATCTCGTGATCAACGGGCATTTTCAAGGAAAGATTTTTCTGGAAAATAACTCCTTGGTTGTAGCTGGAGAAAGTTTGGTCAAAGCTGATATCCGGGCAAAAAATGTCACCATCAAAGGAAATGTGGAGGGCAATATTCATGCCATCGGCAAGGTCTATATCACTAAAGAAGGAAAGATGACAGGAGATATCGCAGCTTACCGCATTTCAATTTTAGACGGAGCAAAATTCAAAGGCAGTATAAAAATGCTGTCTTCAATCCAGCATAACTATTGACTTTATTCTTTTTTTAGAGTTTCTCTCTTTTTGTTTAAAACTCGGATCTCACTAATTTGGGATGAATTACTTCTCGTACCTGTAATAGGATTGCGGCGTCTTGGTGATGATATAGTCAACAGCAGCCTGGATGCAGGCTCGCAGAGCTTTCTCAACCGGGGTTTTGCTAAATCCACCTAGTGCCACAGGAAGAGGCCCGATCCGGGTGGCTCCGCCTAACCCAAAACTTTTAGCGCTGCCTTCCACACTGGTCGCAGCTACGATTTGGGATGTATTGGCATCAATGATGCGGATATCAATGGCCACATGACCTTTTTTCATTCCTCCGCCCAGATTGACCCCAAGCAGTCTGGTGGCGCCACCGACACCTGACTTGGTTCCTTGAAACTCAGTGACTGATGCTGTGATGATCAAATCCGCGCCATAGATTTCGCCGATCTGCGCTGCGGTCTCTTTTTTCACTCTTCCGGAAGCACCTAAGTCCTGTTCAGCAAGAACCGCATCCAACTGTTCTCTCTCAAGGACAATATAGCGATTTGAATTGAACAAAGCAGTGGTCAGCATATCTCTCATTCCTTCTCCGATTTGAGCCCAACGCACTCCCCACATACCATACCATCCACCGGACCAGCCACCTTTGGCTGTCTTATCCTGAAACTCTCCCACTGCTAGCCTTGCCTTGGGTCCATTGTAATCCTCGGCTCTGGCTTCCGCTATTGAGGGCCCTCCGGTGGTTGTCACCCTGGTGGTGGGTTCACAGGAACAAATCCACATCACTACCATACAAACACCAACTAAAGCGATAAATCTTTTCATCTTTCCTCCTCTCTTTTTTATGATTATAAAAATGATGTCAAGATATTGTCAACCTAATTTTAAGAGATGCCTGTATTTATTAACTGCGTGCGTGACTGGCACTCATCATTCTTTTTGGTATAATTTGTATCATGAGACCCTTTAAACTGAAATCCGAATATGCTCCTCAAGGAGACCAGCCCAGAGCCATCAATGAGATCTGCTTGGGTTTGAACAACCGCGCCTCTCACCAAGTGCTGATGGGAGTCACGGGCTCAGGAAAGACATTCACTATTGCTAATGTGATCGAAAAAACGAACAGACCAGTGCTGGTGATCTCACACAACAAAACATTAGCCGCCCAATTGTATCAAGAGTTTAAAAATTTCTTTCCCTCAAATGCAGTGGAATACTTTGTCAGTTACTATGATTACTATCAACCCGAAGCTTACATCCCGAGCTCCAATATTTATATTGCCAAAGAAGTGACCATCAATGAAGAAATCGATCGTCTCCGAATGCATGCCACCAATTCCCTGTTTCAAAGAAGAGATGTGATCGTAGTGGCATCAGTCTCTTGCATTTATGGCATTGGCTCGCCTGAAATATACCGTTCCATGAGTTTTTCTATCCAAACAGGCCAAGAGATGACTCGAAAACAGCTGTTGAGAAAACTGGTGGAAATCCAGTATGAGAGGAATGAAAGCGAATTCAAGCGGGGAACCTTTCGAGTCAGAGGAGACATGATCGACCTCTTCCCTTCCTATGAAGACAATGCCTATCGGATAGAAATCAATCAAAATCAAATCAAAGCCATAAGACTGGTCGATCCATTACGGGGTACTCTTTTTGATTCGTTTGATCGAATGCTCATCTATCCTAAATCTTTTTTCACCACCCCCACGTCCATCATTGATCAGGCTGTTGATGAGATTGGAAAAGAATTGAGCAAACGTGTGGATTTTTTCAAAAAACAGGATAACTTCCTTGAAGCCAACAGGATCGAAGAACGGACTTTATTTGATCTGGAAATGCTGTCTGAACTGGGATGGTGTCCTGGAATTGAAAATTATTCTCTGTATCTCAGCCAAAGACAGCCGGGTCAGCCTCCGTTCACTCTCATGGATTATTTTCCTCCGGATTTCATCACCATCATTGATGAATCTCATGTCACAATCCCACAGATCAGAGGCATGTATCATGGAGACCGATCCCGAAAAGAAACTCTGATCCAACACGGTTTTCGGCTCCCTTCTGCTCTGGATAACAGACCCCTGAATTTTAAAGAGTTCGAATCCAAAGCTTTTCAGCGCATCTATGTTTCAGCCACACCCGGCTCTTATGAATCCCAGAAGACCGGTCATAAATACATTGAACAGATTATTAGACCCACCGGTCTCATCGATCCTCAAATTGAAGTGAGGCCAGCAAAAGGACAGATTGATGATCTTCTGGGAGAAATCAAGCAGAGAGTCCAAAACAAAGAACGGGTACTCATAACCACTCTGACCAAAAAAATGGCAGAAGACCTATCCAGATACTATCATGACCTGGGACTTCGGATTCGCTTTCTTCATTCAGATATTGACACTTTAGACAGAGTCAAGATCCTTAGGGATCTGCGAAAAGGAAAATTTGATGTTCTGGTCGGCATCAATCTCCTCAGAGAGGGACTGGACCTCCCTGAAGTCTCTCTGGTGGCTATCCTGGATGCGGATAAGGAAGGTTTTCTGCGTTCTTCAACGTCTCTCATTCAGACTTTTGGGAGAGCTGCCAGAAACATCTCAGGTAAAGCCATCCTGTATGCAGACACCATGACTGATTCCATCCAATATGCCAGAGAGGAAACATTCCGGAGAAGACAGATCCAAATGAAGTACAACCAAAAAAATCAAATCACTCCTCAATCCATTGAGAAGAACATCGACGATATTCTGGCAAGTGTCTATGAAAGGGACTACTTTCAGTATCCTGAAATCTCGGAAAAAAAACTCAAGTACATGTCTCCAGAAGTCCTAAAGAGAAAAATAAAAAAATTGGAAGACATGATGAATCAAGCTGCTGCCGAGCTCGAGTTTGAAAAAGCAGCTCAATACCGGGACCAATTGGTCCAGCTGCAAAAGTTTGAAGTGGAAAATTTATAAAATGGCAGACAAAAAAATAAAGAGACTCAAAAAATCAATGTGCAGCCTCCCTGTAAAACCAGGGATTTATTTATTTAAAGACCTGAATGACCATTGCATTTATATCGGCAAAGCGCGTTCCATCAAAGATCGAGTGAAATCTTATTTTTCTTCTCCTTCAGATTCCAGGATCCATGCCATTGTCAATGAGACACACAAAATCGATTTTGTTGTGACCGATTCTGAACGAGAAGCCTATTTTCTAGAAAACAATTTCATCAGACGATACCAACCTAAATTCAATTTGAGACTCAAAGACGACAAAAGTTATCCTTACATAAAAGTCACTGTCCAGCAGAACTTTCCTGGCATATATCTTTGCAGAAGAACAGAACCGGACCAGGCAAGATATTTTGGTCCGTTCACACCGGCCTCAGCCGCCCGAAAAGCCATCCTGCTGATAAACAAACAATTTGGAATTCGAAATTGCAAAGAAAAAATCCCGGGGACTCGGAAAAGGCCATGCCTGGAATATGACCTGAATCAATGTTCGGCTCCCTGTGTAGGCCGTATCAATCCATCAAACTACAAACGAAATGTTAGGCATGCTCTTCTTTTTTTGGAAGGAAAAACCGAACAGCTCAAAAACAGACTCCAAAAAAAAATGACATCTGCTTCCAAAAAACAAGATTTTGAACAAGCCAAGCAAATGAGGGATTTGATCCGTTCCATTGACCAGATCGAGCTCAAACCAAAAATCATTTCAATAAAAAAAGAAGATAAAGATTTTTTCGGGTATTACAGAAAAAAAGAAACAAGTGTCATCTATGTCTTTCTGATGCGGAACGGAAAGGTCATTGAATCTTCCAGCTGGAGCATTCCTGTCCAAAGCACATCTGATAAAAAAGCACTCTATACCGAACTGGTCCGATTTTATTCCCAACGAACAGACCTTCCTGATACAATCATACTTCCTTTTGAACCCGTTCAAAAAGAAAGGCTCACAAAACAACTCCAGAACCTGAAAGGCAAAACCATCCGATTGCTGGTTCCTCAAAGAGACAATGACCATAAGATCGTGATGCTGGCCACGAGAAATGCTGAAATGAATCTTCTCAAAAAAACCATCCGGTCCAATCCTCTCAGAGAGCTCCAGAAAATTTTCAAACTGAAATCACAGCCCCTTCTGATTGACGGTATCGACGTTTCAAATACAGGGGGAAAGCAGTCCGTGGGCTCAGTTGTGGTGTTTAAAGACCAGAGACCTTCCAAAAAAGACTACAGAAAATACAAAATCAAGACGATCACAGGTCCTGATGATGTGAGCAGCATCCAGGAAATTGTCTCCCGAAGATACAAAAGACATCTCAAACAAGGAATTCCGCTTCCTGACCTTATCCTTATTGACGGAGGCAAAGGACAATTCAATGCCGCCAAAAAAGTTCTGACTGAGCTCAATCTATCCAAAATCCCTGTGCTGTCCATTGCAAAAAAACGAGACCTTATTTTTTCTGATCAAACAAAGCAAGGAATCAAATTAGATCCGACCTCCTCTGCTTTAAAACTGCTCCAACACATCCGTGACGAAGCTCACCGATTTGCCATCACTTATCACCGCAAACTCCTCAGAGATAAAAGTTTTGAGTCTTATTTGGATGATATCCCGGGAATCGGACCTCAACGAAAAACAGCCCTGCTTGAAACCTATGGAAGCATTCAAAACATCCTCAAGGCTCCTCTAAGTGAAATCTCCGGATTGATAGGAAAAAAAGCAGCTCGCAACCTAAAATCCTTCATCCAAAAGAAATGAAATTCAGAAACCTGATTTCACCTAGGCTTTATTAGATGGGAGGGGGATGTTTGATATTATTTCTTTTTGATGATCACGGCCGTCATATCATCCATACGTTCCATTCCTGATATGAATTCATTGACTTGCTCAAACAGGCTGTCCAATATTTCTGAGGGATTCTTTTTTCTCTGCTTTTTTATATGATCTTTCAATCCCTGCTCCCCGAACTCTTCCTCCTTTTTATTGCGGCTCTCAGTGATTCCATCTGTATAGAGCACCACCAGGCCTTCGGAATCCAAATGGTCCTTTTTTCCCTCATAACAGACAGAAGGAAACATCCCCAGGCTCAGACCGCTGCATTCCAAACAGGAGACTTTTCCTTTTTTATCAATGATCAGGGGAGGATTGTGTCCTGCATTGATATATTTGAAATCTCCGCTGCGGGTGTCCAGCTCCAAATAAAAAAAAGTGATAAAGGAATTGAGACTTGAACTCTTGTTCACAAAGTCATTCAGTTTGGAAGCCATATCCTGAACATCTGTATCTTTGCTGGCCTCAGAATAGAGAGACGCTCTCAGTGATGCCATCAGCAAGGATGCTCCCACTCCTTTTCCTGAAACATCAGCAATAACGATCCCCAATCGGTGCTCATCAATAGGGATGAAGTCATAATAATCCCCTCCCACCTGATAACAGGGGATGTTTCTTCCTGAGATCTCATAACCTTTGATTTTCGGGTCTTTTTTTGGGAGAAGATTTCTCTGGATCCCGGCTGCAGTATCCAGTTCTTTTTCCATTCTTTCCTTTTCAATGATTTCTTCAATATTCCGGGCATTTTCGATCTTTACAGCCGCTAAATTGGATAATAAAGTGAGAAGCTTCAGATCTTCCTCAGTGAACTGTTTGTTTAAAGAAATGCGGTCTGAATAGATGATCCCTATGATCTCCTTGTTGTTCCACAGGGGAACGCACATAGCTGAACTGATATTGAATCTGATAACGCTTTCCTGTGCTTTGAATCTCGGGTCAGCTTGGACATCTGAAACAAGAATGGATGAATGTTTGTTCACAGACATGTCAACAATACTCTGGCTGACATTGATCTTTTTGTTCATGAGACTGGTGTTGTTGACTCGGATGACTTTGGGAATAAACTGCTCAGGATTCCCCTCTTTGATCATCAACACTCCCCTGTCCATAGGAAGATTCTCACAGATCAGATCCATGATGTGTTCCAACAATTCTTTGAGAGGTTTATGCAGAACCAGAGTCTTACTCACTTCACTGATCACAGAGAGCGCCTTGTGCTCCTGTTTGATCTGTTCAATATCAAAAGATCGCTGTGTCGCTTCAATAGTGGTGCTCACATCTTTTTTTCTCAACACATCATCCAGATGCATAATAGTGTTGACATTGGGTGAGACTTGGGCAGAATCAGTGATTTCAACATTGGTGGACAGTTTTTTGTTGAAAACCACCCGGGTCGAACCAACAAGGATCTCATCGCCTTCTTTGAGTTTGGTTTGTGACTTGATTTTTTCACCGTTTAAAAAAGTCCCGTTTTTGCTGTCATTGTCTTTAAGGATAAAATCTTTTCCCGAGCGTTCGATTTGTGCATGATGTCCTGAAGAAAAAGGATCAGGGATAGAAATCTCATTGTCCCCAGAACGCCCCATCCTGACAATATCATTGTCAAATTCGTAACAGAACGACTCTCTTCCCTTTGGATAAACAAACAACTGAGGTTTTTTCATTTTCCTTTCAATTATAATCTCATTAGACAAAAGATTTCAAGGGGAGGATAAATATAATATAATACATCAAACAAGGAGAAAATATGGTCGATCTTAAAAATGACTTGTCAAAAATCCGGGAACAATTTCCTGTGTTAGATAAATGCGTTTACCTGATCAGCAATTCATTGGGAGCTGTTCCCAAAAGCACCCAGACAGAACTCATGAATTATTACAAACTCTGGGCCAATGAGGGAGTCAATGCCTGGAAAAAAGAATGGTGGGGCCTTTCCAAAAATATCGCCTCTAAACTGGAATCTTTTCTTAAAGCCGAGAAACAGAGCATCTCTATGATGCCCAATGCCACTATTTCTCACTGGGTGGCTCTTTCCACAAAATTCAATGCCCCCCATCGCAACAGGGGAAAGATCATCGTGACTGAGCTTGATTTCCCCTCTTCAATTTATGCGGTGTCAAAAATTGCTGAATTTATGAGGTGGAAGATCGAAACGGTTAGAAGTGAGAATTCGGTCACTTTAGAACCTGAAAAAATCATACGCAAGATAGACCGTTCAACCTTGTTCATCATTACTTCTCATGTCTGTTTCAAGAGCGGATTCATACAAGACATCCATGCCATCGCAAAAAAAGCAAGAACTGTGGGAGCGGTCACTGTCATTGATGGCTATCATGCACCAGGTAGCATTCCGGTCAATCTGAAAGAATCCGGTGTTGACTTTTATATAGGGGGATGTCTGAAATGGCTGTGCGGAGGTCCCGGAAATGCTTTTTTGTACACCAGGTCCGGATTTGCCAGCAAAGCAACGCCTAGTCTCACCGGATGGCTGGCTCATAAAAATCCCTTTGCGTTTGACCTTCAAATGAAATACACCACAGGGCCTTACCGATATATGTCCGGAACTCCCCCGATCCCCAGTCTTTACACCGCATCTGCCGGACTGAATATCATTCAAGACATCGGAATCAAAACCATAAGGGAGAAGTCCATTTTCATGACAGAAATGATCATCAACAAAGCCCAAGAGAGAAAGTTCGCCATCCATTCTCCTCTCAATCAAAAAATTAGAGGCGGAGCTGTTTCTCTCAATCTCCCCTCTGCTTTCCAAGTCAAACAAGCTCTGGAAAACAGGAAAACATATGTGGATTTCAGAAAAGGAAAAACCAGAAAACAGGATGTCATCCGCATAGGCCCCCATTTTTATAATGAAGAAAAAGAAATCAGTGCTCTATTCGACCAAATCGATCAGATCTATTCCAGTGGAGAATATAAAAAATATTCAGATCAAATCAAGCATGTCACATGATTCAAGTCAAGAGTGACATGGTATCAGATTCCTATAAAAATAAGCCTGGCAATGAAACTGATGACCAAAGCGACCGAAGTGTTCAATGCAATGGAGACCAAAGCCCATTTCCTGCCGATTTCTTTCCAGATAATCGCAACTGTGGATAAACACGGGATGAAAAAATTGAGAAACACAGTAAAGACCATAATCTGCTGTGGGGAGACCACAGACAAAATCTGGTCATAATGCACTCCCAGTGCCTGAAGCATCATAATCAGAGAGAGCTCCTTTCTCAAAAATCCAAATATCAGTGTCACTCCCAGTTCTTCAGGAAGACCGAGAACATGCTGCATCACAGGAGATAAGACCGTATTGATCATCCTGTCTATATGAAAGAACTGAAGCAGCCCCAAAACCATACTCCCTGCTATCAAAAGGGGCCAGGCAAACTCAATAAAAGATTTCAACTGAAAATAGACCTTTCTCATCATATTGGGAAGAGAAGGGATTTTCAGAGAAGGAATCTCCAGAATAAGCCCCGGAGACGGTCGTTTGAAAAACAAAGAAAGGGCTCTCCCTAAAACAGCGACCAAGAGCATATTGAAAAAATAAAATCCCACCGCCCATACAGGGCCCAGATAAAAAGCAACCAAGGCCAAAATAATAGTGGTTCGAGCAGAACAGGGAATAAAGGGAATCAACAGAGTGGTCATGATTTTATCGCGCCTTGACTCAAGAATCCGGGTTGAGACCACAGCAGGAACATTGCATCCAAGACCCAGCATAAAAGGAGTGACCGACTTTCCATGAAGTCCGATCTTGTGCATAAGCGTATCCATCAAAAATCCGACTCTGGATAAATATCCAATGTCCTCAAGCAGGGACATCAGGATGAGCAATGGGATGAAATACGGGAGCACGATTGCAATCCCTCCTGCAATTCCCTGGATAATTCCATCTGCCACATAAAATAAACCGCCTGATCCCAACAAATCCGGAAGGGATTCTCTCAACATGGTCAGCGGACCAAGGAGCCATTCTTCAACCGGACTGGCCACTAAAAAAATGATCGAAAAAAAACTCAAAAAAACTCCCATCAAAATAAAGTATCCCCAAAACGGATGCATGATCACATCATCGATCCTTTCGGAGAGACTGGATTTCTTTCTCCGGGTCACACAACAGCAATCTTCGAATAATTTATGTGCGAGGTGATGTCTTTCTGCTGCAATGACTTCATACGCCGGAACTCCGTGGCCATTTCTCAGGCGGCGTCTTGCCTCCATAATCCTCTGCTTTAAAGAGGGACTGATCTCATCGAGCATCCGATTAAAAGAAAGCCGGTCCAGCTCTATGGATTTGATGGCAGTGAACCTGTCATTGGCCACTTTTTTGAATTCATCTGGAATGACTTCCTGTACATATTTGATCTGATCCTCTACGTCCTTGGACCAGGAAAGCTGTTGGGGTTTCAATCCTTCATCCAGACAAAAAATCGTTTCATCCAAAAGCTGTTTGACCCCTTTTCCATGAGAAGCAACCGTGGGGATAACCGGAATCCCCAGCTTTTTCTCCAATTTTTCCGGATCAATATCTATCCCTTTTTTCTCTGCCAGATCCATCATATTCAAAGCCAGGACCATGGGATAATCAAGCTCCATCAGTTCCATGGTCATCTCAAGACTTCTCCCAAGGATGGAGGCATCAACCACATTGATCACCAGATCTGGCTTCTCAATAAAAAGATGGGTCAAAGCCACTTTCTCAGCTTCATCCGCTGGATTCAGAGAATAGGTCCCTGGAAGGTCAATGATATTGAACAATCTTCCCTGAACATTGACCTTACTGTGAGTGTGTTTAACTGTGGTGCCGGGAAAATTTGATGTCACGGCTTTGAGCCCGGCAATGGAATTGAACAGCGTGCTTTTTCCGCAGTTGGGCTGACCAATAAACACAATATCTGGGATGTTCTGTTTTCTATTCAAGAATATCAACCGTTATTTTGCTGGCGATCCCCCTGCCTATAGCTACAGAAGTGTCTGTAGAAAGATTTTTAATCAGCACCGGTCCCCTGAACATGCTGCGGGTGTCCAATTGAACAATATCTCCTTTGTGTATTCCTAATGAGAAGAGCCTCCGGCGCACTTCAGTTCCCCCGGATATATTGATGATTTTCAACTTTTTATGTTTCGGAGAGCCAATTAAATTTGTCATTTCTTTTATCCACAAGATAAAAACTTAACTAGTGATAATAAATAAAGAAAGTGAAAAATTCAAGAGTTTCCCATAGTTGATCTTTTGCTTTCATTGACAACTGAGCTCTTTTTCTGTTAAAACTTATGAAAATATTCAAGGGCGTCAAACAATGCTGAACACTCTATTAAACAAAATTTTCGGAACCAAAACTGAAAGAGACATTAAAAAACTTCAACCGTTTGTGTTTGCGGTCAATGAACTCGAACCTCAAGTACAGAAACTGAACGACTCTCAACTCAAACAAAAAACCAACGAACTCAGAGAAAAATTGGAGAATGGAGCCTCATTGGATGACATTCTGATCGAGGCTTTTGCTGTGGCCAGGGAAACAGCAAAAAGAAAGGTTCATATGAGGCCTTTTGATGTTCAGATCATGGGTGGAGTGGCTCTCCATCAAGGAAAAATTGCTGAGATGAAAACCGGAGAGGGGAAAACTTTGGTCGCTACTCTTCCTGTATATCTCAATGCTTTGAAAAAAGACACCAGTGTTCACATCGTGACCGTCAATGATTACTTAGCCAAAAGGGATGCGGAGTGGATGGGTCCGATCTATCAATCATTAGGTCTTGAGGTGGGCACCATTCAGCATGAAATGAGTGAAGTCGACCGAAAAGATGCTTATCAAAAAGATGTGATCTATGGGACCAACAATGAATTTGGTTTTGATTATCTGAGAGACAACATGAAATTTCGCCTTCCAGACCTTGTACAGCAGGGACATCAATATGCAATTCTCGACGAAATAGACAGCATTCTCATTGACGAAGCCAGAACTCCTTTGATCATCTCAGGCCCCACTGAGGACTCCACATCCATCTATTACAAAGTCAACAATCTGGTTAAGAGACTCCATAAATCCAAACATTACCAGTTAGACGAAAAAGCCAGAACAGCTGTTCTCACAGAGGAAGGAGTGGAAAAAGCAGAACAGCATTTTCACATAGACAATCTCTATGATATTTCCCACATTGACTTGATCCATTCCATCAACCAAGCCCTCAAGGCCCATCATCTGTTTAAAAAAGATGTCGATTATATGATCAAAAATGGAAAAGTCGTGATCGTGGACGAATTCACAGGTCGGCTCATGCCCGGGAGAAGATACAGCGACGGGCTGCACCAGGCCCTTGAAGCCAAGGAAAATGTTCGAATCGAAGCCGAATACCAAACTCTGGCCTCCATCACTTTTCAGAATTATTTCAGAATGTATGACAAACTGGCAGGAATGACAGGGACGGCTGTGACTGAAGCAGCTGAATTCCATTCCATATATGAACTTGATGTGGTGGAGATCCCCACAAACAAGACACTCATCAGAAAAGAATATGATGATTTGATTTACCGCACAGCCAAAGAAAAATGGAACTCTGTGACTGATGAGATCCTGGAAAGCAATGAAAAAGGGAGGCCGGTGCTGGTTGGAACCATTTCCATTGAGAAGTCCGAACATCTCAGCTCACTTCTGAACAAAAAAAAGATCAAACACAGTGTTTTGAATGCAAAATACCATGAGTCAGAAGCCAAGATCATTGCCCAAGCCGGGAGAGTCGGTTCAGTGACCATTGCCACCAATATGGCAGGAAGAGGAGTGGATATCTTGTTAGGAGGGAATCCTGAGTCCCTTGCTGATGATATGCTGAAAAACAAAGGGAATACAGATTCAATCGATCCTGAAGAAAAAGAGAAAGCTCTGGAAAAAGCAAAGTCCACCACTGAACCGGAAAAAGAAAAAGTCATCTCTTTAGGCGGGCTTCATGTGATTGGAACAGAAAGGCATGAAGCCAGGCGAATAGATAATCAATTGAGGGGAAGAAGCGGAAGACAGGGAGACCCAGGCTCTTCTCGTTTTTATCTTTCCTTGGAAGATGACCTCATGCGCATCTTTGGAAGCGACCGTATATCTGGGATTATGTCCAGAGTGGGCATGGATGAAGGAGTTCCTATCGAGCACAAAATGGTCACCAGGTCCATTGAAAGAGCACAAAAACAGGTAGAAGCTCGCAATTTCTCCATTCGAAAACACCTTCTCGAATACGATGATGTCATGAACAAACAGAGGGAGTCCATCTATTCTCAAAGAAAAGAAATTCTTCAGGGAAAAGACATGAAAAGCTTTCTCCAAGAAGTCACCTCCAACATCATCGAATGGATCATGGATAACAACACCAATGAAGAAGATTCTCCGGAAGATTGGAACATCGAAGGTTTTCAGAATGCGCTCAATGCTCAATTCGGAGTGGAAGTGGATGAATGGGACATCAATTGGGAAGTCATCAATTTTCATGAACTCAAAGAAAAAACCATCCATATGCTGAATGATATTTATGAGGAAAAAGAAAATCTGCTTGGCCCGGAACGAATGAGAGAATTCGAACGAATCATTATGCTCCAGGTTATTGATTCTCAATGGAAAGACCATCTGCTTGCAATGGACCACCTCAAAGAGGGGATCGGCTTGAGAGGATACGGACAGAGAGATCCTCTGGTGGAATATAAAAGAGAAAGCTTTGATATGTTTCAGTCCATGATGGACCGGATCGAGGAAGAGACATTAAAATATTTATTCTTGCTTGAACCCGTGGAAAAAACAGAAATGCCAGAGAGAAAAGAACAGGAGATGTACTACAAAAAACCAGAAGGCTCCCCCACTCGAAAAGTCAAGAAGGCCCGATCTGTTATCCCCAAAAAGAGGAAAAAGAGAAGAAAAAAAAGGTAATCCAAGGAGAACACAATGCTTCATAAAGAAATATTAGAAGGGCTGACATTTGATGATGTGCTGATCATGCCGGCAAAATCAAATGTGCTTCCCTCTGAAGTCAATGTCAGTACAAAATTAAGCCGAAACATCAGTCTGTCCGTACCGGTCATCAGCTCTGCCATGGACACAGTGACAGAATCAAAAATGGCGATCGCTCTGGCCCAAAACGGCGGCATAGGGATTGTTCACAAGAACATGTCCATCCAAAAACAAGCTGAAGAGGTGGACAAGGTCAAACGTCATGAAAGTGGAATGATCGTCAATCCTATCACCATGCGGCCTCAAAACCGCATATTCGAAGCCAAAGAAGTTATGAAAAAATATCAGATCTCAGGACTCCCCATTACAGATTCCAATAATAAATTAAAGGGAATCCTCACTAATCGCGATATCCGGTTTGAAACCCGGTTAAACCTTCCTATCGAAAAAATAATGACCAAGGAACTGGTGACTGTTCCCTTAGGAACATCCATTGAGGAAGCCAAAAAGCTGTTTCACAAACACAAAATCGAAAAAATTCTCATGGTGGATGAGAAGTTTCATTTGAAAGGACTCATCACCTATAAAGACATCCTCAAAAGAATCCAGTATCCTCATGCTAGCAAAGACAAATTAGGACAACTCAGAGTCGGAGCTGCGGTGGGAGTGGCTGAGGAGACCATGGAAAGAGCTTCTGAACTGATCAAAGCCAAATGCGATGTTCTGGTCGTGGATACAGCTCACGGACACTCACAAAAAGTGATGGACACGGTCAAAGCACTGAGAAAAAAATATCCGGATGTGGACCTCATCGCAGGAAATATCGGAACAGCCGAAGCTGCCAAAGATTTGATCAAACTGGACATCGATGCTGTGAAAGTGGGGGTGGGTCCTGGATCGATATGCACCACCAGGATCGTATCAGGCGCGGGAATCCCTCAAATTACAGCTATAGCCAATGTCCATAAAATTGCAGAAGCATCGGAC
The DNA here is from genome assembly GCA_014727835.1 of Candidatus Aminicenantota bacterium. Taxonomy (GTDB): domain Bacteria; phylum Acidobacteriota; class Aminicenantia; order Aminicenantales; family Aminicenantaceae; genus WJMT01. The sequence goes on along the minus strand of WJMT01000070.1, from coordinate 120,417 downwards.
ATCCCTTTGATTGCGGATGGAGGAATAAAATTCTCAGGAGACATCACCAAAGCCATTGTGGCAGGAGCAGACTCCGTGATGCTGGGAAATCTGTTAGCTGGCACAGATGAATCGCCCGGGGAAGTGATCATCTATCAGGGTCGTTCTTACAAGATTTATCGAGGCATGGGTTCACTGGAAGCTATGAGAATGGGGAAAACCAGCGACCGATACTTCCAGGAAGAAATCCAGAAGTCAAAGTTGGTCCCTGAAGGAATCGAGGGACGTGTTCCTTATAAAGGGAGCGTCACTCATGTCATCCAAATGATGGAGGGAGGACTCAGATCTGGCATGGGTTATGCGGGCTGCTCAAATATCAAAGAACTCCATAAAGAGGCCAGATTTATAAAAACCACTTCCGCAGGAGTCCAGGAAAGTCATGTTCACAATGTGATCATCACCAAAGAAGCCCCCAATTATCATTTGGACTGACAGGCTTCTTTTTCAATCCCTCAGCCAGATTTGATTTGGTTGTTCTCATCCAGGATCAGTATTCTGGGAGAATAAAAATCAGCCTCTTCATCTTCCATCAAGGAATAAGCAGCAATGATCAATTTATCTCCTTTATTGACTTTGTGAGCCGCAGCTCCATTAATGCAACAGACTCCCGGATGTTTCTCTTCTTTGATTAAATAAGTGATAAACCGCTCTCCATTGGAGACATTATAAACATGAACCTGTTCAAAAGGAAACAGGTCTGCTTGCTTGATCAAGTCTTTATTTAAAGTGATGCTACCTTGATAATTGACATTTTTGTCTGTAACCCTGGCATGGTGAATTTTTGATTTGAGCATCATTCTTTTCATTGCTATAACTCCCTTGGTTAAATGATAATATTATCGATCAATCTCACCTGACCTATATAAACTGCCAATGCAATAAGAGTCTCCCCCTTGATAACCTTGGAAAGAGATTCCAGGTTGTTTTTGTCCACAATTTCAACATAATCCCATTGGGCTTGTTTCTCTTTGTTTATTCGCTCCTTCATCAGATGGATGATTTTCAAAGAATCGGTTTGACCTTTAAGGATCGCCTGTTTGGCGATCTGAAGGCTCTGGTACAGACAAAGAGCTGCTTTTCGTTGTCTGGGCCTCAGCAGAGCATTACGGGAGCTCAACGCAAGGCCGTCTTTTTCCCTGACAATGGGATGGACTGAAATCTTGACCTCTGCGTTTAGGTCTTTTACCATTTTTTTTAGAATGACTGCCTGCTGGGCATCTTTTTGTCCAAAAAATGCGATGTCTGGTTTGATGATTTGGAACAATTTCAAAACCACAGTGCAGACTCCTCTGAAATGTCCTGGCCTGGATGCTCCACACAGGACATCTTGGTAATCCTGCACCTCCACATATGTTTTGTATCCCTTTGGATACATCTCCCTGTCCTGGCAGGTAAACAACACATCGACCCCTTCTTTCTCAAGAACATCAGCGTCTCTGTCTATATCACGAGGATATTGCAGATAATCCTCATCCGGCCCGAATTGTTTGGGATTGACATAAACACTCACTGCTGTGCGGTCTGTTTGCTTTATGGATTCTCGCACCAGACTCAAATGCCCTTCATGCAAATATCCCATAGTGGGAACAAAACCGATCACCTGGCCTTCTGACCGATACCGGCACATTTCATTCTTCACTTCTTTGATTGTTTGAATTCGTTTCATGACTTCATAGAGTGCTTGAAAGCCTTTTTGATTGTCTTGGAATGATAAGAATGTTTGTCTAAAGGAAATTTTTTATGACTGACTTCATTCACATAGTCTCCGATTGCTTTGATCAGAATATCATTCACGTTCACATATTTTTTGACATATTTGGGCAAATATCCGTTGGAATATCCCAAAAGGTCATGAAAAACAAGAATTTGCCCATCACAAAAAGGCCCGGCCCCGATTCCAATGGTGGGCACACTGATTCTCTGGGTGATCACCCGCGCCAATTCCAGAGGTATGCATTCCAGGATGATGGAAAACACTCCTGCATCTTCAAGCTTCTCAGCCTGAGTTATGATGACATCAGCTTCTTTTTTGTCTTTGCCCCTAACTTTAAAACTGCCGATCCGGTTTATGGACTGGGGAGTCAATCCCACATGACCCATGACCGGGATATCCGCTTCCATCAACGCATGGATAATTTCCAATCTGTAAGGACTGGCTCCTTCGATTTTCACAGCTCTGGCTCCTGCTTCCTTAATAAAACGGAAAGCATTTTTGATCGCGTCCCGTTTTGAAACCTGAAAGCTCATATAAGGCATATCCCCTACCACAAGAGCCCGTTTCGTGCCCCTGGTCACAGCTTTCGTGTGATGGATCATCTCATCCATAGACACAGGGATGGTATCTTCATATCCCAGAACCACCATGCCCAATGAATCCCCAACTAGAATGATATCCACTCCCGCACGATCCACGATCTTTGCTGAAGGGAAATCATAAGCTGTGAGAGCAATGATGTGTTCTTTGTTTTCTTTTTTCTTAACGAGATCTGAAATGATAACTCTTTGAGTTGATTGTTCGGACATCTGCCTTCCTTTCTCCCCATCCTGCCTTAATTCATCAGGATTGAGGTAAAGTCTCTTTTATCTCTGATCCTCTCTTTTATTTCCGCTTTTTTTCCCAATAGGGACATAATAGAGAGTGTTTTTTTTCATTTGGGTTAATTTTTCAATGATGTCTTCAACTTGTTCTGGACTTTCAAAATCCAAATCATCTGCTTTGACCACCAATAATGGAGAAGCTTGATAATTGAAAAAGAAATAGTCAAAAGCCTCCAGAATATCTTCCAAATACTTTTCCGAAATGTTTTTTTCAATATCTGAACCCTTGCCTTTAATCCGGCTCAGAAGAGTGGGAAGAGTGATTTGAAGATAAACGGTCAGTTCAGGCTTCGCAATCTTCTCAAAGAAAATATTAAAAAGTTTCTCATAAACAATCAACTCTTCATCCGTTAATGTCTGGTATGCATATATTTTATCCTTTTCAAACAGGTAGTCACACAGGACTCTTTCTGAAAACAGATCTCTCTGCAGCAAGGCGGATTGCTGATGATACCTGTTCACTAAAAATACAAGCTGGGAAAGAAACGCCGCACCTTCTTTCTCTTCATAAAAGCTTTTCAGATAGGGATTGTCTGCCTGATCAAACACAACTCTCCCCCCGATTTTTTGAGACAATGATTTGACCAATTGAGTTTTTCCGGACATCATCATTCCCTCAACTGCGATGTGTCTGAAAGTGACTTTTTTTCCTGGAGACATTTGAATAATGCTTAAAATAACCAATAACCAACAAGAAGTCAAACCTCTGGCTGATGCCTATGGTCCCTTACCCAGTGGAATTCTTCTTTTTTGTTTTTTTGCCGTTCTCTTCCTCTGTTGGAATGATGATCCATGCCATAATATAAAACAACAGCATTGGGAATAAAGCAGTGACCAGAGCCATGCCCACAAAGATCAATCTGATCAAAGATACATCCAAATCAAAATATCTGGCGATCCCTGCACACACACCTCCGATCATTTTATTACTCTGCAATCGATAGAGTCTCTTTGCCATTTATCCGGCTCCTAAAATTTGTTTGTATCTTATTATAGTATGATCATGGATTGTTTTCAGGGATTTTTCTCTTTTAGCCTGGATATCAAATTTGCGTTTTCCTTGAAACATGATAATAATAAATGATGATCTGATCAAAAAGGAGGTCCTCATGGCGCTATCGCCCGTTCTTATCAATGGCACGTGGCAGGCACCAAAAAGTCCTATTGGTGAATTCCAGGCAATGGATCCATCCTCAAAAACCTTTATTCCAGAGACCTTCCCTGTCTCCAGCTTCAAAGATATTGAAACAGCTATAAAGTCATCTCTGAAGGCAGCTAAAGAGCTCCGCTCAATGAATAAAAACCAGATCGGAAGATTCCTTGAAATCTATGCAAAAAACATCCTTGAAAATCAAAGCTCAATTGTGAAAAAAGCTGCCAGAGAAACTGGACTCCCCGAAAAACCAAGACTTATGAACATTGAGCTTCCCAGAACCGTGGATCAACTCCGACAAACTGCAGAAGCTGTCATAGATGGCTCATGGTGTCATCCCATCATTGACACCAAATTAAATATCCGGTCCAAATACGCCCCTTTAGGAGGCCCTGTTATCTTATTTGGCCCCAATAATTTTCCTCTTGCCTTCAACTCTGTCTCTGGAGGTGATTTTGCAGCTGCCATTGCTGCGGGCAATCCTGCCATTGCCAAAGCAAATCCAGGACATCCGGGAACCACCCGGCTTTTTGCTGAGGCGGCTCTGGACGCAGTGCAGAAAGCGGGCCTTCCCCTTTCAACAGTGCAACTTCTTTACCATTTCAACTCTGAAGACGGGTTCAGACTGGTCTCTCACCCATGGGTCTCTGCCACAGCGTTCACTGGAAACAGGAAGGCCGGGCTTCAACTTAAAAAACAAGCGGAACAAGCCGGTAATCTTATCTACCTCGAACTTTCCAGTGTCAATCCGGTGATCCTTTTTCCCGGGGCCGTTGAAGAACGGCCTCACCAAATCTCTAAAGAATTGTTTGAGTCCTGCACTCTGGGTATGGGACAGTTTTGTACCAATCCAGGCCTGGTGATCCTCATGAAAAATAAAAAACAATCTCTCTTCCTCAACTCTTTGAAAAATCTTTTTGATCAGGAACCCAATGGATATCTCTTAGGAGAACAGGTATTGGAAGAGCTGAAAGTTTCTGTAAAAAAATTGATAAACAATGGCGCTGAACTCATCACCGGCGGAGAGGAATGGGAAGACCAAGGATACAAATTCGCCTATACTCTTTTATCTATTTCCGGAAAAGATTTCCTTAAAAACTCCTCTGCCCTCCAAACAGAAGCTTTCGGGACTTGCTCTCTTGTTGTTCTCACTCAAGATAGTGAGGAAACACGGAAAGTCCTCTCCTCATTAGAAGGCAATCTCACCGGCACATTTTACACCAAAAATACGGATAGAGATGACCATTTATATGAGGAATTGGAATCGGTGCTTCGTCCAAAAGTGGGACGCTTGCTCAATAACAAAATGCCCACTGGTGTTGCGGTCACAGCATCCATGAACCACGGAGGACCTTATCCTGCATCCGGGCATCCGGGATTCACATCTGTAGGTATTCCCTCCTCTATAAAACGATTCGCAGCCCTTCACTGCTATGATCATGTGAGCCAGGACTCTCTTCCCCTTGAACTCAAGGATAAGAATCCTTCTGGAAAAATGTGGCGCTTTATTGACGCGAACTGGACACAGGAAGATATCTGATTGACATCAACCGCCAGCTACAAGATGCAGCACCTTGACGTCTGCATCCTTGGGAACAAGGGCATGATCATAATCTTTTCTTTTCACTAATCGGCCGTTGACTTTGACCACCAGCATTTTAAAGGTATAGTTCATCACTTCCAGAACACGGCGGACTGTCATGTTCTCTTCCCATTCAATCGTCCGGTTATTGACTGTGATGGTGTTTTTTTCTGTTTGTTGAGTCTCCATTTTTCAGACAGATAATTTTTGAATAAATCAATCCAAGTGAGGTTTCACAGTTTCTATGAGTTCAGGGAGATCCATGCCCAGGTCCTTCAGATGTTCGATCTTTGGAATCCCCTGCCTGGTCCAACCTCTTCGTTCATATACAGCATCCAACAGCTTCTCATAACGGTCTTCACGGTACTTTTTCAACAGTTTGACTTTCTCTGGGATGCTTTTTTCCTGAGGATCAATGTCAAGAACCTTTTTGAGCTGCTCATCGTAGCGCTTCTCTCTTGACTTGTATTCCTCTTCAGTCACAGGTCCTGCCGCTCTATAGGGCTGGGCATCATGCGCCCTTTTTCCTTTACCTCTTCGAATATTAAAAATTCTCTGAAAATTGTAAACTCTCTCGGATTGTTTGATCAGTTCATATTTGTTGATATTCTTACCTGTCACAGCATTGAAGATCGTGACATAATTATCCACATGCTCCGGAACTTTTTCCGGTTCCTCTGTTTCCTCATTCCCTACCGGCTCCACATCATTCCAAGGAAGTTTACAAAGTCCCATCAGGCCAAACCAGGTGCGAAACATAGGAAAATAATGGAGAGCTTCGGCTTTGTCCTCAAAGGTAGGGATTTGGTTGTTAACCATATCCATAAAGATAACCCAGGCTTCATCATGTTGAGGCCCCTTGTTGGTCATGGCATACCCTCCTTGCTGAGCAAGGGATTCTTTAGAGACATACTGAGAATATTCCAGTCCTTTGTTCTCCATGCCCATGTCCTGCAGCAGCTCTGGGTCTGCATCATAGTCGCGGATAAATTTTTCTTTCATCTTTCTCACTCCCTGTCCCACCACAACTCCAAATCCTTTTCCTTTGGCCATTTGGTGGAGCAGCTTCAAAGAGGCTCGGGCATTTCCAAAATTGAGTTTGATCCCGCCGGTGACCTGATCATCGATGATTCCCTTTTCATAGCATTCCATTGCAAAGGCAACCGACGTCCCATAAGATATCGTGTCGATTCCATAGGTGTCACAATAAAAATTGATCTCCAAGATGGAATCCACATCAAAGATTCCACAGTTAGACCCCACTCCGGCTGCTGTTTCATATTCAGGCCCTTCCACATCCACTTTTTGTCCTTTATAAGGACCCGTCTTTAATTCAAATCCTTCCACTGTCTTGCAGCAGGACATCATACAGCCCAACCAACACCCATCCGGCATTCCCTGGGTAAAACGCTGCTGAAAAGATTTGGAATCCACGTTGGAAGCATCTTTATGAGAACCATACTGAAAATTATGAACAGGAAGAAGGTCATATTCATTCATGATTTCCATAAGATGAGAAGTCCCGACTTTTCTCATCCTGTTTTGTTCATCATCCAGCTCTCTGATTTCTTTGGTGAACCTCTTCCCTCTTTCCATTATGGGCTTCAGATCAGCCACTTGATTAGCATTGGGAGAGACTTTGTCGATCTTGACCACAAGGGCTTTGATATTTTTATTCCTGAAAACCGTTCCAATGCCTCCTCTTCCTGCTTGCTTGACCCGGCATACTTTTCTTCTCACATCATACCAGCTGAAGTTGAGCATCCCGATCAAAGTGTGCTCAGCAGCTTGGCCCGAGCTGACTATAGAAACGTTTTTCTTGTCTTTTTCATCATCCGCATACATTTCCGTAAGAAACTCCACTAATTCATGAGAGTCTTTAGGTTCTTCAGGAGCTTCCTGTATTTTGATCTTGTTTTCGGTCCCATCAATGAAAACTAGAATCTCTTTGTCTGATTTGCCCTGGATCTCAAGGGCATCAAATCCAGCGAATTTCAGATATGGACCGAAATATCCGCCCACATTACTGTCAATCACCAAGTCAGTAGTGGGAGAGATGGAGACCACCAAAGACTTTCCAGTTCCGGAATATTGAGTGATTCCAGCAATGGGTCCCGGAGAAATCACGATCTCATTTTCAGGATCATCCCATTTTGTATCCGGTTTGGTCCCGTTCCAGAGAAGCCTCAACCCAAATCCTTTTCCCCCGATGAATTTTTCCTTCATCTCATCGGAAACAGGTCTTTCTTTAAATTCGTTTTTTCCGATGTCCACATACAGAGTCCGGTTGTTATAACCTCTATTGATTTCTCCCTTTTCATATGAATATTCTTGTATAAGTCTGAGTTGACTTGGGCTTAGTTGGTTGTCCATGAACGCATCTCCTTTTTTGTTGTCATTCTTGTTTCATATATAATTTATAGAATTCAAGCGTGATTATCAATGACGAAATTTTCAAACTTCCTGTTTAACAGATAAGGCCAATTTTTCTGGGTCGATCGGGACCTCTTTTAATGTCCGTGTCATGCCAAAAATCATGTGGCATATAAATCGCCTTAAAAATCGGTTCAATCCCACTCTTTTTTGATTGATTTTCAAATAAATCTGATTCTCATCTTGGATTTTCAAGTCAATTTCTTGGGGATATTTGTCCACTCCGTGCAAAGGGCTGAGAACAGCTCTCAACACCTGAACAAATTCTTTTTGCAAAAAATCATTCAATCCAATCGCCTTGTCATTGACCTCCAAACTCACCCGGAATTCATCCTCCTTTAATCGCGCCTCTATAAGGTCAGCTATTTTTTTGATTTGATCCGGTTTCAAAACAGGTGAGTGACCCGGAACATCAAAATCAGCGATAATTCCCATGAGTTCTTGAGCCGGGATTTCTGGACTCTCATGCACTCCTTTTCTGAGCATTTCGATCTTTTTGAGTTGAGTTTCCCGCCTTCCTCCCTCTGAGATGACAATATCCATGTCTTTAAAATAGCGCAGGGCCGTGTCCTTGATCCCGGGCTTGGAAGCATGGTTTATCATGACCGCAGATTTGTCTTGAGATGTCAGAGCTACTGAATCCGCACCCGCTTCACTCAGAAGCCAAGAGTCTGTCCCTTTTTTGTCCAAAGAAAAGCCTTGAGAACACCACTTTATGACCCCGACTGAATAATCTCTTTTTTTTAATTCGCGGATGACTTTTTGAAGAAGAGTTGTTTTGCCTGTATCGGATCTTCCAGCGAACACGATCAATTTCAATGAAATCTCCTTAGAGCCCCAATTCACGGTCAATATTCTGCATGGCTTTTAAGCTCAAATCCATAAATTCCTCTAATTCAAGTCCGGTCTCTTTGATTTTCTCAATCACCCCTCTCTTTGCGCCCCTTGCAAAACTTTTTTCCTTGTACCTTCTCTTTAAAAAGCCCAAATCCACTTGTTTTATTTTTTTACTTGGGTGCATAAGAGTGGCCGCCACAATGAATCCAGTTAAAGGATCGACAGAATAAATAGCCCAGTCCATTTTTGAGCTGCATTCGGCCCTTTCAGCATGAGCCTGGATGGAATGGAGTATATCCGGATCAATATCATACTCTTCCAGGATTTTCATGGATTCCACTCCGTGGTTCTCTGGAGATTCCGCAGTTAACTCATAATCAATATCATGCAGGATCCCAGCCAATCCCCATTTCTCCACATCTTCACCAAACTTTGCAGCCAGAGCTCTCATACAAGCCTCCACAGCAAGAGAATGTTTGATCAGATTTTTATTCTTTAGGTTTTGCTGGACCAATTCCAATGCTTGCTCCCTGTTCATAAGGGGTCCTCCTCTCAAGTCTTGTTTGTCGATCATTTGACATTTGTATTTTATTATAACAAAAGCATGGAGTTGAGAACAGTCAACAGCTTCTTGAACTCACTTTACTTATTTCAAGTGAGTTGCTATGATTTCAGGGGAAAAGGAATGATCAAGAGATGATCAATTATATCTTGCTGTATAAAATCCGAAAACTGATAAAAAATATGATCAAAGAGAAAATCAAAGATGAAGAAATCGCCACCACAGACAAATCCTGTATCGGATGTCTTGCCGATGAACTCAGCTGGGAGATCTATTACCTGATCAAAGAAAACAAAAAGAAATCATAACCGTTTCGATCAATCAACCTTTGTTTGTCATCTTCTTTTTAAGGCTTTTCCACCATTCCATTCTTTTTTTTATCTCCTTTTCAAATCCTAGAGATCCGGGTTTATAATATGATCTGTTTTTTAGGTTTTCAGGCAAGGTATCCATAGAGGTGGTGGATTCACTGAAATCATGAGCGTATTGATAATCTCGGCCATAGCCTTGGTTCTTCATAAAAGAAGTGACTGGATTTCTCAAATGCAATGGAACCTCTTCAAAAGGTTTTGTTTTGACATCTTCCACAGCTTCCTTATAGGCTTGATACACACGGTTGCTCTTGGGAGCTGATGCGAGATAAACCACCGCTTGGGCTAAAGCCAGTTCTCCTTCGGGAGATCCGATAAATGCAAACGATTCTTTGGCATTCAGTGCAAGGGTCAGGGCCTGATTATCAGCGAGTCCAATATCTTCAGACGCAAACCGGACCAATCTCCGCGCGATATACATGGGATCCTCTCCGGCCACGATCATTCTTGCCAACCAGTAGAGAGAGGCGTTCACATCACTGTTTCGCAGACTTTTATGCAGGGCAGAGATCAGATTGAAATGCTCTTCCCCTTGTTTATCATACAACAGCATTTTTTTCTGCATTGCCTCTTTCACATCCGCAGAATCGATCTTTCTGAATTGACAAAGGTGGGCTGCAAGTTCCAGAGTATTCAAGGCTCTTCTGGCATCTCCGTCCGCATACTTGATGATCCCGTTTTTGGCTTCTTTAGATATCTTGATTTGTTCTTTTCCCAATCCGTTCTCCCTGTCTTTCAGCGCAATCTCAATGATGTTTTGCAGGGCATCTGATTGCAGCGGTTTGAGTTTCAACACTTTGGTTCTGGACAAAAGAGGGGCGATGACTTCAAAAGATGGGTTCTCTGTGGTGGAACCAAACAGAATGATATCTCCTTTTTCAACATAAGGAAGAAAGGCGGCCTGTTGGGCTTTATTGAACCTATGAATTTCATCTATAAATATCACAGTGGGCTGACCATAAAGTTTTTTATGGTCCTCAGCTTGTGCCATGACTTTTTTGACATCTTTAATGCTGGACAACACCGCACTGTAAAACTGATAAGGCAGCCCAAAGTGTTCTGCTAATATATATCCGAGGGTTGTTTTTCCTGAACCAGGAGGCCCCCAAAAGATTAATGAAACCAAAGAGTCTGCTTTGATCAACTGGGTCAATAATTTCTCTTTTCCAATGAGATGTTTCTGTCCCTGGAATTGATTTAAATCTTTGGGCCTCATGCGTTCTGCAAGCGGAGTGTATTTTAGCTCGTTTTTTTGAGGCATGGCATCTATCCAATCCGTTCATTCACAGAATCGTTATAAAATGAAATCAGAAATGCATGAAGCTTACTCTGGTTAAAGAGAATTTTTTTAATCCAAATAAAAAAAATATGAATTACCAAATAAAGCGCTTTCTGTACAGATTCGAATGATAATATCTTCCAAACCATCCTCTTCCTCGGCCCATTCTCCCCCCTCTTCCATATCCCCTTCTAGAGTCATATCTGCTGTCCCGTGGTCTCCAATATCGATTCCTCCATGTCCTTAATCCCTGGTTTCTCCCATATCCATAATAACCGCGTCCCAATCCTCTGCCCGGCCGGATCGAATTCAAACCCCATCCTCTTCTCAATCTCATAGGCCCCCATCCGCATCCATAACGGCCATATCCAAGCCTTGGGATATTGTCATCAAAGACGTAATATGAGTCGAACAATGCCTTCTGTTCATCAGTCAATAGATCTCTGACGTTATCATAAAATTGAGATTCCTTCTGCCTAATACTGTCTTCAATCTGGTCGATTTTATCAAACAGTTCATCTATCTTCTGTGGATCTGGCTCTCTCTGTATTTTATATTCATCCAATTTGATAAAGAGGCTCCTCATCTCTGACAACATTGGGGTGATCTCTTTTTCAAGCTGCATATCAAGCTTTTGTATTTTTTCAATCTGTTGGTCTGACAGGTTCAATTCATACAGACCATCTCTTTGAGGGGCATTTCTGTAATAGGGCTGGGCTGACACATAAAGGGATGTGAATGCCACAAACAGGATAACACACAAGGAAATGATGAAAGTTTTTTTCATGTCACCTCTCCTTTAGTTATGATGTTTTTTATGATCTGATTTTATTATTGTACAGTCATTGGATATTGTCAAATGCCTTTGTTTGCAGGGAAAAAACCTATAAATATTGACCTGGTTTTCATTCCGTGATAATGTTACAGATTATTAAGAGACTCAACAAAAACATTAGATGTACGGTGGGCAGATTTTTATAAACAATGAACAAAATCAAAAAATCTGATAAAATCGTTTACTCCCTTTCTGAAGTCGCCACCCTCACCAAACTCAATATAAAGACGATCAACAGGTGGGAAAAAGAGTTTTATTTCTTAAATTCAGGGCAAACCGGTTCTGGAAAAAAGATATTTAGAGAAAAAGACCTTAAAATCATCAAGAGACTCAATGAGCTGATTGAGCAAAAAGGTTTAACGCATGCTGGGGCTAAAAGGAAAATCGAAAAAGAATTTGAAATCAAAGGATCTGTACCTGTAAATCCCGAGCGCCTAAAAAAGGTTTTGTTTCAAATCAAAGAACAATTGGTGGATCTATCGGATTCTCTTGAAAAGTGATTTCTCTTCAATAGGTGTTCCCAATCATTTCAACCCATTCACAACAGCGTTCCTCAGGAAATCTGTTTTCCTGATCTCATCATAAATTCAATTTTTTTTATGGGAGAAGTTATCAAAAAGGTTACAACAATGCGTGACAACACCTTTCATTTTGAGAAACACAATCTCGAGTTGTAAAAAACAGCTTTTCTGATATAATAATTGCTCCGAGGTCGGGACGTGGCGCAGCCTGGTAGCGCACACGCTTGGGGTGCGTGGGGTCGGCGGTTCAAATCCGCTCGTCCCGACCATTTTTATTGACAGCCAAGATTAACTGAGTGAATGTTCAGGATACATCTGAAAGCGAGGTGCCAAAATCGCACAATCCAACTCAAAACAACCATTGATCCTCCTCACCAATGACGACGGTTTTTATTCCTCGGGGATTCAAGTCCTCAGAAAAAAGCTCGAGTCAATCGGAAAAGTCACTGTTGTCGCTCCTGATAATGAAAAGAGCGCCACTTCTCTTGCCTTAACTCTTCATCATCCATTAAGGGTCAAGAAAATAGATGCATCCACTTATGCAGTGAGCGGAACCCCTGCTGACTGCATTTATCTTGCAGTCCAAAATATTCTCCCTTCCAGACCAGACTTCATCTTTTCTGGTATGAATCCGGGGCCAAACCTGGGACAGCAGGACATCTCTTATTCAGGAACTGTTGCCGGAGCTCTTCAGGGGACATTCTTAGATATTCCCTCCATAGCTGTTTCCACTCTTCCTGACGGCAAAGGAAGATTCCATTTTGATTTCGCAGCAGACTTTATCCTTTCTTTAACAAAACGGATGATCCCTGATTTTTTTCCTAGAGGAATCACTATCAATATAAACATTCCTGCTCCTCCGGTCCAGGGTGTTAAACTGACCAAACTGGGACAAAAAAGATACAACCCCGAAATCATAATAAAAAAAGACCCCAGAGAAAGGGATTATTTTTGGATCGGAACCGGGACTCCCAGAGCAATCGGAGACAAAGACAGTGACGTGCAGATAATACAGCAGAGATTTATCACTGTAACTCCTCTGCATAGGGATATGACGGACTATAAGATTCTAAAGAACAATCAATTCCAGTCAATGTTCCAAGAAACTGAATATGAATTTTCTTAAAAAACTCTATCATTGGGTCCTTCATTGGGCAGAAACCCCTTATGGCCCCGCTGCCTTAGTCCTACTGGCCTTGGCAGAAAGCTCCTTTTTTCCGATCCCTCCAGACCCGCTCCTGATCGCACTCTGCTTGGGATCGCTCAAAAAATCGTGGAAATTCGCTCTGTACACTTCAGTGGCATCTATCATCGGAGGAATCCTGGGATATGCCATAGGATTTCTGTTTTGGGAATCTGTGAGTGGCTTTTTCTTCAATTATGTTCCAGGATTCACCAGAGAATTGTTTCAAACAGTTCTTCTCCATTACCAGAAAAGTGGATTCTGGTATGTACTTGTAGCTGGATTCACTCCCATCCCTTATAAAATCTTCACCATTTCTTCAGGAGTTTTCCGTTTGAATCTGCCTCTTTTTGTAGCGGCTTCAGCTTTGAGCCGGTCTTTGCGTTTTTTTGCAGTGGCAGCTCTATTCAAAAAATTCGGGCCTGGAATCAAATCTTTGATTGATAAATATTTCAATCTGTTTACCTTCCTGTTTTTTATCCTTCTTCTGGGAGGTTTTCTGATCATCAAATATGTTTTTTGAATTAATCTTTCCACCTTTTTTTTATGAAGACTTCAGATAAAATCAAAAAAATCGGACAGGCCCAAAAAGCTCTTGCCGAACATAAGTTCAATTGCCGGCTGTGTCCAAGGGATTGTTCTGTGAATCGGAACACAACGACTGGATATTGTTCCTCTGAAAACACCGCTTTTGTTTCCCATATCGGACTTCATTTTGGAGAAGAACCGGTGTTGAGTGGTCACACAGATACGGAACAAAATTCAAACCAGAATCCTTCATCCTGCTATGGTTCAGGCACTATTTTTTTCACCGGCTGCCATTTGAAATGCCTTCATTGTCAAAACCATCAGATCAGTTGGGGATATCAAGGACAAAACATATCAGTCAAAGGCCTTGCTCATAGCATGCTGGGCCTTCAAAAAAAAGGAGCTTTGAACATCAATCTGGTCTCTCCCACACATATGCTCTTACCCATTTTGTCGGCATTGAAAACAGCTCTTCAAATGGGACTGAAAATCCCATTGGTCTTTAATTCGAGTGGTTACGAAAAACGAAAAATCATCAGACAATTGAATGGAATTATTGACCTCTACCTTCCGGATCTGAAGTACTTCTCTTCTCAGATTTCAAAAAAACTTTCAGGTGTATCTGACTATTTTGATACGGCTCAAAAGGCTGTATATGAAATGTCGATCCAGCAGCCGGATCTGATACTTGATGAATCCGGTATCGCTCAGAAAGGGCTGATCGTGAGGCATCTTTTGATCCCCGGAGAAGTGGATGACTCCCTTCGCTTGCTGGACTGGGTGAAAGAGAATCTTCCAAATACCATTGGAATCAGTCTAATGAGCCAATTTTATCCATGTTTTAAAACCCCTCCAGAGTATCGAAAAAAAATCACTGCGGATGAATATGAAAAAGCGGTCCGGGCCGCTAAGCAATCAGGATTCAGACACCTGTTTGTCCAACCTGAGCTCTTTTCAGATCTCAAACACTTGATTCCTGACTTCAGCCAAAAAAATCCTTTTCAATGGGATTGATGCCATCAGCTTCCCCATTCTTTTTGGAATTCCCGAAGCTTACGCTGTATGATATCGATATTTTCAGGTCCCATCCGGAATAAGTGCTTTTGAGCTGGGCTCATCTCTTCCAATCCAGGATCTTTCATTTCAAATGATTTCAACTTGCTTATCAGAAATATATCCTGTTCAACGATAGGTACATTTAAAAGTTCATTGATAGCTCTGTTTAAAGTCCGGTCAAAATCTTTATCAGGATACCCCAATTCTCTATAAGCTTCCTGAATCAAAGGCTTTGAACTCTGATAAAGCTTCACGGTTTTTTCAATATCAATGGAATCAAAAACTTGAGCTATGGGATCATACCGTTTGTATGAGTCTGTATCAATAATCAAGTGTTCTCCCTTTTTTACAGTCATAAAATCAGCTTTGGGCTCAAAAAAATCAATTTGTTTTCTTGGGCTCAGCCCGTTCGCGATGTTATCTACGGCAGCCACAAATTTCTTTATCAATTGATCGCTACGCATCCATTCTGTTATTCTTGGATCTGAAGACAGGTCTTTGATGAGGTTTCTCAGGAACTCATCACTCTCTTTAAGCGTGATATCAAACGGCTCCACAGATTCTTCAGTCACGGTTTCTTTATCCGGAAGCTCCAATGGTTTCTCTTTGACAATTTCCGGAGTTTCCTGGACTTCAGGTGCTTTTTTGTGAGTGGCCAAATAATAAATGGCGATCACAGCAGCCAAAACCAAAACAAATGCCACCCCAGTCCATATCACTTTCTTTTTTTCTTCCATTTCTGTCTCCTTTCCCTTTATCCCGAGTTATTCATCATATTTCATTATGATTATCTTCTCAGCAATATGCAAGATTCTCCCGAAATTTAAAATTTATTTTTCTGGTTGATCTCAGGAATCATTTTCCATGGACTCGATGATCTTGACCTCAATGTCTCCATTATGGGCCGTTATATAAAGAGAAGCTCCTCCTTCACCCAACTTCATATCCACTTGATTATCTTCTTTCGATTCTTGATGACTGAGATCAAATTCGGTGACAAACTCGCCCTGGGGATAAAGGGCTTTGATACGGGCATTAACGCTTTTTTGCAGTTGGACCACTATATCTCCCTGCTGAGAATTTAGTGTGATCACATCCTCTTTTCTCAAATCAAAAAAACGTGTGCTTATGGATCCTTCCAGAACCGAAGCATCCAGACTCCCAGAAAAATTGTCCACTTTAATGGTTCCTTTTTCCAACTTAACGGAAACAGATCCATAAACATCAGCAATGAAGACGTCTCCGTTTCGGGCAAGGATCTCCTTTATGTAAACCAATCGTGGAGTCTTGATATAATAATCAACTATGGTGTCTTCCCCCTCTCGTGAAGTTGATTTTGTGTTGATATAGATATTTTCTTCTCCGTATTTCTCTAATTCAATATGGGCAATGTCATGTTTTGGAAGGGCAAAGCGGATAGAACTCCCCTCTGATCTGGGAGACATCTTTTCTGCATAAATTTGGACTTCATTTTGATCCCACCCTGTGACTTCTATGATTCCGTCAAAATTTCTCAGCGATATCATTCCTCCGGGAGAAAACCGGATGTTTCTTTGATAGTCTTCAATAGGAATCAAACCTCTGTTATCATACTTGTCTACGATCCTGATCACACAAGAATGACTGAAAAGGCACACAACAAAAAGGAGCACAAAACAAATCCAAATCGGTTGTCTATTCATTTGATCCTCCTTTTTTTATTGATTATACTCATTATGCATCAAGCAATTCCACTATAAATATAGACCAAAACCAAAAAAATTTAAATGGACCAGAGAAGATTCCTTGTTGTTTAATCATCCCTATGATGTAAAATGATTAATTTGAATTATTCACGAGTCAAGATAACGGCAGATGCGAGGCACAGAGCATGAAGTGGTGGTCCTTCACTGCGAATGCCCTGTAACAAAACAGATGCCGTAAGATGGGCTCGCCTGGAAGGTCAAAAAATGGCGATTAAAAGAGAAAACACAAACAAGAAAAATGTTCAGATAAAGGTTCTTACAAATAATCTTGTATATCGCTGAAAGAAAATGAATAATAAATACATCACCATTTTTTTATGAAGAGTCCAGGTTAACAATGATTTTCATACAATAAAGGAGAAATCTTATGGGCGGTTTTTTTGGAATCATCTCCAAAACAAATGCGGTCAAAGACTTGTTTTTTGGTACGGACTATCATTCACACCTCGGCACGAAACGAGGAGGTCTGGCCGTAAAAAAGCAAAACGGCTTTTTCAAATCCATACACAGCATAGAAAATGCTCTGTTCCGTTCCAAATTCGCAGATGAAGTCAGAGACTTGAGAGGAAACTCAGGCATTGGAGTGATCAGTGATTATGAAAATCAGCCATTGGTCATTCGCTCTCACCTTGGAGACTATGCCATCGTTACTGTGAGCGCTATCAACAACATGGAGTTCCTTTATCAAAAAGCTTTGAAAAACAAAGGAATTCATTTCTCTGAAAGCAGCAGAGGAGAGATCAACCCGACCGAGCTGGTGGCCGCTCTGATCAATCAAGAGCAATCTTTTGAAAAAGGAATCGTGAACGTCCAGGAATCCATAAAAGGCTCTTGCTCGATTTTGATTTTGACTGAAAAAGGATTGTATGCTTCCAGGGACAAACTCGGCAGAACTCCAATTGTATTGGGAGAAAAAAAAGACAGTTATGCAGTCACATTGGAAACTTGCGCATTTCCCAATTTGAATTTCAAGACCATTCAATATCTTGGGCCTGGGGAAATTGTATTCATGACTGAACAAGGAATTGAGCAAAAGAAATCCCCCCAAAAAAACATGCAGATTTGTGCATTCCTCTGGGTCTATTATGGATATCCTTCCTCTTCTTATGAAGGAATCAATGTTGAATTTGTCCGGAATCAATGCGGAGCAAAGCTCTCTGAAAATGATGATATCCAACCTGACTTTGTGGCAGGTATTCCTGATTCTGGAATCGCTCATGGACTGGGTTATGCCAATAAGGCCGGGATTCCCTTTAAAAGACCTTTTGTGAAATACACTCCCACCTGGCAGAGAAGCTTTATGCCCCAGGAACAGAAATCCAGAGACTTGGTCGCAACCATGAAACTCATTCCTGTTCATAAAATGATCCGTCAAAAGAAACTTCTTTTCTGCGAAGATTCAATAGTCAGAGGAACCCAACTCAAAGACACCATACAAAGACTGTTTGACCTCGGCGCATTAGAGGTTCACATGAGACCTGCCTGCCCTCCTCTTTTGTTCAAATGCAAATTCCTAAACTTTTCCAGGTCAAAATCAGAGCTTGATTTGGCTGCCCGAAAAGCGATCATTCAGCTGGAAGGCCAAGACTTTTCGGGTATCCAGGAGTACACTCAGTATGGATCAGATAAATACAGCCAAATGGTGGATAAAATAAGACAGAGGCTTAACCTCACTTCATTGAAATATCAAAAACTCAATGACCTGGTGGAAGCCATTGGTCTGCCGAAGCAAAGGCTGTGCACATATTGCTGGGATGGAACAGAACCCTATGCTTAATGGCGTCCGATTTCCCCCTTGATCTCAGGGGAATATCTCTTGCACTGATTTCTGCCGTGTGTCTTTGAAAAATACATGGCCATATCAGCTGCTTTGATCAGAGATTCATTAGAGGTCCCGTCTTTAGGAAAAATCGAACATCCCACACTTGCCGTGATCTGTATGTTCATTCCATCAATATCAAATGGATTTTGGAGCTCAGATAATATGTTCTCCGCTTTCTCAATGGCATGTTCTTCTTTTTTTATTTCAGGAAGAGTCACCACAAACTCATCACCGCCCATTCGAGCCAGGTGATCTCCATCTCTTTTGATCTTTTTCAAGCGGTCTCCAACTGCAGCCAGCAGTTTATCTCCGGTGCTGTGTCCTTTGGTGTCATTGATCAGCTTGAATTGATCCAAATCAATATAAACAAGAGCTGTCATATATTTATTTCTGCGCGCTCTTGCCAGCTCCTTGCTTAACATGTCATAGAACAACAGCCTGTTCATCAATCCTGTGAGCCGATCGTGAGTCGCCGCTTGGTAGAGTTGTTCTTGGGCCAGTTTCCTGGGAGTGATATCCCTAGCCACAAAACACAATACTCTTTTTTTGCTGAAAGTAACAATACTCACGCTGATCTCCGCATCCACCAGACTGCCGTCTTTCCGCCGAAATTTTCTTTCCCCAATAAAATAGGAGTGTTTTTTGAGAACATCCAGAATCTTGAGATAGATATCTTCCTTTTCCACAGCTAAAAAGTCATAAAGAGTTAAATCTTTGATCTCATCCTCGGAGTATCCCAATAAATTTTGAACAGCCCGGTTTGCCTCCACGATCATCCTGCTGTCAATATCAGCAAGAAAAACATATTCCGTACTTTGAGTAAAAACCGCCCTGTATTTCTGTTCGTTCTCTACAAGCAAATCTTCTCTTTTTTTTGACTCTGTGATGTTTTTGATGCTCAAAACAAATCCAAAAAATTTTTGTCCTGTTTCATCCAGCTTTGACACCTTTGCCTGGAATATGTTTTCCGTTCCCTTCTCTTCCATTTGATATTCAAACAAGGAATCGTTCCCATGGTCTTCCACTTGGTTGATGGCATTTTGAAGCTGTTCACTGACATTCTTAGGAAAAACTTCACTGAAATGCTTTCCCATGGTTTTATTCGGATCCAGAAAAAAGTCCTTTTCTTTGGAGCTTTGGTAAAAACGGATAAAAGTCCCATCTAATCCCAGTACGAAAAACAGATCTTCTGTAGTCTCTATGACAGAAATCAGGTTTCTTTGTTTTTTCTGTAATGCATCCAGTTCTAATTTTATTTCAACAAAACCAGACTCCAGCTGGGAAACTTTGCTTTTTAATTTTTTGTTTTCCTGGATGAGCTTGGTTTTGTTTTTATCCTCTTTTTTATCCATAGCGTTTATGGAAACCTTATTTTCATCATACTAGATTAATTCCAGAAAAGAAACCATCACCTTTCTGCTTTTTCCAGTCTTTCCCCCACAGGAGGATGAGAATAAAATAGAAATTTGATCCACTTTTTGGGATAAGCATTGATCAGATTTCGATTAGCCAGGCCAGCTATGGCATTTGAAAAGGATTTGTGATCCTTGATCTGTTCAAGGGCATATTGATCGGCCTGTTCTTCAAAAGATCTGGATAAAGCATTTCCTATAGGACTAGATAAAAAAGTCGAAATGGCGGAGAGAAACAGAACAAACAGAGGAAACAAATTCAGATTCTCTCTGATTCCGGTTAAAAAATCGGGAGAAAAAGCGCGCATCACCCCATTTAACAGGTAAAATACCACCACCTGCTGAAAGGTGCCGATGATGATGAATTTCCATATATGTTTGTATTTATAATGTCCCACCTCATGAGCCACGACAGAGACGATTTCCGGCACAGACATGTTGTCAACCAAATTATCTCCCAAAACCACTCTTCTGGTCTTTCCCAATCCAGCTAAAAATGCATTTTCCTTTTTCGTCTTGCGGCTCATATCTTCCATAAAGAAACCACTGCTTTTCAGCCCTTCTTTGGAGAGGATGGCGTTGAGAGCCTCTTTCAGATTTTTGTTCCGAATCGAGGTGTATTTGTGAAAAATGGGCAACACAATTATGGGAAAAAGAGTGGAAAACACCACACTCACGAGTGCACTCGCCAGTCCTGCAATCAGCCACCAAACAGAGGGAAATCGGCTCATAATGAAAAAAAGCAAACCCAAGACAATCCACATGATCACCAAACTGACGAAAAACGACTTTCCCTGCTCCACCAACCAATTGGAAATGCTTTGATTGGAAAATCCCCATTTGTGTTCATGAGAATAGCTGCTGTAAAAATCAAAGGGAAGAGTCCATAAAAATATGATGGCCTGAAAAAAAAACACATAAATGCTAAAGGCCAGGATCACAGAACGATCGGGATATATATGAGCCAGTTGCTGGCTGAACCCGGAAAAATAAAAGGCAAGAATGATCACCAGAAGGGCAAAAAGCTTTGATAAGCCAATGAGATGTTTTTCCTTTTCATAACATCTGGCTTTTTCTTGTACGCTTTTATCCAAGAGAGGATGTATGGCATCAGGATTCATCTTGATAAATATTATGGTTGATTTTTTCTTTGGGAGCAACCCTCAATTAAAATCAGGTGTCACTGGTTTCAGATCTGCAAATATTGTATGATGGTGTTCTTGCTGATAAAAATTCTTTAATTTACCGGATTTCAAATGGAATGGACTCATTTTCTCCTTCTCTTTGGTGTGGGAGCTGTGGCTGGATTCATCAATGTCAATGCAGGAGGCGGTTCCAGTCTCACTCTGCCGACATTGATATTCATGGGTTTGGATGCAGCGGCAGCAAATGGGACAAATCGAATCGGCCTGGTGCTTCAAAATGTGTTTGCCGTAGCCTCATTTAAGAAAAATAAAGTGCATGACTTTAAAAAGAGTTCGTTTTTAGCTCTATTCACACTTCCTGGAGCTGTGATCGGAGCCTTGGCAGCAACTCAAGTAAGCAATACTCTGTTTCAAAAAATTCTCGGAGCTGTTCTCCTTTTCATTGTTGTCTCTATGTTTCTCGGCCGCTCTTATAAAGATGAAAACAGCAAAATCCATAGAAAACAAAGCTGGCTCATCTATCCCGCATTATTTGGTATAGGATTTTATGGGGGATTTCTTCAAGTGGGAGTGGGATTTCTTTTTATGGCTGCCTTGTATCACCTGTTGAGGGTCAATTTAGTCCGAGTCAATATGCATAAAGTCTTCATCATTTTGATCTACACCATACCTGCCTTTGCAATATTTCTATTCACTGGAAATGTGAACTGGGGATACGGCCTTGTATTAGCGGCAGGAAATGGAATCGGAGGTTGGTGGGGCGCCCGTGCAGCTGTGAAAGGCGGAGAAAAAATAATCCGCATCATCCTCGCTTTAGCCATCATCATTATGGCTATGAAATTGTTCGGGCTCTTCTAAACTGAACTTCGCACCTTAAAATCCGGGCATGAAAGTAAATTGGATATAGCCGCTCTTTGCGGGCCTGTTAAAGGGAGTGACATAGGATAAACCCAGAACAAAATAATTGAACAGATTGGCTCTCAATCCCACTCCCGCACTTGATATCAAGTTTCTTTCCCCTCCTAAAAACCAGGCTCGGTCTTCCTCCTTTTCCATCCAAGCAACTCCAGAATCAAAAAAGGCAATAAAATCAACAGGAAAGACTCCGTAGTACCCTTTGCCGATTCCCAATATTTGAAAAAGAGGAAACCGGAGCTCTACATTAGCGACCATGATTTTGCTTCCAAACAACTGATTGAAAGAAAAACAATCTCCTTCAGAGCCGCATTCCTGAACACTGAAAGAATTGGTGTTATATCCACGAACAAAGCTCTCAAATCCAATAAAAATGGGATACAACCTGTAATCTTCAGCACCTTTTCCGTATCTTCCGTAATGAAGGAAACGAAAAGCAAGAGTGAACGGACGGACAGGCATGAGATATTGCCTGTAGTCAGCAATCACATTTACAAAGTCAATGGTACCAAAATAGGGAGAGAACTTGAGAACGTAATTTTTTCCAATAACAGGGCTTGTCGCTCCAAAATTTGAACTGTCATGCACCAATGCAGATTGGAAGAAAGTCAGGTTTAAGCCCGGAGAAGTGGGAATTTTTTCTTTATCCAGTCCAAGTCGTATGCCGTCTAAACCAGAATAAGTCCATGTCCACACTTCACTATCATATTGAATAAACCGGGTTCCTCCGGAAAGCTCGATCCGAAAGAATTTGGAGAATGGATAATAAGCAAAACCGGATATCTGATAATTGATCTGACGAAATATATACTGTTTTTCTCTAATCACAGGTTCTCCGTTCAATTCTCCAAGTTCAAGGGCATATCCTCCTGTTACATAAGGTATTCTCTGGATCACACCACCCCAATGCAGACGCTTCCGGTTGTTTTTGTAGCCCAAGACTCCTGCTGAATCGATCAGCCGGTTATTGAGCTGAACAATAGTAGACAGATTGTGGTAACCCAGCATATCACTGAAAAACAGAGAGACTCCGCCTCCAGTATACAGACCAAACCGGTCCGCTCCGATCGCTACACTGGGTTGACTGATAAAATCAAGTTTCAATCGGGGTTTATAATCACTCACAGGATAATCTGTTTTTTTAGGAAGCCCGTAAAATGGATTTTGAATGAGTTTAATGATCTCGCCCTCGGGTTCCTTTCTGGGGGGAAGAAGAGAAGGCTTGATTTTTCCGAAATCCACAGCTTTCTTTTTCTCTGTTTTCAAACTGGATAAATCTTTTGTATATATGCTGTAGGCACCTTCATTATACAAACAAAAGGCCATAAGAGGATGTCTCCGGGCCACAGAAAACGCTGGGCTGGTCCCTGTGATACCGCTGACTCCAGTATAAACGTTGGTGACCTGCAGGATATCCCGGGAATTCAGATCCATCATGTAAATATTATTGATGCCATTCTGATCAGAGGAAAAGTAAAGAGATTCAGAATCCTCGGCCCATTGAGGATTGAGATTCTGAGCCCCATTGAAACCAATGATTCTGGTGATTTCTCGGGAAACAGGATCGATCAGAGCCAGCTCAAGCTTTCCGATGCTCAGCACAGATAGATCTGTTGAAAATCTTTCTGTGGTAAAGGCAATGGATTTTCCATCTGGAGACCATGCGGGCTGTAGGTCTCCATACGGATCGTTGGTCAGCCTTTTTAATCTCTCCTTTTTTAGATCATAGATGTAGAGGTCAGAAGTGCCTCCTTTTTGAGCAGAAAAAGCAATGTATCGTCCATCCGGAGACCAAGTCGGCCCCAGAATCTCATCCAATTGAGCGAACGCCAATTCTTTTTTCTTTCTCCCTGTCCGGGCCCGGATGATACTGATGACAGGTTTTCCTTTGCTGATGGCTCCAAAAGCAAAATATTGTCCCTGAAAATCCCAACTTCCTGCTGATTTGATGAAATGAAGGCTTTCGAAATGAGGATTCAAGGCCGTACTGGTGAATTTTCTTATAATCCGACCCGTTTTCACATCAGCCATATACATCTCAATAGAGAATAGATTTTTACTGGAAAAATAAACCACTTTCTTTCCCTCCGGGCTAATGGAAGGAGAAACATTCAAGCGGATCTCATCGGTTCCCCTGATCACGGAACGAGCTGACTTGAGTGTAACTTGAGTTTTGTTTAACAAAGGTTTATAGGTGTTTTCAAGAGAGCTGTGCCAATCTCTGGATAGAGTATGGATATCCACTTTAAGAGAATTCTCGATAGCAGATTTGTAATCTCCCGCTCGGGCTGCAGACCTCATGATACGGGAAACAGCTCTGTCGCCCCATCTCCCTGCTATATAGGCCCATAAGGACTGTCCGTATCTATATGGGAAAAATCTGGGATCTCTCATTTTTCTTATAGATGGAAGATCTCCTTTATTCACAGCATCTCTCATCCACATGGAGGTATTGGGATCCACAGGACCCACAGAGAGGTATTCAGCCATGCCTTCAATCAGCCATAGAGGAAGCCGCAGCACCGGAGAGGTCATTCTGGCATACGAAGAATTTCCCAATGAGGTGATATCAAATTGAAAAGCATGAACCAGTTCATGACCGATCACATGATCGGTTGCTGACAGAGTTGCGCCAAACGGAAGGACGATCCTTCTTTTGAGTAGTTCTGTAACCCCTCCGGTTCCCTCACTTATGGTTCCAGGGATCGCTGTAGTCTGCTGAAAATGGGTGGGACTGGCATACAGGATGAGTGGCTGTCTGCCTTCAAGGTCATACCTTAAGAGACGAGAGTATCTGGCATACCAACGTTCAGCCATTCTGGCTGCTTGAACAGCAGCATATTTCATTTCAGGATAGAAATAAACATCAAAATGTTCTGTTTTCAACACCTTATAATCAAAGGACTTGTACTGGACTTTGTTTCGTCCGTAGTACTGAGCATTCAAATGAATTTCTGAAAAGAAGAAAATAAAAATCAAGAGCAGAAGCCAAAAGGCGATGAGAAAAGGCCTGGTTTTCATTCCTTTCCTAATTTAGCGACTGTATTTGCCCATCAAAGATCCCTGAGCCATAATGTGCCCTTCCATAGCAGCCAAGAGTTGATTCTTTGTTGCCCCGGAATCTAAATCCAGCTCCTGATCAAGAGCGTAGATTTTAAAAAAGTATCTGTGAGTGCCGCCTGGAGGACAGGGTCCTCCATATCCAATTTTTTTGAAGTCGTTCATCCCCTGGGTTCCTCCATTCTTCATCTGTCTCTCAGGGGTGATATTTTCTTCCAGCTCTTGTGTGTCCGGGGGGATGTTATAAACCACCCAGTGCACCCAATTTCCCATAGGTGCATCAGGATCATCGCAAATGATGGCAATGCTTTGGGTGCCTTCAGGAACAGATTGCCAAGATAAGGGAGGAGATGTGTCCTCCCCGTCACAGGTGTGAATTTTAGGAATCATGCCCCCATTTTCAAAAGACTGGCTTTTTAATCCGATATTCATGTCATCCCTCCTTAAAATTCACTGGAAACACCATATTTCGAATGTAGCAGTCCTTCCC
This sequence comes from Candidatus Aminicenantota bacterium, assembly GCA_014727835.1. Lineage (GTDB taxonomy): Bacteria > Acidobacteriota > Aminicenantia > Aminicenantales > Aminicenantaceae > WJMT01. The sequence goes on along the minus strand of WJMT01000070.1, from coordinate 94,851 downwards.
ATTATTGTCAATTCAAGGAGAGAATTGAGAAAGAAATGTTATCTGATAAAACTCTTTATAAAATGAGAAGTTTTATCTCCTCTGCATATCCTGCATAGAAAACTTATCCTTTTTCTCATAATCAGAGGGAGGAGTAAAGGTTCCTGCCGGAGCATTCTTTTTTGTGATCTCCACCACTTCAGATGATGATTTGATATCAGTGCCCATCACATTCATGACAGATTCGGTTCTGATTTGGAATCCCTTTATTTTCATGAATTCCTTAGCTGACTCTTCATTCAAAAACATGGTGCTCTGTATCAATTCAGGAAGCATTTTTTCTGTGTAATTTTTCCAGTCAAAAGGCACATCTGTACTCGCCCAGATCTTCTGCTTTTGGTTCATCATCATGATTGTCATATCCACATCATATCCTGTGCAGTTCCAATCTCCGATCTTCTTTTTTTCCCCAGTAGGGGTGACTTTTACTGAAATGTTGCTCATCATTTGGGAAAATTGAGGAGGAAAATACTGACTCATATCCAGAGGCAAATCCATTTCAACATAAGTTTTATTCTGATGGTTGACCCAATACATCTTATTATCATTGAGCTTGATAATCACAGACTGGTCTTTTCCGTGGGTCGCCATTTTATCTTTGCCTAGCCAGATATGGTTGATATCATCTCTGGCAGGCTGACTCTGCCCCATCATCTCAACAGCATCTGTGTGAGATTTCTGCTGGATATACACTTCCGCAGAATAAGATATGGATGCAAATAAAATGAAAACAAAAACAACAGAGAGTGTTTTTTTCATGGGAACTCCTTCCTTTTCATGGATGAATGAATTATATCGTCAACAGCCCAGAAAATCAATCAAAATCTAAGGGGATCAAACAAATTCTCCCCTTGCTGTGAGAAACACTTTTCCCCCCACATAAACATCTATAGACTCATCTCTTTTGTGTGCTTTTAAATAGAGCCTGGAAGGTCTCTTGATTTCATATCCTTGCTCCACTTGAATGCTGATTTTTGGTTTGTTGAAAAAATCATGTTTGGCTAAATAAGCGGCAAGGCAACCATTAGCGCTTCCTGTTGCAGGATCCTCCGGGACTCCAAAATAATCTGCAAAAACTCTTGCATGGAGCTGATTTTCTCTAAAAAGAGTCTGGTCTGTGAAAATCAGAACAGCTTTGGCCTTCAGGTCTTTTATCACATCAAAAAATATCTCTCTCTGAACACAGGATTGTTTGACAGCTTTTAAGCTCTTCAAAGCAACAATCAAGAATGGAAGCCCTGTAGATACTTCCTGAATAGGATAAGAACCCATGAAGTCGTTGGTCTTCAAACTCAGTGCTTCAGCCATGATTTTTTGATCTATGGTTTTGCCGAATCGAGGCGACTTTTGTTTCATACAGAACATATCCGGCTTGTTATGTTCGTATGTAACGGAAACCGGTATGAGACCTGCCTTTAAGTCCAAAATGATCTCCTTCACCTGTTCCTGAATAAACTCTTTTTGTATGATAAAGGCGGTGCCTAAGGTAGGATGTCCGGCAAAAGGGACCTCCTTTTCAGGAGTGAATATTCTGACTTTGTATCTAGAGTTTTCCCTATACTGAGAGAGGATAAATGTGGTTTCAGAAAAATTGATTTCCTTCGCCAAACACTGCATCTCCTGTTTTGACATATCCGCGGCATCCGGAAAAACAGCCAACTGATTTCCCGAATATTTGTTCTCAGCAAACACGTCAACCATATAAAATTTTCGTGTTTTCATTTGTGACCCTTTGAAAAAAGCATTTTATAAATCCCCTCTTGGGTCGAGTCTGACGATTCTGTTTTCAGTGGTGTAATCCAGGGTGTGATATGTCCGGAGCCAAGATATAAGAACTTGATTGATAGCCCATCCGGTTTTCCTGACAGCATCTATCGGAGATCCAATGTACTTGCCTTCAGCCTGACTCACGACATAATCATTACTTACAGCAGTGAATGTCCTTTCCGGGTTCAATAATTTCCCTTTGTTGACAATGATCTCTCCATCCACTTCCACCATCCAGACTCGCTGGCCCAGTGGTCTCTGGTCTGGAGGAAAATATTCATACCTTAAACCTGATACCTGTAGCCGATCCCGTCCTCTTTCAATATCTTTTTCAAATGCATTTTTCAACTGTTCTGCAGTGATGCGGAACAGGACCAACTCGTTATAAAAAGGAGCCACCTCGAAAATATCCTTGCCTGTGATCCCTCCGGCCCGAATGCTGCTTCGAATCCCTCTTGAGTTATACAATCCGATTTGAGCACCTGTTTTCCAGCGCAAAACATCTGTGATCCAGTTTCCAATGGGATTCTCTACATTTCGACCCTCCTGGATCATATCCCTCAAAGCTCTCCCGCAGTTTTGGAGATATTCTTCATTGATGACAGAATCGATCTTTCTGACCAATTCTGATACCTCCAAATCAGGATCCAAATCAACATCAGCCCAAAGCCAGATCAGATCTTCCTGATAATTTTTAATGCTGCTGTCTTTAAATTCAAGTTTCAAATATCCCACTGTTCTCAAATGCCCAATGGTTGACTTGATCAAAACTCCATCACTGTTTTCAAACTTTCCGTCTTCAGCTGCCACTAACACCACATCCACACCAGGAACCTGGCGAGCGATTTTTTCTCCGACAGGAAACCTTGCATGAGAAAGGACCACGATCACATCTGTGCTGGACTTGATTCTAGAGATGGTGGAATTCAATGTGGGAATGATAGGCAGTAGTTCAAGATCTCCAGTCATCTCCCTTTTCACTTCTTCAAAAAAATCTTCTTCCATAACCGCGATAAAACCAAACCGAATTCCGCCCTTTTTGATGATGTGGTAAGCAGAGGGCGTCACCAATTCTTTGGTCTCTTTATAAATCAAATTTGACATAATAACTGGGAAATCCGACAGCTCAATCGAAGACGTAGCATTTTCCGTGCCTAAGTCAAATCCATGGTTCCCCGGACATCGAATATCGTAATTCAACATGTTCAAAAACTCGACCATAGCCCCGCCCGTGACCCCATTATATGTTTTTTGACTGGCAAGAGTTCCAGTCATGACATCCCCTGTATCTATTAGGATCACATTTTCTTCCTCTGCCCTCAGTTGTTTCACATAATGACTCAGTGCTTCCATCCCTCCCACCAACCGGCTGTCCCCGAAATAATCCAATTGATAAGGTTTATACACACCATGAATGTCATTGGTGAAAATCAATGTCACAGACGCAGATTGCTTCTGTCTGCATCCTGAAAAGAGAAAAATCAAGACGCCCAGACAAAGGCAAATCAAAGTTTTAATGTCAGGCCTTTTTCTCATCAATTTCAAATCCGCATTTCATTCGTGGAAAGAAGGATCTTTTTTAGAAAAATCTTATAACACAGGAAATACAGGTTGTCAAAACAAGAACCATTTATAGGTGAATGCAAATGACAGGGAATAAACCTTGAGTGCCTCTCAATCCAAAGATTTGAGATCTGAATCTTTTTTATTCTGTCTCTTCGTAACCTTTGATGGTGTAATGAATCGCTCGTTCAAAAAACAAAACCATGCGGTTGTTTATCAAATTTTCTCTCACTTTTTTTTCAATCCCGTCTTTTTCTTGGTATCAAAAAAGTCTTTTGTTTGATCAACCACCTGGGAGGAGAGACCAAGCACGCCGATCAAGTTAGGTACAACCACTAAAGCTAGAAAAAGGTCAAGGAAAAGCCAGACAACCTTTAATCCACCCACTGCTCCTATGAAGCAGGCTCCAATATAGACCAACCTCATCACAATTGAAAATTTGAATCCAAACAAAAAAGAGGCCAGCTTTTCTCCGTAAAAAGCGATCACATAAATCGTGGATATCACAAAAAACAGAAGAGACAAGCTGACCAGCACGCCTCCCAAAGGTCCGTAGAATTCAGTGAAAGCCCTTGCCGGCATTTCGGACGCATCCATTCCAGACGCTTTCCATATCCCTGTGGTTAAAAGGACCAAACCCGATACAGTACCCACAATCAATGTGTCAAAAAAAACGCTAAAAATTCCCCAAAGTCCCTGCCGGGCGGGATGATCGGTCACCGCAGCTGCATGCGCTATAGGAGCACTTCCCATTCCTGCCTCATTAGAATACAATCCCCGGGCGGTTCCCCACCGCAGAGCCATGAGTATGGAAGTTCCAGCAAGCCCTCCGGCAAAAGAACGGAAATGAAAGGCCTCTTTGAACACCAACCAAAAAATAGAGGGAATGGACTCAATATGGCTCAATATGATCACCATTGCCCCCAGCAGATACAAACTAGACATAAAAGGGACAAATCTTTCTGAGACTTTGCCCACTCTTTTCACTCCTCCAAAAACAATCAGAGCAATCACGGCAGAGATGATCAAACCAGAGATGATCGGAGGAAGACCCAGGGAAGAGGCCGAACCAGCTGCTGAATTGGATTGAACCATAATGCTGGAAAAGATTTCGATCATAAAGAAAAACGCAAAGCAAACCGCTAAAAATTTGGAGCCCATTCCTTTTCTCAGGTAATACATGGGCCCACCCACAAATTCTCCATCTTTGTTTTTTTCTCTATAGAGCAAACTGAGAACAATTTCAGAATACTTGGTCGCCATTCCCACAAACGCAGTAGCCCACATCCAAAAAAGCGCCCCGGGCCCTCCAAAAAAAAGAGCTACGGAGACGCCGATGATGTTGGAAGCGCCAACTGTAGAGCCCAGCTCTGCTGTCACAGCCTGAAAAGGGGTGATGGTGCCTTTGCTCTTGTTCCTGTCCTGTGCTTTTGTGAAAAGAGAACCCACTGTCTGGGACCACATGAATCTAAAATGTTTGATCTGGATGAACCCAATACGTACGGACAAATAAATCCCTCCGCCCAATAGAAAAACCAGCATCACCGGTCCCCAAAGAACATCAGTCACTTGACTGATCACACTTTCCAACTGATCCAAAATGAAATTCCTCTTTTTATGTTATTTTGCTCAGATCTGCTTTGCATCAAAAAGTAGACTATCATAACAAAGAAGGTTTCTCTACTGCAATCATGTATCAATTTTTATGAACTGTTTTCTCATATCTAATATTTCTTGAAAATCCTGCAGCTTGGTGATAGCATGAGATTCTTTAAAGGGAGATAAGTGATAAGGAGATAGGAGGAGGATTAAAAAGATTATCGGAGGACTTGATGAAACGATTGACCTGCTTTCTTCTCCTCTCTCTTTTTTTTCTGATCCCTTATTTCTATTCCTTTTCGCCTGAAACCATTTTAAAAGGAAGGGTTTTTGATGAGAATGGAAATCCCCTCAGGGGCGTTACAGTAGAAATCTTCAATTCAGAAAAAAAAACAACCACAAACTCTGAGGGAGAATTTGTCATTAAAGGTTTAGAGTCTGGTTCTTACAGACTTCTTTTTATGCATACAGATTTTATGCCGGGAGTCCTGGAAGTGACAGTCAAACCTGAAGAAAATGACATCATAAAAGTGGACTTGTATAAAAGGACTCCTAAGCTGATCACCATCAAAGAGGAAATCACTGTCACTGCTGAATCAGATTCCACTATAGACGTCAGTCTCCCTTCTCACCGAACCATTCTGAATGATCAAGCCCTTTATCATCTGGGCACGTCCAACATCACAGAATCTGTAGAAAACAGCCCCGGAGTGACAGCTGTTGGCAAAGGCGGCTACTCCATGGTTCCTGCTATCCGGGGACTTGCCGAACACCGCATCCTCCTTCTTATGGACGGAATCCGAATTCGTTCGGAAAGGAGGATCGGAGCCAGTGCATCTTTTATAAATGTCAACAATATCGAGCGTTTGGAAGTCAACCGCGGGCCCTACTCGGTTTATTATGGTTCCGGAGCCATAGGTGGCATCCTCAATATCATTACAAAATCTCCAGAGTCAACAGACTCTCTATCAGGGAATATAGACCTCAGCTACAACACCATCAGGGAAGAAAGGTCAGCATCTTTTAATCTCAGTGGAACCCTTAACAATTTCGGTTATTTGTTTTCAGCCAATGGAAAAAAAGCCAATGATTATTCTTCTCCTGATGGAGTCATCAAATGGTCCAGATATTCTGACTATGATTTAATGCTCAAATTAAACAGATCCGGAAAAGACTCCCAGGTTGAAATCCTGCTGTTCAATTATCAAGGCACAAACATAGGCAAACCAAGCCCTTCGTCTGAATTCAAACCCCGATGGTACCCGAATGAAAGAAATACCGTATTTTCCATCGGCTATGAAGCCAAAAACAAATTGTTCTTAAATTCCTTGAATGCCCGATTTTATATCTTTTCCTCTTTGCTGGAGACCCAAAAAGAAGATCTCAGACAGGACCGCTCGGTCTTTAAAAGAAATTCAGCTCAAATCGAGACTTTGAACTTTGGCTTTAAAATCCGCGGCAGCAGAGACATTGGAAAGCGCCATACATTCAATTTGGGAGCTGATTATTTCGGCAGAGGGAACATCAATGACAGCAATACAGCATGGTTGCTGGATGAGTTAGGGCAGGTGTCCGCGCAAACCAAAGAGACTTCTCTTCTCAATGCCAGCAGACATAATTTTGGTTTTTATGTAGATGATAAATTTCATCTGTCAAACCAGATCACATTAAATGCTGGAGCCCGTTTTGATCACATCACTACCAGCAACGGCCTTATCAAAGGAGGCCGAGTTTTCAGAAATGACCAGTCCTTTACAGCCTACATCGGCTCCATTTTTCAATTGAACCCCTATTTATCCCTTCTTGCAAATGCAGGCCGTTCTTTTCGGTTTCCTACAATCAGTGAGCTGTTTTATACTGGACTCACAGGAAGAGGAACTGTTTTTGGCAATCCGGATCTGGATCCTGAAAAAAGCTTAAATCTGGATGTGGGTCTCCGTTATCTCCAGGGAAACTTTTTTGGTTCTGTGTATCTGTTTCGCAATTCTATCTTTGATATGATCCACAAATATCAAAGTGGAGATATCGATGAATATTATTATGAAAATTTGAATAAGGGATATATTACGGGAGTGGAAGGGGAATTTTATTTTTGGTTAATGAAAGATTTTGAGATCTTCACCAACTTTCATCATATGGCCGGCAAACAGACCTCGGACAACACTCCCATGAATTACATCCCCCCCTTCCGCATCACTTTGAGCACAAAGTTCTCTCCGGGGAATTTTTGGATCGAACCCAAATTGACTTTATCTGCTCCTAAAAAAAATCCGGGTCCCTTGGAGATTGAGATCAATGGCTTCACTCTCCTGGATTGCATGGTGGGATATAGTTTCAAAAATCACTTCAAAATCGTATTGATCACCAAGAACCTTTTGAACCAAACCTTTAGAGCTTCTGCTGATGAAAAAGGGGTGTATGCTCCGGCAAGAACCTTTATATTGCGAGCATCCTATTTGTTTTAAAAAAAATAACGAGGAGGAGTTATGCGAATTCAAAAAAAGAATGTGTTTTATCGGACTGCTGGACTGCTGGTCTGTCTGTTTTTGGTCAGCAGTGTCATGCTGTTCAGCCAGGCAATGGAAGAGAATTTTTCAAATCGTGTGAAATACCGTGAAATCGGACCGACTCGCCAGGGGGGCAGATATGTGGATTTTGCCTGGTGTGAAAAAGAACCCCATACGTTCTATGCGGCTACCGCAAGTGGAGGACTGTGGAAAACAACAGACAATGGGATCACTTTCAAACCTCTTTTCACCAATCAAAACGTTTTCTCTATCGGAGACGTGGCTGTATCTCCGTCTCACCCAGAAATCATATGGGTAGGAACCGGAGAAGCAAACAACAGCCGAAGCTCTTACTGGGGAGATGGAATGTACAAGTCCACAGATGCAGGAAAAACCTGGACAAACATGGGATTGAAAGAATCTCATCATATCGGCGCCATAGAGATCCATCCCACAAATCCGGATATCCTGTATGTAGCTGCACTGGGCCATCTTTATTCAGAAAATCCCGAACGGGGACTTTACAAAACAGAAGACGGGGGAAAAACCTGGAAAAAGGTCTTAGACATGAAGATCAGAGGAAAACAAATCGGAGTGGTGGACTGTGTCATGGACCCAACAAATCCCGATATTCTCTATGCAGCCACTTATGATAAAGTCAGAAAGCCCTACACTTTTAACCTGGGAGGTCCGGGCAGCCGGATCTACAAATCCACAAATGCCGGAGAAACCTGGACAAAACTCGGAGGCGGTCTTCCGGAGGGGATGCTGGGGCGTATCGGTCTTGATGTGTATCGAAAAAATCCGAATATTGTGTACGCCACGATTGAAAATGCCAACAAATCCGGAATGTCTGATGAAGAACGATATCAAGAGCTCCTGAATGATCAATCCAGTGAAGGAATGATCGGTGGAGAAGTCTATCGGTCAGATGATGCGGGCAAGACTTGGAAAAAGGTCAGCCCGGACGGTCAAAGCATTGGCGGACGCCCTGCTTATTATTACGGTCAGATCATCATCGATCCCAATGATGACCAGGTGGTGCATGTGTTGAGCGCTGCTTCATGGGGAACTTATGACGGCGGAAAAACATGGGAGAGACGGCCTCTCGGATTTGGTGGCGACGATCATGCCTTATGGATAAATCCCAAAAATTCTGAACATATGTGGTTGGGGTATGACCATGGTATGGGGATCACCTATGACGGAGGGAAGCACTGGTATCATCCAGATAACATTCCTTTAGCCCAGTTTTATGCTGTGGGAGTGGATATGTCCTACCCATACAATGTGGCTGGAGGCCTCCAGGATAACGGATCTCAAATGGGTCCTCACACCAAACGCGACTACAGTCCTATCCGGTTCGAAGACTGGCAGAGAGTGGGCGGAGGAGATGGAATGTACAATGTGTTTGATTGGAAAAACAACAGATACCTGTACAATGAATCTCAATTCGGGCCTCTCCAGAGAACAGATTTGCTCACCGGAGAAACCAAAAGCATTGCATATCGGAATATAGACAGGGATATGAGATGGAATTGGAACTCACCGATCCTGGTCTCTTCTCACAACAGTGACGTGATCTATCACTGCGGCAATAAAGTTGTCCGGTCTTCTTTTAGAGGAGAATCATGGGAAGTGATCAGTCCGGACTTGACCACAAACGACCCTGAAAAACTAACCACTGGAAAAGGCGGAGACGGAAACATCCAGTACTGCACCATAACTTCCTTTGATGAATCCCCTCTTGTACTGGGACTTCTGTGGGTCGGTACAGATGACGGCAATGTCTGGATGACCAAAAACATGGGAAAAGATTGGACTCAATTGAATCAGAATATAACAGGAAATCCCGGATATTGGGTCAGCAGAGTAACGGCATCTCATCATTTTCCCGGCACAGCATATGTCTCATACACTGGTTACAGAAGGGACGATTTCAGAGCTTTTCTTTACAAAACTGAAGATTTTGGAAAGACTTGGACTGATATCTCGGCTGGTCTTCCTGAGGAACCCATAAATGTAGTCAAAGAGGATCATACCAATCCTGATTTGCTGTTTGTAGGAACCGAATTTGCTGTTTATGTATCTCTAGATGCTGGCCAGAGCTGGAATAAGATGAAAGGGGATATGCCTACTCAGCCGGTCCATGACTTGGTCATCCATTCCAGGGAAAATGACCTGGTAGTGGCCACACACGGACGGGGCATTTTCATCACAGATATCACCTTCTTACAGCAGCTATCCAAATCTGTATTGGAAAAAGATGTCCACTTATTTGACATTGAACCTAAGGTGAAATGGATCAGCAATAAAAACATCAATTACAGCTCATCCAATTTCAATGGGGAAAGTGAACGCAGAGGACTTGTGATCAACTACTACCTGAAAAAGCCCGCAGAAAATGATGTCAAACTGCAGGTCTATAAAGGCGGTTTCATGATCAATGAAATCAAAGGCACCAATAAAGCCGGACTGAATCAGATCCTCTGGAACATGACTCAAAGAAAAGAAAGAACACCCGAAGAGAAAAAGATGATCCGAGAGCGCATCAAAATGTACCGATCATATGGATACAATATGGAGATTGATGTGGACTATTCATACGAACCTGTCAGATGTGGAGATTACCTCTTCAAACTCTGTGTGGACGGAACAGAAATCACTAAAAAAAGCTCCATACTCAAAGACCACTGGTACAAATAAGAACAGTCTTGCTTTTTAAGAAGACCTGACGTGAGAGTCAGCCCACTGGATGATGTCTTCTATGACTTTGCGACCTTGAGAACCAAACAACAAATAATGTGAAAGTCCTTTATAAATCTGAAGAAACTTATCAGGCGAATTGAGTTTTTGAAAAAACTGGCTGCTTCCTTCATGGTCAAATAAGAGATCTTCCCGTCCATGAACGATGAACACAGGAGGCTTGATCTCATTTGCTTGCTGGTTCACTTTCTTGGATGCGCGTATAAGCTCCAAGCAGGTTCGGGCATAGATCTTTCCATGATAAACGAGGGGATCCTTCTCATAGGCTTGGACCACTATGGGATCTTTGGAAACCAAAGAGGGTTTGATTTCGATAAGAGGCCATCTGGGGATTAATCTTCCCAGCAGCATGGCAAATCTTTGCAAAATGGGAGAGATCAAACCATTGAGTTGGAGAGCCGGAGCACTCAGGATCAATCCCCTGATATCTGGTTTGTTTTCTATGACATAGAGTGTTGAAAGAATCCCACCCATTCCTTGACCAAACAAAAAAACAGGTTTTTTTGGGTATCTGTCCTTTACAATGTTTAAAAACACGGAAAGGTCATCCAGAAAATCTTCAAACGAATCCATAAAGGCAAACGGTCCATCTGACTTTCCGTGGCCTCTAAGGTCAAACAAATTGACCGCGTACTTGTGCTTAGCGAAAGTTTTTGAAACCTTGATGTAACTCCCGCTGTGCTCTGTTAAGCCATGGATGAGAACAATGATCCCTTTGATATCTTTTTCCGGGGTGAACGATTGTTCAAAAAGTTTGATGTCATCAAATGTCTTGAACAATTCAGTGTTTGTGCTGATTTTTATATTGTCCTCCCCCATTGAGGCTTCTCCCTCAGTTGATGTATCCAGGAATCAAACAATCTATTTATATCAGGATCTTATTTAAAGTCAAGGTTAAAAACGAATTTTCCAAGGCCTTTCACCTCACCAGGCGATTCCATAATCATCTCCGTAATTGCTGGCTCCTCCCCAGAATGTTCCGTGCTTCCAATCAAAATAAATGGCATTGATAGGCCCAGATGTCCGATCTCTTTTGTTTATGTCATATCCCATATTTTCAAGGATCTTAATGATATCCTCGGGTGTGCTGGTGTTGAGAGTCAATCTTCCAGGACGTGCGGTATGTTCACCAAAAGAACTCTGCATTTGATAGCTGACAATATTAGGCGCTTCACACGCTTCCTGTACATTCATATCAAACTCGGTCATATTTAAGAAAAATTGAACAAGGTTCTGATCTTGTGTATCTCCTCCTTGGACTGCAAAAGAAAGAAAAGGCTTGCCCTCCTTCAAAGCCATTCCGGGAGTGAGCGTGGCCCTTGGTCTTTTTCCAGGCGTCAGCACATTAAACGGGTTCTTTTCTTTCTCCAGAACAAAACTCTGCATTCTTTGACTCATTCCTATCCCGGTTTCACCGGCAATGCAAGCGGGAATCCACCCTCCGCTTGGAGTGATGGAGACCACCCAGCCATTCTCATCCGCTGCCTGAATAGAAGTTGTACCAGCGAAAAAATCCGATTCAAAGGTTTGAATTTCAAGGTCTGTCATTTGTTTCTTTTCATGGCCTACATTCGACCATTTTTCCACCAGATCCAGGTACGGATTGGTCCTGCCTTCAAAGGGATAAGGATTTCCTGGCTTCACATCTGGATCATTGACATTCCAATTCAATATGTTCAATCTTTGTTTGGCGTATTCTTTGGACAGAAGCCCTTTGATGGGTTCTTCCGGAGGAAAATAAGGATCTCCGTAATAGAAATCCCTGTCAGCATAAGCCAGATTCATGACTTGATACAAAGTGTGGATGTAATTGACACTGTTGTATCCCATTTCTTTCAGGTCTATGTTTTCCAGCATATTCAGCATTTGAAGCATCACAGGCCCCTGAACCCAGCAGGTTAATTTATACACTTCAATCTCTTTGTATGTGGTCATCACAGGTTCCTCAAGATAAACCTGCCAGTTTTCCAGGTCCTTTTTGGTGATAAGTCCTCCCTGTTCCTGGCATCCTCTGACAAATTCATCTGCGATATCTCCTTTGTAAAATCTGTCATAAGCCGCATAGATTGCCTGCTTCCGGGTCTTCCCCTGATTCAATGCTGTTTCTTCGGCTTCTACTAATTTTTTCAAGGTATTCAGAAGATCTTTTTGGACAAATATTTCCCCGACTTGAGGGGCTTCATGTTCCTGCCCCAAGTTCGGAAGCAGTACTTTTTTGGAATAAGGCCATTTTTTTATTCGGTCTTTACTCCTCTCTATTCGACTCACCAGTTCCTTTTCAACTGGATAACCCGCTGCCATCTCCATAGCAGGCTCAAGCACCTGTTTGAGACTCATAGTCCCAAATTCAGCCAGCATGGTCATGAGTCCTCCTGGATTTCCCGGAGTTACAGCAGCTAAGGGTCCATAAGCAGGAGGATATTCCAGTCCTTTTTCTTTGAAAAATTCAGGAGTCGCGCCTGTTGGAGCCACTCCAAGAGCATTGATTCCAATGACCTTTTTGGTTTGAGGATTGTAGATGAGTGCTTGTGTTTCTCCTCCCCAGCTCAACACGTCATACATGGTGCATACAGCAGCCAGCATAGCACAGGAGGCATCCACTGCATTTCCTCCTTTCTCAAATATTTTTGCTCCTGCTGTCGCTCCTAATGGTTTTCCTGTGATAGCCACCCAATGTTTCCCGTGAAGAATCGGCTTCTGTGTCTGACTTAAGGAAAACTGGGGATTGAAAAGCAAAACCGCAAAAAACAGACTCAAAATACCAAACGTTTTCAATTTATTCTGTTTAGGATCGATCATGATCATCCTCCTTAAAAACATCTCTCATTTATGATGCTTTGAATAGTGCTTTTCCATATGAGGCCTCCACTTTTTCATCAGCTCCTGATTCAGTTTAAGAGGAGGCATTGAATCTTCCGGCAGGAAAGGCTTATAGGGATGTTCTTTTTCATAAGCTTCGAATTCTTCCTTGATCTTGGCCAATCGATCTTGATTCAGATAAAGGTCAATAGCAGTGGCTGCCATAACCTTTGCTCCGGCATTCAGCCCTTTCCATGCAGTGGATCCATAATTGCTCGCTACAGCAGACCAATGATGGGAAATAGTGCCGGGAACTCTTCCTGGAAAAAGGAGTGTTGCCGTGGGAACGACTCTGGTGACTTCACCCACATCCGAAGAACCTCCTCCCACAAACCTCCTTCTGTTGAAATCAATGATATCTCTGGTCTCAGTGGGCATCCCTTCTTCTGAGCTTCCCAATTCCTTTTGAATCTGTTTGGCAAATGCTATCTCTTCCTCTGACCACTTTGGCATTCCTACCATTTCGATGTTCTCCTGAATCACCTCAGCTAAAGCTTTATTGGTATTTCGTTGATGGACTGCAGACAGCACTCTGAATTCCATTTCAGTTCCTGTCGCCAATGCTCCGGCTTTGGCACAGTTGATGACCTTATCATGCATTGCCTCAAGTCTTGAGTCGCTGTTCCGCACAAAGTACCACACACTGGCTCTGTCTGGAACCACATTGGGAGCTTCTCCCCCTTCTGTGACCACATAATGCATCCTGTATGTAAAATAAAGATGTTCCCTTAAATAATTGGTAGCCACATTCATGATCTCCACTGCATCCAAGGCGCTTTTTGCTGTCCACGGAGAGGCGCCATGCGAAGTGGTTCCTTTGAAAGTAAACACTGAGGAAAACATGGCATTTCCGCTGGTCCCATAACCAGTCGCTAAGATGGTGGAATTGTGATTGTCGATCACCACATCCACATCACCAAACAAACCCGCCCTCACCATGTAAGGCCGGCTGATCAGTGTTTCTTCAGCCGGAGAACCAAAAACTCTAATCGTCCCTGCGATTCCATACTCATCCATAACCTTCTTAACAGCAATGGCTGCGGCTGCGGCTGCTGTCCCCATAGTGTTATGTCCGCATCCGTGTCCTGGAGCTCCCTCCACAATAGGGTCTTTTACTGGTACTCTTCCTTTCTGAGAAAGCATGGGAAGAGCGTCATACTCACCCAGAATTCCAATGACAGGAGATCCAGAACCATAGGAAGCCACAAAACAAGTGGGAATCCCGGCAGCTCCACGCTCCACTGTAAATCCTTCCTGCTCTAAAGCATCTGCTAGTAAATTTGACGATTTGAATTCCTGCATTCCCAATTCAGCATAAGACCAGATGGCGTCTGATATTTCACCAAACCTTTGGACGACCTCAGGTTGATTCAGCCATTCCAGGGCTGAACTCTTTTCTTTATTCTTTTTCGCTGAAGTCAAGATGTTCGGACTGAATCCTACAAACAAAACCATCAAAACACAAATGAACACACACTTGATTTGATTCTGTTTCATGAAATTATTCCTCCATTGATTTGATTGTGATTCCATTCCCCGAAAAAAATTCATCTCACTCATACAAGATTCGAATATGCTCGAAGATAAAGGTTATATCAGTCTTCGGATATAAGTCAAGAAATTCAAAAGACTCATTTGTTATAATGATTTTTCAAAGTCTGCAATAAGCGGAGATCCACATCTTGCTCTTGAATGTTAAAAACTTTGATTTCATTTGAACCTATTAAATCAAGACATTCATTCAACAAACTCTTCCTCACCACCACAAGCAAATGTTCGCTGTTTTTGTTTGGAATCACGGTTTCCAGTGCTGGCCATAGTCCACTCCTTTTTATTTCCTGTGGGCCAATCTCGTCCACCATCAGCAAAAATCCTTTTTCGCGCTGGGATATCAGATCTTGAGCCCGGATCAAACCTGAGGGTACAAAATAAAACCTTCCGGCCTCTTGCCAGTGTTTTTGACCTTTTCTCCTGAGAAAAGGGTGATGAGTGTTGTTTTTGAGATCAAAAAGATCATAACCTTTGACTCGAGTCCCTGTAAAAACAGGAACACTTAAAAAACCCTGGACCGGAATGTTCATCTGCTTGAGGAGAGGAATTGATTTTTTTAAAATAGTGGTTTTCCCTGAATGACGAGGGCCGGAAAGGATAAAAATCATTTCTTTTCCTGTGTTTGAGACCAAAACAAATTCAAAAAATCCGCAGACTTTATATTTGATATTCTAAGGTGATTTTTCATTCAAAGGAAACCTGATCTCAAAATCAGTGCCTTTGTTCATTTGACTTTGAATATGAATCACGGCCCCATGAATATCCACGATCCTCTTGACAATGGACAGTCCCAACCCGACTCCGCCGCTTTCTTTAGACCGGGACTGTTCCACCACATAGAACCGATCAAATACAAAAGGAATAGATTCTTCAGGAATACCGATTCCTGTATCCGATATTTTCAAAATCCCATACTCTCTGTCTTTGTTGAGTGAAAGATCAACCCTTCCCCCTTCTTTTGTGTATTGCAAAGCATTATCGATCAAATTCGAAAACAGCCGGGCTATAAGAGCTTTCTGGCCTTTGATGGTCACAGGTGTCACTTTTTTGATATTGAGATGGATGTTCTTTTTTGATGCGGGCTGTTCAAACCGTTCATAGACTTGGAGCAGGACCTCGTCCAAGGAGACTTCTTCGGTTAAGGTTTCTTTGTTTAAACTCTCAGTCCTGGAAAGCAAAAGCAGATCATCGATGATCTTTTCCATGTGGTGGGTTTCTTCCAAAACACTGTTCAAGGTCTTTTTATACTCATCAAAAGCCCTCTCTTTTCTCAAACTCACTTCAATTTCCCCTCTGATATTGGTCAAAGGGGTCCTGAGCTCATGGGAGACATCACCTGAAAACCGCTTGATCTTTTTAACTGATTTGTCAAGTCTGGTGATCATTTCATTGAATGTCTCTACCAAGACTCCGATCTCATCGGTTCGCTTTTTAGTCTCAATGCGGTGAGAGAGGTCATCTGTGCTGATCTGATTGGCTGTCTGCGCCACATTGACGACAGGCAAAAGCGCTTTTCTTATGATGAAATTCCCTCCGGCTGAAGCAAGAACCAAAAACAGAATCCCGGATAAGGCGACAAGTATAAGAACTTGACTGGTCCTTGAATAAAATGATTTGAGAGATAATCCGATTTGAAGAATGGTGTTTCTTTTGACAGGAAAAAGAATAACTCGCAAATGAGAAGAACGCATGGATCCCTCATCCCAGGTCACGTAAAGAGGATTCAGATCGGATCTGTCCGATCTGCAGTAGAGATCTCGGCTTAATATAAAATTTTTGTCATAGGAATTTCCGGTATGGATCACTTTTTCTAGAAAATTTTTTTTATCATGCGCGATCTTGACAATTAAAATATGAGGGGCGACACGTCTGAATTCATTTTCCACTTTCTCTATGGCGTCCAGAAAGGAAACCCCTCTGTGTCTCCAGTAAGCATCATTCAGTTCATCTGCGATCTCTCCTAACTTAATATCCAATTCATTCAAGAGACTGTTCCTGTAGCTTCCGAAAATTATAGCTCCAATGATCACAATGATAATAGAGAGAAAAACAACATACCAGACTGTGAGTTTGAATATGAGAGATCTAGTTTTTTTTATTTTCATCAATTTTATACCCGTATCCTCTGATGGTATGGATGAGTTTTTCTTTAAAGCCTTTATCTATCTTGTTTCTCAAATGATTGATATAAACATTGACCACATTGCTCAGCCCCTCATAGTTCATATCCCAGACATGTTCGATGATCATGGATTTTGACACCGTGTGTCCTCTATTCCGCATCAAGTATTCCAACAAGGCATATTCTTTGCCTGTGAGTGAAATCAGTTGACCTTCTCTAGAAACTGTTCGCTTCCAAGGATTCAACTCCAGGTCACTGACTTTCAGGCTTTTCTCCTTATAATCCTGACTTCTTCTCAAGAGAGCCTTAATCCGTGCCAAAAGTTCAGCAAAGGAGAACGGCTTGGTGAGGTAATCGTCTGCTCCTTGAGAAAGCCCGTTTATTTTATCTTCTACAGTATCCTTGGCTGTAAGCATAATAACAGGGGTGGTGATGGATTTCTCTCTCAGTTCTCTGCAGATTGAGATCCCGTCCTTTCCAGGAAGCATGATATCCAGGATGATCACATCATAATCATTCACTTCAATAAAATAGATGGCATCCGTTCCGTTGCGGCACACATCCACGGCAAACTGCTCTTCTCTCAATCCCTTTTGCAGAAAAGCAGACAATTTCTTATCATCCTCAACAATCAACACTCTCATTTTCCTAGTATTCATTATGCCAGTTTTTGAGGCCCAATTCCACTTTTCAGCAGCATTGTTTGCCCATCAAAAGTATGTTATGCATTCATTTGATGCTTCAATTATAGAAGGCAAGCATTAAAACAAGGTTAAATTTAAATTAATATATTTTAATTTTCTGTTATAATTTGAATCTAATGCTATCAAAAAAAAGACCCAATAGACTGAACACTGAAACCAGCCCCTACCTTCTCCAGCATGCAAGCAATCCCGTCCATTGGAATCCATGGGATGATGACGCGATCTCCAGAGCTAAAAAGGAAAACAAGCCCATATTTTTATCCATAGGATACTCCTCATGCCATTGGTGTCATGTTATGGAGAGAGAATCGTTCACTGATCCTGAAATTGCAGAGATTCTGAACAACAATTTCATTTCCATCAAAGTGGACCGGGAAGAAAGACCAGATATTGACGAGATATACATGTCTGCTGTGGTGGCTTTGACAGGCCGAGGAGGATGGCCCTTGACTGTATTTCTGACCCCTGATTTGAAACCATTTTTTGGAGGAACTTATTTTCCTCCTAAAGACAAAGCCGGGATGACCGGTTTCAAACGTTTGATCAGCCGTATCAGTGAAATATGGGACAAAGAAAAAGAAAGAGAACAGATCATCCTGGATTCAGACCGATTGACAAAGGCATTGCAGAAAAGAACGGCTTTTCCCATATCTCACAGTGATGATAAGGAATTGAGCCAGGACCTTCTGGAAAGAGCGCGCAATCAATTGAAACAATCTTTTGACCCCGAATGGGGAGGATTCGGAAATGCACCCAAGTTTCCTGCTTCTCAAGCTCTCTTGTTTCTGATGTATGATCACCATCAAAACAAACAGGACTCCTCTCTCCAAATGGTGACTTTAACCCTGGACAGAATGGCCTCAGGAGGCATACACGATCATCTTGCAGGAGGATTTCACAGATACTCCACAGACAGGATCTGGCTGGTCCCTCATTTTGAAAAAATGCTGTATGACAATGCCCAACTGGCATCTGTCTTCTCTCATGCTTTTTTGATCACAGGAAACAAATTCTATTCAGTAGTCGCTCAAAACATCTTTACATACACATTGACTTATATGTCACAGGACAAGGGAGGATTTTTTTCATCAGAAGATGCGGATGTCAACGGAAAAGAAGGTCTTTTCTATTTATGGGAGCAAGAGGAAATCGAGAATTTATTGAACAAACAGGAAGCAGATCTGGTGTCCTCCTACTTTCATGTAGAAAAAAACGGCAACTTTTCTTTTCAGGAACCCTATCATCAAGGACTGAACATTCTCCACACCAGAGAACCTTTATCTCGGTTTGCGGAAATATTCCAATGGGATAAGGACAAAGTGAAGGATGTTCTAACCTCAGCAAAAAAGAAACTGCTCCATGCCCGCGATAAGAGAGAAAGACCTTTTTTAGATGACAAGGTCATCACATCTTGGAATGCTCTGATGGTATCAGCCTTGTCATTGGGATACCAGGTTTTCCAAAACCCGGATTATTTGAGTTTTGCACAGAAAACAGCCCGTTTCATCATCAGCCATATGAGAAATAAAGACCATCATCTTCTCAGGACCCACAGGGCTGGGAAAAGCAAACAACATGCTTATCTCCAAGATCATGCTTTGTTGATCAATGCCCTTATAGACCTTTACGAAGCTGACTTCAATCCCGATTGGCTCAATCATGCTGAGACACTCACCGAAGAGATGGTCTCCCTGTTTTGGGACCACAAAAAAGATTGTTTTTACAATACCAGCCATCACCATCATCACCAGCTTGTTCGGACCGTAACCGCCACAGACAGCGCTCTTCCTTCTTCCTCAGGCAGTGCTGTGGAAGCCCTCATGCGAATAGGACGTGTTTTTCAAAAAAAGCAGTACCTGGAAAAATCACTTCGGATTGTTCAATCTCTTAAAAATCAAATGGAAAAATATCCTCATGCTTATATGAAAATGCTGATAAATGCCTCTTTCCTTATTTATCCGGAAAAAGAAATCGCATTGGTGGGCGACAGAGACTCCACAGAAAGCCAAAAACTATTGAAGACGGTTTGGAGCCGATTCCTCCCTAACCGGACGCTGGTTTTTTCAGACCCCAAAAACACGGAACATCAGATGCTGTCATCCCGTATTCCATTACTTCAAAACAAAAAACTGATCAACGGAAAATCCGCGGCCTATGTGTGCACAGATTTAACCTGTCAAAAGCCGGTCACAAATCCTGAACAGCTCAACGATCAGATATAAAACTTCGTGTCCATTCGGGAAGGCCCGGTCTTTGATGATTCTGCCCCATTTCCTGCCACTTTTCATCCGTTAATCGGTCTTTCAATGCATGCTTGAATTCATAATAAGAAAATACAGCTCCGTGACTCAAACGAAAGCCCTTTATATCTTTGAGCATCACATAGATATGTAACGGAGAACCCACCCCTTCTTCAAGCACCTGTTTGGTATTCAGGTCTGTGTGAACATCAGCAATGATGTCTATACGTTCATCTGTGCTTGAGCTGATTTTATTTTGTATATTTAAGGGAAATGTTTTCAATTCTTTAAGAGTGCTGCCGATATTCCAGATAAAATCATATTCCTGCTTGGTCAAGGGCCTGTTTTGCAGCTCCTTTTTCGAAATAACAATTAATTTAGAGAGAACATCTTCAAAATCTTTGATCTTGTTCTGTACCTCAGGAATGCCTTGGCCCCACTTTCCATTCATTTGCCTGAGTTTGGACATCATTCCCTTGATTCTGTCAAAGACCTGGGGATAGGGCTCCACAAAACCATACGTGAAGGCGGATTTTGGCATCGGTGCTCTTCCCATAACCGTGTAACTCTGTTTGGCATAAAGGATGGTATCATGCCTCAGCTCGGTCCAAGAGCCCAGTACGGTCAAGAGCTGCTTGTCTATCCATGAGAGATTCTTCATGAAATCAGGAACGGTCTCTCCCCGGGGCTCTTTTAACAAAGGAAGAAAGCTGTGAATCCAGCGCCAGTAAAGATTCTTTTTCCACTGGGAATCGGTCAATGAAGAAAATTCTTTTTTCAATTGATGGAGCTGTTCAGAATATCCTTTATATCTTGTATCTCCCTGTTTTTTTAAAATATCCAGAGCCCTCTGCGATCCCAACACTGCAAACAGATCCAATCCTCTCGGAAACGCTCTGGCAGGGCCCACATTAGGGATGTATTCCATAGTGAATGGCTCATTGTGGCCCACATACATGAGTTTCTCTTGTCCATAAACCAGCTGCTGGAAAATATATGAATCCGGGATAAACCTCTGTCCCATGAAGCGGAATCCCAAATGGATCTTCTGAAAATCTCCATCTTCTTGAAAAGACACACCAGAAAGAATTTGGGGAGGTCTCGATTCAATGGCTCTTTCTATGAATTGGGACAGAGGTTCTTTGTGATTGTAATCATCAATGCTTTTTTTAGAACCATAAACCTCTTCTATAAGAGGAATGAAATCCTTTACACTCAAATCATCGGTCTTTCCTACAAAATAAACAGTGGGCTCATAGAGGCTGTTCCACAATTGATGAGCTCGTTTGTCCCTCATCAGGGCATCAGTGATCAATAGAGCCTGAAGGGTCATTTTTTGTCCGTGATAAAGGGCTTCTTGATCTGTTCCTGGACTCAATTTGAAGTCGATCCTTCCATACCACATCAAGACCTTAAAATACTTTGCAAACAACTCATTCCGAGTGTAATGTCCCCTGGGTACATACTGACTGTAATCTTCATAAGCATAAGGATGTTTGATTAGAGCTGGATTTTCCACATAAGACATAAGTTTCCTGAATTTCAATCCCTCATGTTCCTGGATATTCTTCAACTCTTCGTTCACCAGTTTATCCAGGTTGAAACCCGGTTGGAAATCCGGTTCAAATAAGGACTTTGCGACAGAGAAAAATCCAATGTTCAGCCGGGCCGCTTCCTTGATAACAGAGTCATCTGCTTTTTGA
The DNA here is from genome assembly GCA_014727835.1 of Candidatus Aminicenantota bacterium. GTDB lineage: Bacteria > Acidobacteriota > Aminicenantia > Aminicenantales > Aminicenantaceae > WJMT01. The sequence continues at coordinate 73,431 of WJMT01000070.1, read as the reverse complement.
TATTGGGTTTTGGAGATCTCAATCATTCGTTCAGTGAGCTCTTTGGAACGGTCTATGAGTCTCTCCATCTCAAGGACTCTTAATGTCTTATCAAAAAAAAGATGGGCTGTATGGAGAACCACATCTGTGGTGATAAAAACAGGATGGTTTTGTTTTTTGCAGTCCAGATAAATATCAAACATTTCTTTTTCTGAACCAAGAGTGACCACAAAGCCATTCTGTTTCAGTTGTTCAAGACCTGTCTCACTCAAATTGAGCTGATTCAAAAGGTCAAGCTCCTGCAAACGGAAACTCTTTGGACTCTCCCCACTCAGATGACATCCGCTTATCAAAACAAAGCAAATCAATACGCCTCCCACAAGTTTATATGTTTTCATTTTTTCCCCCATTCATTGACCTGGACTATTCACAAAGAAATGGCGATGTTTTTATTATTGTACTCTTCTCTGCGATATACAAGTTTTTTTTGGCCTATGATCTATACAATTCTCATCTTTGTATTTTCTATTCTAATCGCCATTGTTTGACACTCCTGGCGAATCCATCTGAAACTCAGGTATGGCTGAAGCGACATTGAAGATTGTGCCTTCTGAGCGCTGTATATAAGGAAACTCAGCAATGCTGAGCTGCGAGCATGTTTGACCCACGGATGGAGGAAGTTGCGCAGCAGCCGAAAATACAGTGCGAAGAATAGCCTTAAAAATCTGAACGGAGCACAAGTCATATATGAGTTTCATCAGGCCTAAAATATAGACTCATGAGTAATGCAGGTTTATTGATTTGTTGATAATATACCGGTTATCATTTGGTGAGTCCAAACCTCTCTTTTTGGTTTGTTGAATCCTCAATTCAATGGTTGCGTATTTTCGTCATGTGAATCCCACCTCGGCCATATGTTCAATGACGGACCTGAGCCCACTCAATTGAACAGGCAGGGTCCGAATATCGGAACTCAGTACAGATCAGTCATTTTTTATGAAAACAAAGAGCAAAAAAAAGCGGCTGAAAAAAAAGAGCGCAGCTTGAAAAATCAGATAAATTTCCAAAACTTATTGTTACTGAAATCCAGCCTTTCAAAGAATTTTACAAGGCTGAAGAATATCATCAAAATTACATAGAAAAACAGAATAAAAGGTACAAATCGTCCCTGTTCCCAGGGGAATTCAAATTCGCTGAAATATATGTTTTCTGGAAAGCAGAGTCAGGGTGGTTCCCCGGGCAATCATAAACAGAGTCAATGCCAGCCAAAGACCATGGTTCCCCAAGAAACGGACAAAGAGAAGAGTCACCGGCAGAAACACAATGAGGGTGGAAATCAGCATCATATTGCGCATAGGTTTGGTTGCGGTTGCTCCGATATAAATACCGTCCCACATATAAGCCACTGCTCCAAAAACAGGAATCACAACCAACCACCACACATAAACAGAAGCGGTTTCAATCACAGGTTCCAAATCAGTGAATACAACTATCAATTTCTTTTTAAACAATGCATACAAAATGGCAAAACCAGCTCCCATACCGCATCCCCAAATAAACAGCTTCTGAACAGCTGATTTCAAGGCTGCCCTGTTTTTTTCCCCAGTAAACCGACCCACCAGACTCTCCGCAGCAAATGCAAATCCATCCACACCATAGGCCATCAATGAGACATACTGAAGGAGGATCTGATTTGCAGCCAAAATGAGCGGCTCCATTGCTGAAGAAGCCGCAGTGAAAAAAGCAAAAGTGAACACCAGGCAAATGGTTCTGATAAAAATGTCTCTGTTGACAGAGAAAAATAGCTTTACAGACTCCAGTTTTAAAACAATTTTGCTCTCATAATCTTTCACATGATGTCTGTACTTGGAAACAAACAAAATCACAGCCAGCCCCAATCCTGTGTATTGAGCACACACTGTCCCTAATGCCACTCCATCAGACTTCATCCCTAAAAAAGAAACAAAAAAAACATTGAATCCAATATTGACCAGATTGACCAAAACGGTTAAAAACATGGGATATTTGGCGTTTTGCATTCCCAAAAACCATCCGTAAAACACGTACAAAGCAAGAGTTGCCGGAGCAGCATAGATCCGGATAAAGAAATATTGTTCAGCTAAAGACTTTACGGATTCTTCACCAGGGATTAGAGAGAACCCGAACCATGAAATAACAGACTGAAGAGCGATCAGCACCAGACTTCCTGCTGCTGCCACTAACAATCCTCTGGCCAAGATGGCAATGATTTCTTTGGGATCATTTCTTCCGTAAGCTTGCGCTGTGAGCCCTGTCGTCCCCATGCGAAGAAAGCCAAATCCCCAATAAACAAAATTAAAGATCAAGCTCCCTAAAGCAACCGCTCCGATATAATACTCATTCTCCAGCCGTCCCATCAAAGCCGTGTCCACCATGCCCAATAAAGGAATGGATATATTGCTGATAATAATGGGGATGGAAAGACGGAGAATTTCTTTATTCATCAAACAACACTAATGCTGTTCAATGATCATCTCGATGTTGTTGAGAGACGGGCTGTAGCTGGACTCTAATCGATGTTTATACGGCCGGAGGGAAGAGACAATCACTTCTGGCAGGCCATCCTGCCATATCAGACGGTATCGATTGGATTCCAAGGCTTTGATTTCTTGTTCCAATGCCTTGGCCCATGCGTCTGATATTTGCTCTTGTTGACTCTTTTCCAGAAGCTGTTCTTGCTGATTTTTCAGCATGGGGAGTATCATTTGATGCAAACGTCTTACAGCAAGGTCATGCCTTATCTCTTTTGATTCTTCATCCTCCCAATGCTGATAGTCAAATCCATTGTCATCATTGATATCAATGGGCAGCCCATCCGTTATGGGTTTGTTAAGCCAGCCGTAGTAGGAAATCGTGTAGATATAATAATACTCACCGATTCCCATTCCGGCTTCAAGTAGAGCTTGATTGCGCTGTTTCAGGTATTCGGCTATTCTCGGTATCAAACCAATACCTGTTCTTATTTTTTTGAGAACTCCACCAGATTTTCTTTTTGGTTCCCGCTCGTCTTTTTGTTCTTCTGAAAGAAACTCAATGGATCTCTCCAGTTCTTCCTTGACCGTTTTTAAGGACTCTCTTGTATTCAGAAAAACCTCCATTCGGCTTGATTTTATAGAGCCATAAGGAGAAGGGCTGTAGTCGTAGATTTTTCCGTATTTTTTGGTTAAGGTCTTCAGCACATCCTCGGATTCTTCAAAAGTATTGACCATATTTTTGACAAAAAACACTCCGGATACGACCAGCACGATCCCGATCACAATCACAACTCCGCATCCTATGCCGCATCCTATGAGCCAATTTTTAGTTGAACTTTTTTTTGGAGATTCCATTTGTCTTCTCCTTGAAGATTAATTTTGGCTCCAACCTACCACAGTCCTATGGCCCAGTCAACGCTGTTTAGATCCATATCAAGAATCTCGGGAATGGTTCCATTTCAGCTTTCGAGAAATAAAAATGAAAACAAAAAAACCAGTGATCACACCGATCATATCAGCAATCAAATCAAATCCATCCATGTATCTCATGGGCACAAAAAATTGATGAAGTTCATCTAACCCAGAAAGAATCAATCCTATGGAAAAAACCAAACCAAACCTGGATTTAAGGGAAACGTCTCTCGCATAAAAACCCAGAGAAAGAAGAAAACCCAATCCGGCAAACTCCAGCAGATGAAGGAATTTATCGAAAAAAGGCACCTCCACTTTGGTCTGATAACTTCTTGAAGAAAGGAAAAATATCAGAGCGTAATACAAAAAGGCGGGCAAGAAATAAAGCCATTTTTTTCTGTGTTTAATCATACCGAGAAAACTTTTTTTTCTTTTATCCATGTTAACCTGGACTATTCATAAAAAATAGCGATGTTTTCATTATTATATTCATTTCTGCGATATACAAGAATTTGTTTAGAACAGTGATTGGAATATTTTTCATGTTTGTCTTTTCTATTTTAATCGCCTTTTGTTGACCCAGCAAGCGAGTCGATCTTACAGCATCTGCTTCGTTACAGGGCATTCGCAGTGAAGGACTGCATCTTCATGCCCTGGGCCTCGCATCTGCCGCAATCTTGACTCGTGAATAATCCAGGTTAATAATCAGTTCCTTGGATTGTCAAATTTGATTCTGATTCTTTGACTTATACTCTCATGTTATGATAAATATCACTTGAGCATCTATAAGAAAGGCAGATGCTTTCGATTTCATTTTAATGATTGATCAAAGGAGGAAACATTGAAAGTTAGGGGATTCACAACTCGTCTTTTTTTATTTTTCTGTATGGTCTTGATTTGTTTATTTTTTACCAGCGCTAAAAAAGCAGACAACAACAGCGCAACGGCAATTTCCGAGTCTCTCTTAGATCGGGTGGAGTTAAGGAATATCGGTCCAGCGAATATGGGAGGAAGAATTGATGACTTTGCTGTGGTCCAAAACGACCCCAATACCATTTATGTGGGGACAGCTTCGGGTGGACTATGGAAAACCACCAATAACGGCATCACCTGGCAATCCATCTTTGATGATCAGGAAACAAGCTCCATAGGAGATGTCACTGTTTCTCCCTCGAATCCAGACATTGTCTGGGTAGGGACCGGAGAACCCAATAATCGGCAGAGTTCTTCATGGGGGAATGGAGTCTACAAATCCAATGACGGGGGCAAAACATGGAATCATATGGGACTTGAAGAGACCCATCATATAGGCCGGATTGTCATTCATCCCAGAAATCCTGATGTCGTGTATGTGGCTGCACTGGGCCATCTCTGGGGACCCAATAAAGAGCGGGGGCTTTATAAAACAGAGGACGGAGGAAAGACATGGACCAACACCCTGTTTATCAATGAAGATACCGGATTTTCGGATGTGGCCATAGACCCGGCGAGCCCCAACATCCTTTATGCCGCTTCTTACCAGCGCCGCCGAAGAGGATGGGGTTTTTCCGGAGGAGGCCCCCACAGTGGATTGTACAAAACCACAGACAGCGGCGAGACCTGGAAAAAGCTGACCAAAGGACTTCCGTCCGGAGATATTGGCCGGATAGGAATCGATATTTATCATAAAGATCCTCAGGTCGTTTATGCAATCATTGAGAACAAAAAAGGAGGTGTCTTCCGCTCAGAAGACAAAGGATTCACCTGGGAAAAAATGTCCAGCACAAATCCACGTCCTATGTACTACAGCCAGATCCGTATAGATCCCAACAATGAGCAAAGGATATGGGTCCTGGGTGCTCGGATGTATTATTCAGAGGATGGTGGAAAATCTTTCAAAACAGATTTGGTTTCCAGTCCTCATGGAGACCATCATGCCCTGTGGATCAATCCTGAGAATTCAAATCATATAGTGCTCGGATCTGATGGAGGGATTTACTTTTCCTATGACAGAGGTCATACATGGGATTTTGTTAACACCATCCCTTTAGGACAGTTCTATGAGATCGGATTTGATATGCAGGATCCCTATTGGGTCTACGGCGGCCTTCAAGACAATGGGAGCTGGGGAGGCCCGAATGCAACCCGGACAAGACTTGGAGTCACCAATGCTGACTGGATAAAAATCGGAGGAGGAGATGGATTTTATACCCAGGTTGATCCCACAGATCCCACAAAAATATATGCGGAATCCCAAAATGGAAACCTGTTCCGTATTGACCGAGTCACCGGAGAGAGAAGGTCCTTAAGGCCCATGCCTGAAAGTGACGAAGACGAAGAGTACAGATTCAACTGGAATTCCCCGATACATATATCCCCTCACAATCCCAATAAGATCTATTACGGAGGAAACAGGTTGTTTATTTCAACTGATAGAGGAGAAACATGGGAAAAAACACCTGACCTGACCACTCAAACAAACAGGGAAAAAATGCCTCTTATGGGGGAAATTCCAGACGAAGACACCCTATCAAAACATGATGGAATCGCTTATTTTGGGGACATCACAACAATATCTGAATCTCCCCTCAAACAAGGCCTTCTTTATGTTGGAACTGATGATGGGCTCGTTCAAGTCTCCCATGACAGTGGAGAGACCTGGGAAGATGTCAGCTCTCACATCCCGAATCACACAAAATTCACTTATGTTACCAGAGTCGTCGCTTCCCAGCATGCTGAAGCGAGAGCCTATGCCACCTTAGACGGCCACAGAAACAATGACTTCAGAGCTCAAGTCTTTGTCACGGAAAACTTTGGAAAAAATTGGAAAGACATCTCAAACGGGATCCCTGAAGCACATATCGTCAATGTGATCAGGGAACACCACCGCAATCCTGACCTTTTGTTTATTGGAACAGAAAGAGGAGCTTATTTCTCTGTGGACCGAGGAAACAAATGGATTCAAATCAAATCCAATTTCCCCACTGTTCCTGTCGATGATATCGCTATTCACCCCAAAGAAAATGACTTGATTCTGGGAACGCATGGACGAAGCATCTGGATACTGGATGACATCACTTTTCTGGAACAGATGGATCAACAGACTACTCAATCTCCTCTCTTTTTGTTTAAGATCAATCCAGCGGTTTATTTTAATGCCTTTTCCAACAAAGGAAATCTCGGAGATAAATTGTTTGTGGCACCCAATCCCCCTATGGGCGCTGTGATCAATTATTATTTGAAAGAAGAGAAAGACAAGAAAGTCACCTTTGAAATTTCAGATTCTGAAGATAAAGTCGTCAGATCCATCAAAGGGCCCGGACAATCAGGAATCCATCGCATCACATGGGATTTGAAATACGATCCACCCGAGTCATCCCAAGGAGGCCGAAGCTATTTTAGATTAGCGACTCCTTTTGTCCTTCCCGGAACATACAAAGTCACCATGAACACACCGAATGAAAACCAATCAGAAATGATCGAAGTCATGGGTGATCCTCAAATCGATGCTACATTTGAAGACAGAAAAGCTCAACATGATGCTTTGTACCAGCTCTATAAACTCTATGAACCCTATAACCAGACAAACGACACTCTCACCAATCTCACAAGAAATATCCGCTCCCTAAAAACAGACCTCAAAAAAGTCAAAGATCTTCCGGAGGTCATTGATGAGAAGATCGAATCAATATCCAAAGAGATAAAACAGGTCCGGATCGAACTGAATGGAGACCCGGAAAAGGGCTGGAGAGGGATGCTTTCTTCCCTGAGAGGAAAGCTTTATATGCTTGGAAGTTCAATATCAAGCAGCGTCTCTCCCCCATCTGAATCCCAACTCAAAGAGATCAAAGACAATATCAGCCAATTGAAATCTCTCATAACCCGCACCAACTCCATGATAGAAAAAGATATCCCTGAGCTGAACAATCTATTGATTGAAAACAAGATCCCACGATTGATCATAAAAGAATCCATCAAATTTGATGAACCCGAGATCCATTCCTAAGAAGGTGGAGAGCAAACATTGTTATGAATTTTCCTTTAACTCTGGCTGAATCATTAATCGGACTTTTGATAGCCGTAGGCGGGGCCACACTTCAGGGCTCGATTGGATTCGGCCTCGGACTCATCGGTGTGCCACTTCTAGTGATTCTAAATCCTATCTTTGTCCCAGGACCTGTTTTATTATCCGCTCTGTGTCTCACTATACTCATTTCACTGAGAGAACGGCATACCATCAAAGGAAAAGAAATCAAATGGGCTGTTGCTGGCAGAATCTGTGGAGCTGCGCTTGGTTCAGCCTTGCTTTTTATCATCCCACGAAAAAGCATGTCCTTGCTTTTTGGAGGAATGGTCCTTATTGCTGTTGTTATCAGTGTTTCTGGTATTGAGCTGAAATTAACACCTGCAAATCTCCTTGGATCAGGAACCGCTTCTGGATTGATGGGCACCACATCAGCCATTGGAGGGGCTCCTATGGCTCTCATTTATCAACATCAAAAAGGACCCAAAATCAGAGGATCACTCTCCACCATTTTTATTTTTGGCACCATCATATCCATTGGCTCGTTGATCATCATCAAACGATTTGGCCTGACAGAAATCCTCGCTTCCTTGACATTGATTCCTGGCATTTTGGTGGGTTTTTTCTTATCAAAACGCATTTCTAAAATTTTTGATAAGGGCTTGATAAGGCCAGCTGTTCTCATTGCCTCTGCTTTTTCCGGAATGATTGTCATTCTAAAGAATATTTTTTAAATATTTGACTTGACAACTGCTTCACAAATCATTATTTTATATTTATGAACAAATTGGATTGATTATTATTTAATAATTATTTTATATAAATAAAAGGGAGGTCAGTCCTGCGATGCTTCCACAGGTCGCTTTTTTAATCCAAAGATTTATTGCAACAAATCACGGATTTCATTCGTTAATATATAGGTAGGTTTCCAATGGAAAAAAAAGCAAATAAAAACAAGGCAAAAAAAAGAAATCAAAAAAATCTTCAAAGTGGAAGACTTCAGTCCATGGATCCGATCAAGTTATACATGAGAGAGATGGGGAGTATTCTTCTCCTTTCTCAGGATGAAGAGGTTTTTCTTGCAAAACGAATGGAAAAGGGCGAAAAAATCATAACCAATGCCCTCTGCAAAACAAAAGAAGCCCTAAAAGAAATCCACAAGATTCAAAAAAATATAGAAGAATCCCCTGATAAGATTTTTCATTATGTGAATATGCCTTCTAAAAGTTCATCTGAAGCGAACGTGAAACAAGCTCGAACCCAACAAAAAATTGTTTTCCAGAGAATCAACACCCTATCCCATCAACTAAAAAACACACGCAAATCCAAAAAAACCAAATTTACTGCGGGTAGGATCGTTTTAGAACTGAGAAACCAGGCCAAGAGCCTGAATCTCAAAGAAAACGTTGAACAAGATATTCTGGAATCTGTTGTGAGAAAACTAAGAAGGGATTCCTTATCTGATAAAAATTCCAACCCAGACAAAAAAAACAAATCCATTTTAAATGAAATCAAGAGGGGTCAGAAAATCAAGGAAGAGGCTATCGACAAACTGGTGTCTGCAAACCTGAGACTGGTCATTTCCATTGCCAAAAAGTACCAAAACCGGGGACTTCCCCTTTTGGACCTTGTTCAAGAAGGAAATCTCGGTCTGATCCGTGCTGTTGAAAAATTTGATTATAAAAAAGGATACAAGTTTTCCACCTATGCCACATGGTGGATACGACAGGCTGTTACAAGAGCCATCGCTGATCAATCCCGCACCATAAGGCTTCCGGTTCATGTAACTGAACAGCTCCAAAAAATCAAAAAAATCACCAAGTCTTTTGTGAATGATAAAGGAAGAGAACCCACTGACAAAGAACTGGCCCAAAAAATAAAAATTCCTGTCAAGCGGCTGAGAAATCTCATTGAAAACACACAAGATTCTGTCTCAATTCAAACACCTGTGGGAGACAATGAAAACGAAATCGGCGACTTCATAGAAGACCAGGAAATTCCTTCTCCTCCTGATACCGTTATTCACATCAACCTGAAAGAGCTTCTCCAAGATGCCTTTGAGGTTTTATCTGAAAGGGAAACAAAAGTATTGAAAATGAGATTCGGACTCAGTGATGAAAGGCCTCATACTCTTGAAGAAGTGGGACAAAAATTCAATGTCACCAGGGAAAGAATCAGACAAATCGAAGCCAAAGCTTTGAAAAAAATCAAGACCAATCCTATGAGCCAGAAACTCAGAGCTTTTGCCAATTAGCCTGATTTCTTAAAAAGACCCAAAGGCAACACATAACAAACCTGAATTCTTCACTGTTCTCATCGGGATATCAATCGGGCAGGTAGTGTTATGACCGATTTGACCAGATCCAAAACAGCATTGACTGTGATCCCCAGCAAACGAAAGGGAATCAAAAGAAGCCAAATAATGGGATAAAGCACTAGAGCCAACAGTGCGAGCGGCCATGAAAGTGCCAGCAAAACAAACCATAATAATATTTTCATTTTTCAAATCCTTATGAAAGATCCCTTTGTGAGAGACTTCCCAGGCTTTATTAATAAATACGTATGACACTCAAAAATGTTCCTTATATCATCATTTTCATCTCCAAATAAATAATAATCTCAAACAAACAAATCGCGCTGTTTTTTTTCTGAGATTTCTTGACTCCGGGGAAAGCACAAATGTAGAATTGACCAAAGGAGTTTGGAATGCAAACACAGATCGTCTTTACTTTCTTGGTTATGATCTCTGCTTACAGTTTTGCAAAATGGAGAAAAGTCTCTGTGGAAATCAGCATGTTTCTGGCCGCTCTTGCTGGAGGGATTTTTGGAGCATTCACCAAGACTCCCCCTATTAACCAGTTGGCTCGACATCTGGTTGAAGGATCATTTGCCTATTTGGATGTGATATTGATATTTGTTACAGCAACAATATTCATGGCCATTATCTCTGAATCCGGCGGTGTCAATTATGTGGTCAAAAACACCATTAAATACTTCTATAACAAACGTCTCATTGCTCTACTTCTTTTGATGTTCATCACTCTCATTCCAGGAGCTCTGACAGGTGCAGGCAGCGTTTCTTTACTTGTGGTCGGAGCCCCTGTGGCCCTGGCTCTCGGCTATTTGGGAATCAAACGCAGAAAAGTGGCTGCTATTCTGTTCATTATAGCTGGACTGAGTGCGGCAGCTCCTCCAGTGAATATCTGGGCCATGATCTTATCTGCAGGAACCGCCATCCCTTATGTGGGATTCGAACTGCCTCTTGGTATCCCAGTGCTTTTGTTGGGGACTTTCACTGTTTTAACCCTAGGTTGGAAAAAACAAGAAAAATCCACCCTTGAATCCGCCTTAAAACAAATGCCGCAAGTTCCCAAAGGTATGAAATGGTGGAGAGTGCTCATCCCGTTTTTGGTCTTTTTTGGCTTAGTGATTGCTTTAAGAGTCTGGCCTTTTACACTTCCCGTCATTGGCCTTCCTTTTCAGTTTGTGATCTCTGCTGTCTTTGCTCTCATCCTTAGCCCCAAAAAGATAAACATAGTCAAATTATCGAGGGATACGGTCAAAAAATTAACCCCGCTTCTCTCTACTATGGTAGCTGTGGGAATGCTTCAGCAGATCATGACAGCGACTGGAGTGAGAGGGCTGATCTCCTATGCGGTGATCAGCACTCCTTTAATCCTGCTTTTCGTGTCTCTTGCTGTGATCATCCCTGTTTCTGAAGGAGTTTTCACTTACGGTGGGGCTGCAATCATCGGTATCCCATTGGTCTGGTTTTTGGATTCCATCGGACTTCACGCCACTGTGGCCATTGCCGGATTGAGCCTTCTTTGGCCCCTGGGTGACGGCCTGCCTCCCACAGCCCTCATCGGACGATTGAGTGTTATGGTTTCTGAATACAAAAGGTCTTACTGGTCGTTTCTCAAAAGCACCTGGATTCCCTGGGTGGTTATCACTGTCGTGGGATTGCTGATGGTGATCTTCAGCACCCAACTGGACTTTTTGGTGAAATGGAGTCTATAAGGAGGAACTGTTATGCCGTTTATCATGATCATATATTATCTCATCAGTGCTTATTTGCTGGCTCTGTTAATATGGAATTTTATCCGGGAAGAGAAAAGTGTGGATCAAATGCTTCAATACATACTTATCATGATCCCATTGATTTTAAGACTTTTTCGTGCAAAATAGCCCATGGAGAATCAAATGTCACGTATCATTGCATATAAAATTTTGTTAGTGCTCTTTATTGGCACTATCACCCTTATTGGCGGACTTCAGCTGTATCACCACCGTCATTTTCAGACTCCTATTGTAGCTGGACCAGGAGTCACCGAAGTCAAAAAACTCAGTGATTACGGCCCGGGACTGGACGGGACCATAACAGATACCAATGTTTTTTTTCTAAAGGCCGAACAAGAAGGTGGAAAGATGCTGATCATTGCCAACACTCATTCTAACGAGCCTGCAGCTTTGCTGAGTTCGCTGATCTTTCTAGAAAACGCAGTGGTGGAAAAAGGCACATTGATCATCATTCCCCAATTCAACAACAGCGGGGGCAGAAATACACGATCAGGGGATGGATATCCTCTTTATTTTGAAATCAAGACTCATTGGGGGAAGAAAAGATTTCGTATGGGCAACCGAGTGGCTTCTCCCTTAGACCAATGGCCTGACCCGGATGTGTATGTTCATTACCCTGACAGACAACTTCTATCCTATTTGGATATCCGAAACACAAACCGGACATGGCCAGGAAGACCGGACGGAGCTTTGATGGAAAAATTGACCTATGCAGCCATGGAGCTGATAAGAAAAGAAAATGTAGACCTGGTTATCGACATCCATGGAGCTGAAACCATGTTTCCTGTGACCAACTGCATTGTGGCTCCTGAAAAATCCATGCGCATCGCAACCATGACCTCACTGACTTTAAAAGCCATGGAGGGATTTGATAACCATGTGGAACCTTCACCCTCAGGTTTTAGAGGACTCTCTCATAGAGAAATCGGAGACTTCTCTGATGCTCTTCCCTTTTTATTGGAGGCCCCCCTTCCTTTTCTCGACCAACCCACAGGACCCAAAACAGAAGACCTCCTTCTGAACGGAAAAGACCCCTTTCTTCTGAAACTATCCAAAAAGGGGAAGCTGTTTGTTCCTTATGATGAAAACGGCTGGCCTATGTCTAAAAGAGTGGGTCAGCACTGTTCTGCCGTCCTTGAAATAGCCAAGCAGTTTACACGAAAAAATCCAGAAAAAGCCCTGCTTATTTCCAATACACCGCGATATAAACAAGTCGTTAAGAATGGAATCGGATCTTATTTCAAAGATCCTTCCAAAGCCAAAAAAGAAAATATATTTCATAACTGAGGGCAAACGGACCATTGGCCTCGGTTAAAGGAGTGACCATGAAAAAAATAATATTGAGAACAGTCATTGTTTTATTAATGGGTTCTCTCGCTTTTCTTCTCAACGGAAATCTTCTAGTCTCACAAGATCTTCCCAAAGCAGATCTTCCGGTACTCACCACTTCCGCCGGCCAAAGTCCGGATGTGACCACGTTAAATATCGTCTGCGAAGAAGCAGGTATCATGTATGACTACTGTGATGTTCCGGACGTCCAGATGATCAGTGCTGGCGTCGGCCTGGGAGGAGCCGAATCTGAACAGGGATTTCATGTAGAAATGCATACAGATCTCGAACAATATCCCCAGGGTACAGGCTATCAAACCATTATGTTTGCTATAGGGGCCAGCTTAAAAGGCATGGGAGCATCCGGACTGACTGTGGATGATGAAGTCAACAGACTCAAAGAAATCATAAAATACTGTAAAGAGAACAATATCTCTATCATCGGTATCCACGTGGGAGGGATTTCTAAAAGAGGAGCTCCGGGAAGCGACAATGAAAGAATGATCAGTGCTGTCGCCCCCTATGCGGATCTGCTCATTGTGACCAAAGACAGCAATAAAGACGGACGGTTCACAGATATCTCCGCTGATAATCAGATCCCCTTAAGAGAAATTGATTATGCTTTAAGCCTGGTTCCCCTGCTCAAAGAGATTTTCAACTGAAACTTCCGGACTTTAGCGTTTGCCCAGGCTAAAAGTCTGGAATGAGAAAGATTTTTTGTTGATGATTTTCAGGCAGGCATCCACTGCTTCTGGATCATAAAGACTTGTTTTGTTTTTTTTCAATTCACTGGTAAGCGCATCTTTTTCCTGAGCAGATCTGTGGTGTCGGCGGGAAGTCAATGCTTCCACTACATCAGCAACTCCGATAATCCGGGCTTCTAACAAAATTTGATCCACGGATAATCCTTTTGGATATCCGGAACCGTTCATTCTCTCGTGATGCTGAAGAACGATGTCAGCAACGGGCCAAGGAAAGCTTATGTTTTTTAAAATCTCGTAGCCGGCCTTAGGATGACTTTCCACAATCATTCGTTCTGCTTCGGTGAGCTTATCCGGTTTACCCAAGATTTCCGATGGAATGCTGATCTTACCAATATCATGAATGCTGGCCGCGATTTTGAGTCCCTGAATCTTTTCTTCCGAAAGACCCATTTCTTCAGCCATTGCGCATGCCAGTCTGGTGACTCGCTGCATATGCCCTGCAGTATAGGGATCTTTGAGCTCTACACTGAAGGCTAGAGCTTTAACCGTTTCATCCAGGGTCTCCCTCAATGATTCATATTTTTCTTTAACATTCTTTTCATCCTGTTCTCTTCCCGTGATATCTCTGATCCCAAGTACATCTAGCTTGTCATTCTCGTCAAAAATGGTTTTGGTCAGAATTTCGACCTCCAAGACCTCTCCACTCTTCTTGATGCCTGTTGATTCAATACTCTGAGATTTCGCTTTTTCCAAGGTTTTTTCAATCTTCTTCTTCTCATTGGAATCAAAAAACAGGGACAAGTCTTTCCCGAGGTACTCGGAAGGTTTGTATTCAAAAAGAGAGCTCGCTGCATGATTGGCATCAATGATGATATTGCTTTTGAGAATAACAATAGCTTCAAATCCTGCCTGGGCCAGCATACAAAGTCGGTCATTAGCCTTTCTTTTGCTTTTCTCCACTCTTTGACGCAGCATGGTGCATCCGAGATGGCTGCCGGTTTTATCCAGTTTGGATAGATCTATCTGGGTCCATGTTCCAGGCTGCGATATCCATTCCAGACCTAAAAAACCCATCCATTTGTCTTCACAAAAAACAGGAACACCCAGAAAAGAAAGTGCCTGATGATTCAAACAAAACTTCTTTAAGCTCTCTTGGGTTTTAGTTATTTCTGAGACATTTGGGATCTCAATGGGTTGATGGCTGTGAAAAGCATCGACCAACCATGACAGCTCAGAAAACGGGATATTCTTTTTTTGATCGATTTGTGGCTCATCTTTCTCCCTGTTCCATTCATAGGAACAGTTGATCAAGTCCTTATCCTCATCAAACAGGAACAGGCCTATTCGGTCAGCATTGAATTCCTCGCCGATATCCTCCAGTATTTGGTTTAAGGTGCTATTTGAATCCTTGATTTCCAACAACCGAGACAGCAATTTAGAGATGAATTGTTCAAATTCAAGTTTCTGTTTCAATCCTTCACCGTTTTTTCTTTCCTCAGTGATGTCCTCTAAAATGACCATGACACCATTGATTGATCCGTCTTTGTGAAAGATGGGAGAAAATGTGTTATTAAAATAGTGTCTCTTGTTCTTTTCGTCCTGGTATAGAGAATCAATCGATTTCTTTTTTTGGGTATCCAAACAGGCTCGAATGCCTTTGGATATTCCTGAATCCACAAAAACCGGAGATTTCCACACATCAATTTTTTCGATTTCCTGAGAAGAATCGATTCCAAGTATTTTCAATGCCGCTGTATTGATAAAATCAATGATTCCCTGAACATTTACAGATAGGATCCCCAGGGAAAGGTCCTCGAGCAGCTTCTTGTAATGCAGTTTCTCTTCTTTTAAAGTTTGTTCTTTCTTATCCCTCTCCAATTCTGCGGTCTCTATTTCTGAGATCTGCTTACGCACTCTATCCAAATCTCTTAGAAACCTTGTTTTTTTCTCCTCTTCATTCATTGTCTCATCCTTTTATCAAAATTCTTACTGATCCGCTCATTCATCCTATTATAAGGTCAATCACAAAATATTGAATTTCAGTTCCCTTGTTCTAATTTCCATACTTTTTATAATATCTCATTTTGATTCTGTCAAATGCAATCGCCTTTTAAGATGATTCGGGGGGTGAAATTACCTACCTTGAGTTGTTCAGTTGATTCAACTATGATAATCATAAATCTTTTAAGGAAACATTCACATGAAAAAGAAATCCAAAATTATCATTTTAATAACACTTATTTTCCTCTTATTCTCACATCTACTAGACACAGCGCATGCAAATATTCAGCCGGTCCCCTTATCCCAATATCTGAATTATGCTCAAGAGGCTGCAGACTGGACTTGGGACCATTATGACCAAAGAGTACAGAAATGGAGAGAAAATTTCGACCCGGAAAATGTTTTTGGTTACCGGCCCCCTGGAGGACTTTTGGAAATGGCAGTGATTTATGCCTATCTATTTAAAACAGAAAACATACACAAATATGGAGAGAGAGCCAAAAAAGTAATCAACACTTACGATGAATTCACTGAAGTGTATCCTCAATGGGCTGTGAAAAAAAGGCCGGATTACGACATCAAACCCCCAGTGCTTCCTGACTTTTTTACAGCCATGAGATACATCAGAGCCTACGCCCTTCTTAAAGATCTGGGCCTTTTTTCCCAAAAAGAAAAACAGGAAATTGAGACTCACATTGCAGAAAGCATGCAGTATCTTCTCAGGTCTCAGGAATGGGGGACCATGAACCGAGCTGCTCTGAGAGCTGAATCTCTCGCTTGGGCAGAAAAAACTCTTCCCCTTCACCCTGATGCCGAAAAGTGGCATATGCAGCGCAAAGCTCTCGGAGATGACAACTGGGGAAATTGGGAAATTGAAGATGCCACCATTTACAATGCAGTCTGGCTGTATGCTCTATGCGGATACAGCTATGCTCTGGATAAAATGGAAGAGCTTTTCAAAACCCCTGAAATGTACTATTACGCCAATTATTACCTCCATCTGATGTGTCCTGCGGGAATGATACCTGATTTTGGAGATGCTCACTGGATGCGAAACTGGAACCGGTTTCTTGTGTTTTTTGAGACAGCTGCCAACCAGTATCAAAACAACCAGTTGAAATGGGCTGCTTCTGTAATCGCCCATCAATTCATTGATTTTGATAATCCCACCAATATCGGATTGGGATACATGCTCCTGGACTGCTATCTCTGGGGCAGCAATGACGTCAACCCAGTCCCGCCAAAATCCCTTTCCAAAGAAGTCATGGAAGATGTTGTGGGAAAAAAAATTGTTTTTAGAAACGGATGGCAGCCTCATTCCACCTACATGCTTTTGAACTATAGAGACGAAGGATCCGGAGGGGCGAACTTCAGAGATTATCTCAGAGACACCATCCCAGTGGAAGAAGAAAAAATGACTCATGGCCACTCAGATGAAAACAGCATCGTTCTTCTGATGTACAAAGGTTCTGTCCTGCTTCATGATGGAGGATACAGAGATTATATGCCCAGTGGCCCTTTCGGAGCTTACCGCCAAGACTACTTTCACAACCGATTGTGCGTGAGACCGGAAAAGATTTTTATGGGTCAGAAAAAAGGACAAAACCGCTACAGCACCCGAGATGCTGTCGTCAGCCAGCCTGTTCTGGATTTTTTAAGAAATGCCGGAACTTATAGAAAAGTTCGGACAAAAAAAATAGATTTTTTGACTTTCGATGACTTTGATTACAGCAGAACCCGATTGATCGATGACAAAATGGGGTATGAATGGGATAGGATTCTGGTTTGCATCAAAGATCCTGAGATGTTTGTTGTTTTCGATGTCTTCAAATCAACGGAAAGAGGATATTTCACTCTGTCAAACCTCTGGCATACACGCAAAATAACGTCCTGCGGAAATCACTGGTATGATACGGTTTATGACCGAATAAACAACCACACATTTCCAGAAGACCAACATCTCCTTATACTCTTTCCTCTTACTCATTACAGAATGGAGGGTGTGGTCCCTCAAAAAAGACACTACCAAGAGGAACTCTTCATCCATCAAACCACAGCCCAGCATTTTGAATTGGCAGAGACTGTGGGTTTTGTCACTCTTCTCATCCCTCATTCCTCTCAAATCAATCCTGAGGTTTTCTTAGACAGAGTGACTCCACTCGCGGTAGCACCACAAAAAGCAGGGATGGGCATTAAGATAAGCGACCATAACAGAGTGATATACACCGGCGTTAAAAACAATCTAAGAATGGACATCTCTAGAGATTGGAGACGACCCCGATATACCTATGAGGCAGGAAAAATCCGATGGGGGCCTCTTGAAAGTAATGGAGATTTTGTGTTTGCTGTCAGACAAAAAAACTCTCTCAATTACACCATCATCAACCTCACCAAAGCTCTGTATTCAGACCAGCTGTTGATTGAGGTCAAATCCGACCGGTCAGGTCTTCCCTTTGACGGAAGTGAGGACAAAGCCGGGAAACTCAAGCTGAGATACTGGAGGGACTCTGCTGTGATTGAAAAAAAGAGCCCTTAAAAACATGGATCCATCTGTTACAAATCGACCATACAAATTTATGGATATAAACAAACAAGGAGTCTGAATGAATAAATACCAAAAAATCGGTTTCTTGTCACAACCCATCATATTGCTGGTCATCGGGGTTGTGTTTCTTATCCAGGGATGGTCCTTACAGGACAGAATATTAAAATACATAGGGATGATATGGACTCCCCTTGGACTTATTAATCTGGCTTTGATCTTGGTTCTGATAAAAAAAAGCAAGTGACCTGAATCAGATTTTTTTCCTTTCCTGTCGTCAAGACTTGAACAGAGTGAACCGATGGATGTGCAGTGAATTGGGTGTAGGGCATCATAGAGTCGGAGGCGGAGATACTCTGACAGATATAGACAGAGTCCCGGTCGGTCTTTTGGGAGCGGATTATTCTGTTGATAACAACCGCTATCGATTCAAAAAGGTGTACGGTGGATTGAATTGGAATCCTGAACTTCGTTTTTTCCAAAACTCCTCAGGTTGGCTCATCCAGATCTCGGTCAGTACTGATCCGGACGGAAAAAATTCACGTAATAAGGACCCAAAGTCATGCTTATCCCGGAAAGACCACCTTATAAAAAAATCAAATAGCCCTTCACAGCGATTTATTTCAGACTTTCTTTGCTCTGGAATGTTCGGTTGATGGAAAACTCACTGAAGTCTGAATCCCACTTATCATGAACCATATAATGCGCCAGGTGCTTACAGATACCAGGGCCGAACATAAAACCATGTCCTGACATCCCTGAGGCCACATAGCAATTATCCACCGGAGTCTGATCCACTATGGGATTTCCATCAGGGGTCATGGTGTAACAGCCGGCCCAGTGACGGAGGATGGCTGCTTTTTTCAATTCAGGGATCAACCGGATCATTCGCTGGGCCATCTCCAGAAGAAATTCAAGAGAACTGTCTTGTCTGATTCCAGGAACATTGGGATCCGGAGTGTAGCACCCAATGATCTGTCCGGTTAAAAGCTGCTGAAAATAGCACCCGTCTTTTCTGTAATCAACCAACATCGGCTCGATGACTTTGGGTGTTCGCTCTGTGATGATGGCTTCGTGTCTTTCAGGATAAAAGGGGAGGTCTAATCCCAGCTTTTGACCGAGTTCTCTAGTCCAGGGACCCGCACAAAGAAGGATCTTATCCGCTTCGATCAGAGTTCCGCTTTGCAAAGTCAGCAAGAAATGCGTCTCCTGCTGAATCTCTTGGACGGGATCATAGAGATAAAAATCTCCCTTGTTTTCATCGATCCCGTTTTTGTATCCCTTCAGCACAGAAAAAGGATAGGCCTGGCCATCATCCGGACAATAAGCAGCTCCCAAAAGGGCCTGGATATTCAATGCAGGCACAAGGGACTGTGCTTCCTGAGGACCCAGGAGGGAGACATTCACTCCCTCTTTCCTCTGCACATCAATATTTGCCTGAAAGGTGTTTAAAAGGTCTTGATTGTGCGCCATCAAAAGATATCCGTTTTTTTTAAAGTCAACAGAGAATCCAAATTCCTCCTCCATCTGGGAGAAAAGAGAGATGCTCTCTTTCATGATACCAATGGAAGTAGGTGTTGAAAACTGCTGACGAATGCCTGAAATACAACGCCCGGTTGAACCGGAACCAATATATTTCTTTTCAATCACAGCTGTTTTAAGCCCTGATTGACTGAGGTAATAAGCAGTTGCCATACCGATGATCCCTGCGCCGATTACAGCAATATCATAATTTTTCTTCATTTTTCTTGTTGAGCCAAAGTGATATTTTTTTATCACAGCAATGGGATGAAGTCAAACAAATCACTCACTTGACAATTATTCAATCAAAAGTTAGTCTTATGATTCAAAAATCTATCCAAAAATCAGGAAAAATGGAACATTTAAGAATTGACTCAATACTAAGAAAACAAAAAATCAAATTCAAGCTCAACGGCAAAGATACAGAAGCCTATGAAGGGGAAACAGTCCTGGCTGCCTTATTGGCTGCAGGACAAAAAAAAATAAAAATCAATCCTGTCAGCAGAAAACCCAGAGGCGCGCTGTGCGGTATGGGCGTTTGTTTTGAATGCAGAGTGACCATAGACGGAATCCCCAATGTCAGGGCGTGCATGACTGAAGTGAAGCCGGGAATGATCATAGAGACAAATGATAAAAAATAACAGCAAATTCAATGTGGTCATCATTGGAAGCGGCTTTTCTGGCCTTACTGCCGCGGATATGTGTGCGGGACACAACTTAAGCATCCTTTTAATGGATGAAAACATCCACTTGGGCGGACAACTTTTGAGAAAGATTCCAGACAATCTGGGAGAGCCGCCTGACCAAAAAAATGATCCCATTAAAAAAACTGGGTTCAGTTTTATAGAAAAGGTCAAAGAAAAACAAATCACTCTCATGAATAAGACCGTACTTCTAGGGGTCTATGAAGACAACACCCTTCTTTGTGAATATGACAGAAAAAAAACATTATCCATAAAATATGATGTTCTTCTTTTCGCTACAGGGGCCAGAGAAAGATTTCTCCCTTTTAAAGGATGGACCCTCCCCGGAGTTTATTCCACAGGAATGCTCCAAGTCCTTATCAAGAGTTCAGGCCTGCTTCCTGCACAAAAAACACTCATGGCTGGCTCTGGATTGTTTTTGTATGCTGCTGCCTATGAATACATAAAAAACAAAGGAAAGCTGTTGGGCATCATGGAACTGTCTCCGTTCTTTAACAAAATCAAATTTCTCCCTCAGGTCATTCATCAATATCCCAAATTCATAGAAGGAGCTAAATATCTGTCCAAAATAATTCGATCCCGGGTCCCGGTGAAATACAGGAGGCAAGTCATCGAAGCCAGAGGGGAAAACAGCCTTCAGGAAGTGGTGGTGGGAAAAGTAGACCAGAACGGAGAACTGATAAGTGGTTCAGAAAAAACATACCAGACCGAGTCTCTGGTGGTGGGATTTGGCTTTGTGCCTAATATAGAAGCTCCTCAAATGGCAGGGTGTCGGTTGGAGTATTCTCAAGAAAAAGGAGGATGGACTGTGGTGGTCAATGATTGGATGGAAACCACTGTGGAAAACATTCTGGCAGCCGGAGAAATCACTGGGATCGGCGGAGCTCACAAGTCACTGAATGAAGGGAAGATCGCCGCTTACAGGATATTGGAAAAGTTCAGACTTGAAGACACAGACCGATTGGCTCCTGTTTTGAAAAAGCTACAAAAAGAGCGCCAACACCATTTGAGTTTTGTCAAATGCTTCAACTCACTTTATAAGATCAAATCCAGAACAATCCTCGGGATACCGGATGACACCATCATTTGCCGGTGTGAAAGCATTGATATGAAAAGCATAAAAGAGGCCATCCAATTGGGTTGCAACAGCCCTAACGGACTCAAGATGTCCACTCGATGCGCCATGGGACCGTGTCAGGGACGGACCTGCGCTCCTGTTATTTATGACCTTTTGCAGGTCCTTTGTCAAAAGGATCCAAAAGAAATCGGCTTGTTTTCAGTGAGACCCCCGTTCAAACCTGTCTCCATCCACGCTTTGAATCATCCGTATAAATCAGAGTCCCCCAAAGGTCTATGACTGCTGTTTTGCCTGTAAGATTTTCTTCTGTGCTTCTTTAGCTTCCGACAAAAGGTCATTCAGTTTATCAAAAATGATCCGGACCTTAATATTAGCCAGCTTTCTCTGTCCTTGTTTCTGAGAATCATAATTCAGACTCAGATATTTTTTTATCTCGTCATTGTCCATCATTTTTTTTAAAAATTCATCTTGTAACACTTCTTTTGTCAGGGCCTGCTGTTCTTCATTTTGGGCCAGCATGTGGTATTGGCTCAGCAGGTCTTTTCTCCATTTCTGATAATCAGAAGTTACATATTCAGGAAGAGGTCCCAATAATCTTTTGGCGTTTTTGATGGCCTGTTTAAAAAAATCTTCGCCATCACGCAAAAGCTTTCTGGCCCGATAGAATTCAGTCTGATCCTGCGAAGATCCCGGCTCCAATATCTGTCGGAAGACATCAATGGCACGTGTTGTGGATTTGAAACATTTCAAAGCTTTTGGATACACTAGCTTTTCGGTATCTTTGGCTTCCATTCCTCACACTCCCTTTTTCATTTTGGGATACAGTATAAAACAATCAGGTGAGAATCTGTACCAATTCTATAAATTCAGAGAAATCTTCCTGTTTGTGCTGTATGGCCTTCTGGAGGGGATAGGTGACGGGTCTATCGTTGAACCATCCGACCGCATGATGTTTTTTCCCTTGGAGCAGAGACTGCACAGCCGCACTCCCCATCCGGGCCCCCAAAATCCGGTCAAAGGCACTGGGGCTTCCTCCCCTCTGAACGTGCCCGATTACTGTGACCCGCACATCATCAATGTGTTCCCTCAACTCTTGAGCCAATGTCAGGGTTTTACCAGAGCCCTCAGCAACAATAATGATCCAGCTTTTCTTTCCAGCCTCTCTGCCCTGCTGAACCTTTTTCAATACACTGCTGACACTTTGTTCCATTTCTGGAATCAAGAGGTCTTCAGCGCCTCCAGCCAGAGCTGAGTGAACAGCAATGGCTCCGGACTTTCTTCCCATCACTTCGACCAGGAAAATCCGATCCATACTGTAGGCCGTGTCTCTGATCTTATCTATGGCATCCATGGCTGTATTCAATGCTGTATCAAAACCCAGAGTCTCCTGGGTCCCTGCGATGTCATTGTCTATTGTGGCTGGGATTCCAGTTACGGAAAAGTCAAACTCCTGGTGAAACACCAAAGCTCCTTTGAAAGTTCCGTCTCCGCCGATCACAACCAAACCGTCTATACCTTTTTCTGACATATTTTGGTGGGCTTTCTTTCGCCCTTTTTTGGAATAAAATTCTTTGGACCGGGCTGTTTTCAGGAAGGTGCCTCCACGGGTGATGATATTGCTGACATCTCTTCTTCCTAGATCACAAAATCTTTTCTCGATGAGACCCTGGTATCCATGAGATACTCCCACTACAGAGACTTCTTTCGATAAAGCACACCTGACCACACTTCGGATCGCACTGTTCATTCCGGGCGAATCTCCTCCCGATGTCAAGATAGCGATTTTATTCATAACCACTCTTTCTGATATCAAATTATTGAATCCGAGTCAATAAAGGATAAAGATCCAGGTAAAATCATTCGTTTGGGCTGAACATCATCTCATATAAAGCGGGATAACTGCTTTTTAATTTAACGATGATATCCTGGGACAGTAACTCTTTTTTCAAGGGAATTCTTTTCACATAAACGAGAGACCGATTGATGCACCGGCTGTATTTGTAATCATTTGGGAATTCCCTTCTGGGAGTGATGACATTGGCTTCCAACAGAGGATTGGGAACCGAGAAAAAAAATTGGTATTTTTGAGGCTGGTTTGGGCTGAAAAGGTCATTTTGGCTGAGATGATGATAAAGAGCCATCGCTTGGGCCTCTGCCGGATCAATGATAATCAGATCCTTGGGAATGAACCGTTTGTATCGATCATCAAGAGTTCTGAGATAGAGAAAATGTTCTCTGAATTCCTTTTTAAACAGAGCATAATGAGTGCATCCAAGAATGATGGTCTGAAGAGACCTGATTTCTGGACTTTTTATGGCTCTGATCACAAAGCTGGTCACATAATAATTGATATAATTGCGGACAGAATTGAGCTCCACTTGATTCGGCTCACCCTGTTTGTCTTTTTTGACCAAAAGTGCATTTCCCTGATCAAAGTTATATTCCTTCCAAAGAGAAAGATCTACGGGATGTGTTTGATGGCGGATTCCCGGCCCCTGATAGGATCCAATTCCCCTGATTTCAACCGCATCCTTGGAAATATAAGCCGGATCGCCGTCAACAGCACCCGCTAATCCCAGACAGGCTTGTTGGATGATGTCCACCTTTTGCTTTTTTGTTTCTGGCAAGGCCTTCTCAAAAGCATTGATATAGCCTTGAGAATCACATGTTCCCTGGGTAGCAAAAACACCCAATAGAGCCTTTTCTTCAGAGCCAACTGATTCCAAAGCCATTTTCATCCCCGCATCGATAATCCCAATTGTTTTCAGATTCAATCCCCACTCAGTGATAACATATTCGATCAGATCAATTCCATATGCTGTTGCTGTGTTGCAGGCGATGACTACGGCTTTGACCGGTTTTTTTTCTCCCTCGGCTATCGGTTCTTCGGAGGATTGAAAAAAACGACTCCCTAAAAGAAACCAGACATCTTTGATGATGAGTTCGCGCAAAAAATCCGTGTTCTGTTCAGAAGGATATCTTCCGTAAGGCATATTGGCTTTATCTCCAAGATAGACAAAGCTCTCTGAATTGAAATCAGGGATTCCGTCACTCCCCTTCTCGTGGGTACGGTTGTTAAAAAGATCCATTGCCAAAATGGCATTCAATACACTCAATCCACCAGTCCCGGAATCAAACACTCCGATAGGATAGGATTCCAGCTGAGAAGGATAATCCTCAAAGTTGATGTAAAACGGGCTCTCCGGATCAGACTTGATCTCATTGATCAGGCTAAACTGTGGGAACGCATGTTCAGTACCATGGTTCTCAGTTCCAACTGAACAGGTACTGGAGAAAATCAGTCCTATTCCCAGCAAAAATACCATTCCTACACAGAAAGCTCTTGGTTTGTTGTTTCTCATGGATCCCTTTTTTGAAGACAGCTCCTGTTGACCCCGGCTGCTCTTTTAAACAAAAGGTCTTTTCTGTTCAATTTGTGGCTGGATTCATCAATGACCTGATATCAAGTTTCACTCCTTCACCTGTGGTCCTCTGTTCTTCTTCTTATTGGATTTCTCCTCGAACAAACAGGGATGCTGAAAGGTCCACAGCTTTATACGGACAGGTGAAAAATTGATTTATTCTTTTGGTAAGGCTTTGGTCACATTTTTTGCCACAAGCCCGCGATCGTTCTCTTCAATTTCAAAACTGACTTCATCTCCCTCAGTAAGCGTCTTGAAACCAGGCATTTCAATCGAAGAATAATGCACAAAAATATCCTTGTCTTGACCTTCTTGTTCGATGAACCCGTATCCTCTCTCGTCACTAAACCATTTAACAATTCCTTTAGCCAAAATAAAAACCTCCTTTATAATTTAAACATAAAGCCCTCTTCCTGAAGGAATCCAAATCTTTTTTTGTTTGCCGGAAACAAGTCAGGAAGAAGATCTTCATACATTTCATTTCTAAAATCTGTGGTGAAGGGATAAACAAACATGGGAATGAATCAATCCTGTGTTTTGACTTCCATGGTGAGATTTACTTCATTGGTGGGGCTTTTTTCATTTAAAACTCAAAAATATCTTTTCTTTGATAAGTCTTATAGCATAGCAGAAATCAATTGTCAAAATCTATTTTCCATAAAAAACCCCCGGAAATCCCCTTTTTTTAATTTTTTGTTTTCCCTGTGTCTGGTTTTGTTATAATAAAGAAATCATTAAAAATGGAAGAAACCAACTCTCTTCTGCTGGTTTGCAATGCTCATCTGGACCCTGTTTGGCTTTGGGAATGGGAAGAGGGCTGCGCCCAAGCCCTGGCTACATTCCGCACTGCAGCGGAATTGTGTCAAGAATTCGATGGCTTTGTTTTCAATCATAACGAAGCCCTTCTCTACAAATGGATAGAGATCTATGACAAAGATCTGTTCCAAAAAATCAAATTTCTGGTTAAGAAAAAAAAATGGCATATTATGGGAGGATGGTACCTCCAGCCTGACTGCAATCTGCCGTCCGGAGAATCTTTGGTCAGACAAATCCTGGTGGGAAATCAATATTTCAGAAACACATTCAATGTACAGCCTCATACTGCTGTCAATTTGGATCCTTTTGGGCACACCAGAGGGCTGGTGCAGATACTGAAGAAATCAGGATATGATTCTTATCTTTTCTGCAGGCCTGATCCTGAAACAATGGATCTTCCCAATGATGATTTTTTATGGATCGGATATGACGGTTCTCAAATCAAAGCGCACCGCACTCCCTATCACTACAACTCAAAAAAAGGAAAGGCTGCTCAGAGGATCAAAGAATGGCTCAAACAAAACCAATCCAAAAAATGGGGTCTTTTACTTTGGGGAGTGGGAAATCATGGCGGAGGACCATCCAGAGAAGACCTGGCCCAGATCAAAAAATTAAGCAAAGACTCTTTTCAAAGAACCATCAAACATTCAACCCCAGAAGACTATTTTGAACAAATCAAAGAAGAAAATCTTCTTAGATATGAAAAGGACCTCAATCCTTGGGCTGTGGGCTGCTATACCAGTATGAGCCGGATTAAACAGAAACACAGAAAACTCGAAAACCAATATTATTTGACAGAAACAATGGTCTCTCATGCGCACATCAACGGATTGATGAGCTATCCGAGAGAACAACTGGCCGAAGCATTGGAAGACCTCCTGTTTTGTGAATTTCATGATATTCTTCCTGGATCTTGCACTGCTGAAGTGGAGGAATCTTCACTTCAACGAATGGGCCATGGACTGGAGATTTTATCCCGGCTTAAAAACAGAGCCTTTTTTGCTCTTTTATCAGGCCAGAGAAAAGCCGCTCCAAACGAGTTCCCCATTATAGTCTACAATCCTCATCCCTTTCCCTTTGAAGATATCTTTTGGTGTGAATTTCAACCCGAAGAGCCCAATCAAGATCCGAGTGAATATTGGATTCCCGAACTCAGAGACAATCAGGGACGTTTGGTTCCCTGCCAGCTTGAAAAAGAAAGCAGCAATATTTCCAATGATCACCGGAAAAAGATCTGCTTCAGAGCCAGACTCTCCCCACAAGAAACAAACCGGTTTCACTGCACACTCAAAACAGAAAAACCTACCCAGAATAGAGTCAGGCCTATCAAATCAGAGTTCAAATTCAAATCTGAAAAAGCAGAAGGGATCCTCAATTCTCAAACCGGACTCATAGACCGCTTCCGATTCTCAGGAATCGATTTTCTTAAGCCGGGCTCTTTCTCATTAAAAATAATGGCTGATGACCCGGATCCCTGGGGAATGAAAGTGGAATCCTTCCGTCAATGCATAGGCGAGTTCGCGCTTATGAGCCAGGAACAAAGCGCTGTGTTTTCTGCCACAGGGTCCAGCCGATTCCCTCCCCTGCGGATCATAGAACAAGGCCCTATACGGACTGTGGTGGAAGCTTTGTTTCAATACCACCATTCTTCTGCGTGTGTCCGCTATAAATTTTCCCAGAAAGAGTCCGCACTTGAGCTTGAAATCAAATTATTCTGGAACGAAAAGGACAAAATGGTGAAACTCTCTATCCCCTCTGCTTTTAAAAACAGCACTTGTCTGGGGCAAGTGCCTTACGGATTGGAAACCTTCTCCCATTCTGAACGAGAACATGCGGTTCAGAAATGGGCGGGAATCCTTTCAGAAGACAAACAACATCTGCTCACTGTTATCAACAATGGCTTGCATGGGTTTGATTTCAAATCTGGTGAACTGCGTCTATCTCTTCTCCGGTCTCCGGCTTATGCAGCCCATCCAGTGAACGGCATGCCTTTGGTTCCTCAAGACCGATTTGAGGATCGAATGGACCAAGGAAAACACACGTTTCGATTCTGGATCAATATCGGAACTGCAGAACAGCGCCTCTCCTCTATTAGCCGGGAATCCACAATCAAAAACCAAGCTCCCTTTATTCTCTGTTGCTTTCCCCCCGGAAAAGGCACTCTTCCCAATCAAGGTGTTGTTTTGGAAGGAGATCCTGTTGAATTGAAATCAATGAAAATGGCTGAAGAAGAAAACTGGATGATCTTGAGGCTTTTTGAACCCACAGGCGAACAAAAATCCGTAAAACTCACAGTCCCTGTCATAAAAAAACATTTCCAACTGTCCTTGAGCCCTTTTGAGATCAAAACCATTGCCATAGACCTTTGCTCAAAACAGCTTTTTTTCACCAACCTTTTGGAACAAAAAAATGATCCATAAAAATCAAAACAGACCGGTTTCAGTGGTGATGGTCGGAACCGGAGGATACGGGCATTATTACACTCAGCTTTTGATCAAAGAATACCACCGGGGGCTCATTGATATCCGAGCCGCTGTTGAGCCGTTCCCTGACCAATCCTCTCATTCCTCTTGGTTTCTCAAACAGAGCATCCCTGTTTATTCCAACCTCGAACAGGTCTATGAAGATCACCTCAATCCAGACCTGGTCATCATATCTTCCCCTATTCACTGTCACGTTCCCCAGAGTCTTCTGTCTTTGAAACAGGGAAGCCATGTCCTCTGTGACAAACCTTTGGCCTCCACAGTCCAGGATGCCCTTCAGATGGTCAAAATAAAAAACAAAACCAAATTTCATTTAATGGTGGGGTATCAATGGTCTTACACATCTTCCATCCAGGCCTTAAAAAAAGATATCCACAAAGGATTGTTCGGGAAACCTCTTCAAATGAAGACCTTATGCTTATGGCCCAGAGGATGGGAATACTATCGGAGAAATGATTGGGCAGGAAAGGTCAAGGACGAACAAGGACATTGGATTTTAGACAGCCCTGCAAACAATGCCATGGCTCATTTCCTTCACAATCTTCTTTACCTTTTAGGAGACCAGAAACACACCAGCGCTCTCCCCTGTTCAGTGGAAGCGGAAGCATACAAAGCTTATTCCATAGACAATTTTGATTCCATCGCCTGCCGCCTGTTGATCGATGATGGAGTCACGCTTCTTTTTTATGCTTCCCATACCGTACAAAACAGTTTAGGCCCTCTGTTTAAACTGGAATTTGAGAACGCCACCATCACTTATGGAGAAACTGCAAAAAAAATCCTCTGCCAGGATCAAAACGGAACGATCAAGGACTATGGAAATCCTGATTCAGAGAACCAGTTTAAAAAATTTTACGAATCGATCAAAGTTATCAAAAATCTAACGCCTGCTGTCTGCGGACCTGAAGCCGCATACCCCCACACACTGGCTGTCAATGGAATACAGGAATCTGTGCCTGAACCCGGTGTCTTTCCATCTCGTTCCAAAGTCAAAAGCCAATCCGAGGAACGCCTATGGATCAAAAACTGGGGAGAAACTTTGTACAACTGTTATTTGAATTCATCTCTGCCCTCAGAAAGAAAAATCAAATGGGCCAAAAAAGGAAAGCAGATCGATTTGCGAAACTACCGGTTCTTCCCTGGAGGAGATTTGAAATAAACACATAACCGCCATGAATACAAACAGCCGTCAAATCGTCCAAAAAACCCTTGAATTTGACAGCCCCTTAAGAATACCAAGGCAGGTATGGGTCCTTCCATGGGCTGAAAAAAAGTATCCTGAGACCATTACACAGCTCCACAAACAATATCCCGATGATATTGTGCCTTCACCAGCTCTGTACAAGAAACCGCTCAAAACCAAAGGCGACAGATATTCCCCAGGTCCCTATGTTGACGAATGGGGATGTCAATTCTCCAATCCAAGGGATGGCATCATCGGGATTGTCAAACAGCCCCTGATCTCCAAATGGGAAGATCTGGAAACCTTTCAGCCTCCTGAAGAAATCCTGGACTTGGATCAAGAACAGATCAATGCTTTTTGTAAAAACACAGATCAGTTTATCCTTGCAGGAACAGTGACCAGGCCTTTTGAGAGACTCCAATTTATACGAACCATGGAAAAAACCCTCACAGATTTATTAGAAAAACCCCCTGAACTGTTTGAACTCATCAATCAAATCCATTCCCTTTACTGCAAAGAAGTCGAAGTTTGGGCTCAAACAGATATTGATGGAATCTCTTTGATGGATGACTGGGGAACCCAACAGGGTCTGATTGTGAATCCTGAAATATTCAATCAAATTTTTCTGCCCCTTTATAAGGATTACGCAGATATTGCCAGTGCACATGGAAAATATGTGTTTATGCATTCTGATGGATACATCACAGATATTATCCAGGCTCTCATCGATGCAGGAATCCATGCCCTTAACTCCCAGTTGTTTTGTATGGATATCCCCGAATTGGGAAAGAAATTCAGAGGCAAAATAACGTTTTGGGGCGAAATGGACCGTCAGGAGCTTTTGGTCAATGGTTCCAAGCCGGATATCGAAAAAGCCGTGTATTTTGTATGGAATCATCTTTTCCAAGAAGGGGGAGTGATCGCTCAATGCGAGTTTGGTTTGGAAGCCAAGCCGGAAAACATTTTCCATACTTTCAAGGCCTGGGATGAATTATCGAAAACACACATCACATCATTTTGAAACAGGAGGTGCCCCATCAAATTCAAAAATCTTGTCAGCCAAACCAATCAAATCATACTGGATAAAGATCCCGACCCTGTTCAAAAGACCATCGCTCAAGAATTGTGTCAGCACACATCTTCCGGTACACCCATACGAATCAGAGAAACACAGGGCATGCCCAAACAAAAAAGTGTGTTTTATATTTCTGCATTGAAAAACAGCCATCAAAACTCCTCCTCTCTTCAGTCCCAAGAGGTTTCGGCTCCCACTGATTGGGTGCTGTTCCATACAGATCCAAGCGGATGTGCTTGGCTGATGTCATCCAAGCCCTGTTTTCTGTATTGGGCTTATCAATATGTTTGGGAGACCTTTTTCCACGCAGAATGCACTCAGTTCACACCCTGGATCAAAACTCTCTCTTTTCCTGTTGAGAAATCCACTTTTGATTTGTTCCTCACTCAATATGCCAGAATGATGCGTCATTTTGACAAGGAGCAATACATGAAAGCGGTTGCCCGGGCTGGATTCTCACACATAGAAGTCAATGCCCTTGCTTTTGACCAACCTGCGGAAAAAGGAGTTCCCGGGGAATTTTATCCGGATTTCTACACCTACTGCCCGGCTTTGGATCAATTTGCCTTCAGCCGACTCAATAAAGGGATCTATCCTCAAGAATATGTTCATAAAAACATGGAGCGTCTCAAAGACAATACCCGCACAGCTGCCCGGTTCGGACTTACCCCAGGATTGTTGTGTTTTGAACCCAGGTCTGTCCCGGAAGAAATCTTTCGAAAATACCCCACTTTAAGGGGAGCTCGGATCGATCATCCTTTTCGGAGTTTCAAGCCCAGATATACTCTATCCACAGCTCATCCGGCAGTGAAAAAACACTATGCGGAACTCCTGACCAACATCATGAAACAGGTTCCGGAACTGGAGTTTTTGACGATCTGGACCAATGACAGCGGAGCTGGATTCGAATACACCAAATCCCTTTATGTGGGGCGCAATGGCGGGGCTTATCTCATCAGAGAATGGAAAGATGATCAGGACATCGCCAAAGCCGCTGCAGATAATGTGGCAGACTTCTATAAAACACTGCTAAACACAGGAAAAAAGATCAATCCGCGATTCAGAGTCATCACTCGAATGGAATCGTTTTACGGAGAACGCAAATTTCTTTGGCCAAAACTCAAAAACGGAATTGATGTGGAAATCCATTCCCTGCTGACCAAAGGTTGGGAAGGACATTATGAGCACCCGGTGTATCCTGATATTAAAGTCACTGGCTCTGCCCTTCAAAACCGATTGGACTCCCAAGAAAAAGATCCCATGGAAAAACTGTATTCTCAAAAAAGCCGTCCGTTTTTTTTCCACTCTTTTGGACCTCACACCAATCACGAGCCATTGCTGGGGATTGCTTTTCCATGGCTGACATATGAAAAGCTTTGTGCAGCTTATGATTTGAAAATCAAGACCCTTTCCCATTTGGGAGGAATCAATCCCCCACAAAACGTTCCTTGGTGTGTGAACCAAGAGATCTTCCGGAGATTCCAAATGGAACCGAATATGGATATTGAAAAAACGGTTTCTCAGATCGCTCAAAAATACAGCTCCCCCGAACACAGTCCCTCCTTGATTAAGGGCTGGCGCTTTCTTGATCTAGCAGTGAGAAATTTTCCTCCTCTGTCCATCTATTCTCACTATGGAGTGGTGTGGCAGCGGCTGTTTGTGCGCCCTCTCGTTCCTGATATTTCACGCATTCCAGAGGAAGAAAGAGCTTATTACGAAAATCATATGTGTTCTTCTCTACACAATCCCAATAAAGTGGACCTTTCCAAAGATGTTTTGTTTGACCTGATATCAAAGAAATATGCTCAGAATTGTACTCATCGGATCGACCAAAATGTGTTCCCGTCTTTGAATAAGGCCATTGAAATTTTTTCCAAACACCGAGCATGTGAAAAAGTGCTTGAGGACCAGTACTGGAGGGCCCGCGCATTGAGATGCCTGTATGAGACGTTGCGCAATACGGCTGTTTGGATCTATGCTGTTCATGAATACCTGGACAGTGGGCAAAAGTCAAAACAATCCAAAGCCAAAAGACTTCTTTCCCATATGATGGACAGAGAGATCCAAAACAGCCAGAATCTCATTGAAATCTGGGAACAAGCTCCCATTGATTGGATGATCGTATCCAAAAACAAGCAGACTCCATTCATTTATGGAAACAATTTTCCTGATCTCATGAAAAAAAGAATACAGCTTATGGAAAAATACAGACATTTTGAACCATTTATCGACCGTAACTTCATGTATAAAATCAAAAACGACCCCTATTGAGCGAAGATTCAACGAAGGACCCGGCCGTGGTCTTCTCCCTGGGCGAGCCGTTTGACCTCTTCCACAGTGACCACATTGAAATCCCCCCAGACTGTATGCTTCAGAACAGCAGATGCGATCCCGAATTCAAGCGCTTGTTTATCCCCTTGTCCACTGAGCAGGCTGTAGATCAAACCAGCAGCAAACGCATCTCCGGTCCCGACTCTATCAGTGATCCATACCTTGTGTTTCGGACCAAGAATGAAATCCTGTCCATTATAGAGGCACGCAGACCACATGTTTTCAGTTGCGGAAAGACTTTCTCTCAATGTCACAGCCACTTTTTTGAAATCAAAACGCTGGCAAAGTGTTTCTACCATGCGCTGATATCCATCCATATTGAGTTTCCCTCGGTTCACATCACTTCCAGCGGATTGGATCCCAAATACCCGAGTGGGATCTTCTTCATTTCCCATCATCACGTCTGTATACTCCATCAATTCTGTCATAACCTCTCGGGCTTTGTCCTCACTCCAAAGTTTTTTTCTGTAATTGAGGTCCACACTCACTTGGATTCCTGCTTTTTTTGCCGCTTTCAGAGCTGACTGCAGGCATTGTTCCACATCAGGACCCAGGGCTGGGGTGATCCCTGTCCAGTGGAACCACTGAACATCTTTGAACACATCTTCCCAATTGATCTCTTCTGGTGTGATTCGGGTGATTGAAGACCCTTTTCTGTCATAGATGACTTTCGAAGGCCTGGGCCCAGAACCATGCTCCAAATAATAAATTCCCAGCCGGTCTCCCTTTCTTTGGATAAAACAGGTGTTCACTCCGAATTTTTTTAAACAGGCCAACGCATTGTCACCGATATCATTTGAAGGGATGACAGATACAAAAGAGGAATGGAACCCAAATTGAGCCAAACACACGGCGACATTGGCTTCTGCACCTCCAAAATGAACCTTCAATTCCTCAGAATTTTTCAGGCGAACACCTTTGACCGGTGAGAGTCTTAACATCAGTTCGCCAAAAGTGACCACTGAAGGCGTTTGCTTTGGTCGCGAAACAGACTTTTTGGGGGAAGCGGATTTTTTTCTTTTTGCACTCAACACACTTTTCCACTGCTTGATATCCTGTTTCATGACATCCGGATCATGAATGTGTTTGGTTAATGCAGAGGCACAAAAGATCCCATTGGGATCCATGGAATTAGCCTGAATCAGATTGTCCAGCTTCACTCCCCCCGTATAAAAAACAGTGACATCACTGTATGGTCCTGTCCATGCTTTTTTCAGAGGCATATTGTTCAGACCACCTGAAAACGCGGGAAACAATTTATACACCCACTGGTAAGGATAATTTTCTCTGAGTTGCTCTAAAGTGCATCCTTGGTTCTCTGCTTTCTGTACCAGCTGTTTTCCTATATCTGAAAGCCCCCCCGGAATACACATCACATCTCTGTCCACACAGACTTTCACCACATCCGGGATATAATCAGCTGAAACCACCCCAGCCACTCCCATTTCAATGACTCTCTCTGCTTTCGGCTTGGTCATGACTGTTCCTGCAAGAATAAGAGCTTCCGGGTATCGATCAAAGATGTGTTTGATCCCCTTTTCGGCAGACTCAGACCGAAGCGCTACCTCAAGTACAACACCCGTCTCTTTGAACAGCTCATAGGCAGTGATGCATTCCTGTTTGCTTTGAGGATTCAGCAGCGCCACCAGACGATTTTTTTTGAGCAGACGATATATTTTTTCAGACTTATTCATGAACCCACTCCGTAATATAAATTATAACCTTCTTATGCTCATCCCCCCACTGACCTCAATGACAGCTCCCGTGGAATAATCCAAATAACCTTGAGCCAGGGCCGCTACTGCTTTTCCCACATCCTGAGGGGTCCCC
Organism: Candidatus Aminicenantota bacterium; assembly: GCA_014727835.1. Classification (GTDB taxonomy): domain Bacteria; phylum Acidobacteriota; class Aminicenantia; order Aminicenantales; family Aminicenantaceae; genus WJMT01. Next base: position 38,925 of record WJMT01000070.1, on the reverse strand, counting down.
CATCTCTTCTGAGGGACTAAGCCTTCCTTAATCAACCGATCATATTTTTTTTGAACCGGTCTTGTCATGTCTGTATCAATGATACCTGGCCTCAGCTCATAAACATTGATCCCATACTCTGCCAAACGGTCTGCAAAAATACGAGCGGCTTGACTCAGCCCTGCCTTGGATATGCAGTATTCAGCTCTTGAAGGAGAAGAGAATTCCGCTGATACAGAAGAAATGAAGATAATACAGGCTGTATATTCAGAAGACTGTTGTTTCTGCCGGATCATAAACCGAGCCACCCTTTGGGTCAGAAAAAAAGCACTGCGAAGATTGACTGATAATAATCTGTCAAAGCTTTCCGGGGTGGTATCTAAAATATCTTTTCTTTTTTGTGGGGCGACTCCTGCATTGTTGACCAAGACATGGATTTTTCCGAATCGATTCAATACCTTCTGGATCAATTTCTCATGACATTCCAGATCTGAAATATCTCCCGGAACCGGCAAAAACTCTGCTCTGGACTGTTCAACTTTTTGTTTGACTTCTGAAAGCCCTGGTTTCCGGCCAGACGATTTCAGGCTCGAGGCGTTACCGGCAATAGAAAAACCTTTTTTTGCCAATTCTATCGCAATCCCACGTCCTATTCCCCTGGATGCCCCTGTAACCAATGCCACTCTTTGCTCACTCATTTGATCTCTCCTGCCCAATGATTTTATCTTTTCTGAAATCTTCCCATATCTTTTCAAACCACAGATCGGGTTTGGGTATCTGCCTGACAGGAACCCACTTTTTTTTGACCCTAAACTGGGATCCCAAATGCAGTTCAAGTATCCTCTTATCAACAAAAGCCCCTGGTTTGCCTAAACTGTATTTCCAATCATCACTCAACTCCGGACATGGTTGTATCCCATCCGAATCCATGACCAAAAAGGAACCCCTGCTCTTTCCTCCTTTTTCCAAATATTCACACATAGCCTCCAGATATACAGCAGAAGTGAGACACGCATCCAAACATGAAAAAACACCGGGGAGTTCTTCGGTAGAGTTGATGGATAACTGTTTTTCTATCCGATGATAAAGCTTCCATGCTCGGGCCTTTTCTTTGGACAGGGCTTCTTTGTTTCTAATGATGGCTCCAAAACAAGACATTCTGTTCTTGATTTCCTCGAAAATCTGTTTCAAAGAGAGCGTTGAAAAAGAGGGTTGGGATCGGATTTTTTCAGTGAATGCCACGGCTTCCTCTGTTTTTTGTTTTATTTTAGGAATAAACTCATGGATCGAAGGAGGGGAATAGGAATATTTTTTTGATATAAACAATGCGGCTCTCAATCCTCCCACTTGACACGAATTTAAGGATGATCCCCCCGGCCTTCGCACTCCGTGAGAGCCATTGACCTCGCCCACTGGAAACAGGTGTTTGATATTGGACTCCCACCATATATTCCCCTTCAATCCCCCATTATTGTGCTGGGCACAGACCGCGATCTCAAGGGGCTCCTTTTCCAGATCAATCCCATTGTTTTTAAAAACCTGATAAGCCGGCTCATTCAGTCTTCTCAATCTCTGTACAGGTGTCCCGAACAAAATCCCTGATTTTTCAAGATAGTTATAAGCTTCACTGCTTAAAAAAGAGAAGTCAAATTTCCCCTCTTCTCTTTTTACGCTCAGATTCTGTGTAAAGTCCAAAAAAACCCTTCTTTGTTTTTGTACGGTTTCTCTGTAAACAAGAATATCAATCAATGAAGATCCATAATCTTGGACCTTGTGGACATCAAAAGGCCATTCATAACCTTTTGAAAATATGGCGGTGGACAGCCTTCCGGAATCAGGAAAAAAATCATTCAGAAATTCCGTTTCCTCTCTCTGCTTTTGATCCGTGGATATATATCTGGGTATGACCTGTTGATAAGCACCGGAAAGATTCCATCTAAAGGGAACAGAAGCCAGGCCAAATTGGGATTCCGTAAGGTTCTGGCCCACAGCTCCTACCTTTAAAGCCAGACCTGTAGATCCCTTCTGGCTTTTGGGATACACGGATGTGTGGTACATTCCAGCCGGCCCTCCTGTCGAAAGCACCACGTTCACTGCATTGAACAGCACAAACCCCCCAGACTCAGAGTTGAGCTGAGTCTTGTCTAAGGCAACAGCACCGACAATTTTTTTCTCCTCTTTTTCTTTCTCATCCAGAAGAGAAATGACCTGATGCTGGTTGAAAATCGGGATTCCTATCTGTTGGATCTTTTCGCTCAGGCATTTGAACATCAATTGAGAGGTCTGAGGTCCTGCAGAAGCAGCTCTCCCCAGAGGATCATTGTCGGTTTTATAGCCCACATAAGAACCATATCTGTCATGAGGAAAGGGAACTCCCAGGTTCACCAGTCTCATGAAACACCTCACAGAATTCACGGCCTCACAGAGAGCGATATCTCCGTGCATGCATCCCCCATTAAAAAGGTCCTGGGCCATTTTCACTGGAGAATCCAAAAGATCTCCAGAGATGGACATCTTATAGTAGGTCTGCTTGTCAGAACCGGTATTATTCGAGGTTCCCCCTCCCCATTCCTCTGTGACCACAGCAATGTTTTTCAATCCGCATTCGTAGAGGCACAGAGCTGCATTCAATCCTGCGATTCCGCTTCCTATGACTAGAGTGTTGAGAGAATAGCACGGGACTTTACAGTTCTTTATTTTCACTGTTTGTTCATTCATTTTTTGATTTCTTATATTCCGCTCCATAAACAAATGGATCCTGCATCACACATCCTGTTTTGACTCGCTTCTTCATCAGTTCAGAACACCGGGAACATGTGATACAGACTTTATTTTTATCCAAATGGCCCTTCTCCATAAGGTCTAAAGGGGCATCTGGATAAGCCAGGGAGCTTCTCCCCAGCCCGATAAAAGCCGCTTTCTTTTGCTGGATCACAGCTGCTCCCACATAAGGAAAAAATTGACGAAGCCATGAGTATCCTGTTCCCACAAACGGAACTTCCGGAAATTGACTCTGGAGATGGGAAGCTGTCTTGATCAGCCGAATCACTCCCTCTAGCGGATGTTCCTCCGGGATACCGGTGCCGGGAAAAGCCCGGTCATAAGGTCTGCTGATGTGAGGTTTGGCATGAGGATTGCCTGCAGATATATTGAACAGAGAACCGCCAAGGATCATCAACCTTCTGAGGAAGACTGTGATCTCAGTCATGTCAATATCCAGGCTTGTTTTTTTGGCAAATCCGAATCCATAGGGATATGGGATGCCATCAAAAACACTGATTCTGGAACAGAGATCAAGAGCCTGTGTATTGGCATCCACTTTTTGAAAAACTTCGGTCATAAAGCGGCTTCTGTTCTCAAAACTCCCTCCATATTGGCTGTTTTTCCTGTTAAAAGCACCCAGCAACTCATTGATTAGATAACCATGACAGCACTTGATGTCCACGGCATCAAAACCTGAATGAAAAGCCAGCCGTGCCGCTTCCAAAAAATCGTCCTGGAGATGATCCAGTTCTTCATCTCTGATAATCTGGATTTCTTCCGGATTTCCATCCAAAAACGGATTGAACTGAGCCACTTTAGGTTTCGAGCCTAGGACTGACTGACTGTACCTCCCTGAATGAGTGAGCTGGAGAACACAATAGACCCGGTGTGATCTCCCAAACCGATTAGAGGCTGCGGCACGCACTTCATTCACCAGGGCCTTAAAAAATCTCATGTTTTCATTGTTGATGCTAAGCTGTCGGGGATTTGAGCGGGATTCATTGGTCACAGCAGTGGCTTCAAACCAGATCAAACCACTTCCTCCTTCAGCATACCGCTGGTATCGCCTGTGGGTCCATTTGCTCGGCGCCCCGTTTTGATAAGCATCACATCCCTCCATAGGATGCACTGCAAACCGGTTGGGGACCTCTGTTCCGTTAATGTCTGTTCTTTCAAACAGGCTGGAGATATCTTTGCTAAAGGGAAGCTTGTATCCCAAATGTTCTGAAGTTTTTAAAAGTTCCTCGCTTTGCTTAAAATCAAATGGTTCGAAATGAGACATCTTTTTGTTATTTTATTAAATTATCAGCACAAATGGGAACAAAAAATTTGAATTAATGCCTTGTTTATAAGAAAATAACAAGCGAAGAGACTCTTTATGGAAACAGGCCGCAGCCCTTATCACCACAACCAAAGTTTTAAAGGAAAGATCTGGAAAGACGGAAGTTTTGTGAAGAGCAAGTTTTATATCAAAGACGGAAAAATTCATCCTGGCATCACAAAAAACCTTTATGAGGCGGCCTACATCATACCTCCATTTGCGGATCCTCATATCCACGGGGGATGGGGATATGATTTTGAACAAGGCGATTTTGCCTCTCTCGAAAACAAACTCAAACAAAACGGGGTGTTTTGCGCAGTGCCCACAATCAGCTGTTCTTCTTTAAACAAACTCAAAAGGATCTCGGGTTATTATCAAAAATACCGGAAAGACAATCCTCACAGCATCTTTCCTTTTTTAAGGGCAGAAGGTCCTTTTATCAATCCTATCAAAAAGGGAAGTCAGGAGGAGAAAAACATTCTTACTCCCACCCCTGAAAACATTGAAGAGCTGCTCAGCATCAAGAATTTCAAAGTCCATACATTTGCTCCTGAAATGGACCCATTGCAGCTTATGGTTAAGAAAGCACTTCAAGTCAGTAAAATTCCTTCGGCCGGACACAGTCAAGCTCAATTCCGTGATTTCTTGAAACATTACGACCTCGGACTCAGACACATGACTCATTATCCCAATGCCATGAGCGGTCTGCATCACAGAGAAATCGGCCTGACCGGCGCAGGTCTTGTCCTCAAAGACCTTCAGCTTGAAGTCATAGCAGATTCCATTCACAATTCCATGGATTTTTTTTCTCTTCTCCTTCAAATCAAAGGTCCGGCTATCTGCTTGACATCAGACCTGATCCCTCCTGCTTATTCCAAATCTCAGTCCATTTTAAAGTTTAAAATATCCTCATTCGGACGCAAAATCACTGTCAAAGACAATGTTTTGGCAGGTGGAGGCACTTTAGTTTCTGAACAGGCTAAAGCTCTGTTTGATTCTGGTATCAAACCTGAAGAAATCATTCCCCTTGTCTGCACAAATGCGCTTGATTTTTTTGGGCTCTCCTCATTTAACATCAAGCCCGGACGTGATGCCAACTTCATTGTTTTGAACAAGTCCTTTGAGATTCAGGCTGTGTATGAAAATGGAGAGCTGTTCACAGGAGATCAAAATTGGAAGACCGCCTGAGGATTTCTGTTTCCGGCGTTAGAGGGAAAGTGCCGGGAGCCCTCAATGTTGAAGTCGCATCCCAATTTGCCTCGGCTTTTTCCTCCTATCTGGAAAAAGGAACAGTTGCTCTGTGTCGAGATTGTCGAGAATCAAGCCGAATGCTCTCACTGTCAGCCATCTCTTCTGTCTTGGCTTCCGGACTTGATTGCATCGACTATGGGAGACTTCCCACTCCTTTTCTTCAATTTTCACTAAGAAACAGCAAATTCTCGGGGGGAATATCTGTTTCAGCCGGACACAACCCTTCTCCTTGGAATGCCATATTGCTGCTCAATCAAGAAGGACACTATTTAGAAGCGGCAGAAGGAAACAATGTGTTCAATGTTTATGAAGCGGGCTCCTTTGATAAAGCTGCTTGGAATCAACTGGGGCACATCAGCAAAAAGGAATTTCCCTTGGATGCGTATTTGAAAATCCTCTCCAGCGTCGTGGACAGTTCAGAGATTCGAAAAGCCAAATTCAAAATCACAGCTGATCCGTGCAACGGGGCGGTTTCTCCTTTCCTGAAACCATACAGTGAATTTTTTAATCTGAAAATGGTTTATATCAACAATGAAATTGACCAGCCTTTTTCCCATCCACCTGAACCCTCCATCGAGAATTCATCTCAAGCCCAAGCTGTGGTTAAAGCCACAAATTCTGATCTTGGTTTTCTATTGAATTCAGACGGAAGTCGTCTTTCGCTGGTCTCTGATAAAGGAGCGGCATTGAGTGAAGAATCAACCCTTCCTCTGTGCCTGATTTCATTAAAGAAAAATATCACCACAGCGGTTTCCACAGTGGCCACCTCTTCCATAGTGGATTGGGCCGCTGATATCTGCGGGATAAAAATATTGAAAACCAGAGTGGGTCAATCTTCTGTCTGCCACACCATGATTGCTGAGAGGGCTGAAGCAGGAGGCGAAGGAAGCGGGAGCTTTGCTTTCCTGCCTTTTTCTCCTGGATACGATTCCCTCTTTTCATTGACCTTGATACTGGATCTCATGGCCAAACAAAGGAAGAAACTTTCTGAAATCATTTCTCCATTTCCGGACTTGGTCCGGAAGAAAATAAAAATCAAAGTGTCTCCAGTGAAAACATACCGGGTCATGGACCAGCTCGAAGACAAATATTCCAAAGAACATCCCGACTTTACAGACGGGATCCGTGTGGACAGAAAAAAAGCCTGGTTTATCATAAGGCCTTCTCTGACTGAATTCATTTTGCGTATCATGATCGAAGGCCAAGACCTTGAATCCGTGAATTCAATCGAAGAGGAAATCAAGGAAAGGATCGAAACTTGAGAACATCGGACCTGAAAATCAGCATCTCCGGAATCAGGGGCATTGTGGGTCAAAGCCTCACCCCTCAATTGATTCTGAAATTTTCAGAGGCCTTTTCCAGTTTTATAGGTGAGGGTGAGATCGGAGTCGCTACTGACACCAGACCTTCCGGGAGTATGCTCAAATACGCTGTTTTTTCTGGCTTGCTTTCCTGCGGGGCAATCCCCGTGGATATGGGGATTCTTCCCATTCCATCTCTGCAGGTCTATGTGAAATCAAAACATTTGAGAGGAGGGATTTCTATAACCGCCTCCCACAATCCCGTGGAATGGAATGCATTGAAACTCATCAAAAACGGTGGTTTTTTTCTCTCCCCTTATGAAGCGGAAGAACTGCTGGATTATTACTACCAAGGACGGTTTAAAAGAGTCGCTCAATCAGGAATCATTAAAAAAGAGGGCCACCCCTTCCAAATCCATGAAACCAAGATCCTTGATTTCATTCAGGGAGATCTGATTGCAAACAAACAGCTGAAAGTCATCGTGGACCCCTGCGGAGGGGCCGCCTCTCCTTATGTGAAAAGCTTTTTGGAACAATTGGGAGTCGAAGTCAAGTGCATCAATTGTGGTTTGTCCAATGGATTTCCCAGAAATCCGGAACCTCTGCCGCAAAACATCACGGCTCTGTCTGAATCTGTGAAAAAACATGGAGCAGACATTGGATTTGCTCAGGATGCGGATGCAGATAGACTGGCTGTCGTGGATGAAAAAGGAAGTCCCATCGGAGAAGAATACACTCTGGCTCTAGCCATTCAATACTATTTGAACCACAAACAAAAAACTCCTGTTGTGATCAACCTCTCCACATCCCGGGTCATTCAAGACATCTCTGAAAAAGCAGGGGTGGAGCTGATCCGAACAAAAGTGGGAGAAATCAATGTTTCCAAAAAAATGTTGGATACCGGTTCAAAAATCGGAGGAGAAGGAAACGGAGGGATCATTGCCGCTGACATACACGCCTGCAGAGACAGTTTCGTTGGGATGGCTTTGATTTTGGAATACCTGGCTGTTTCAGGAAAAAAGACATCCCAGCTTAAAAGCGCTCTCCCTTACTACAAAATGATCAAGGACAAAATCAAAGCCAATTTCAACGACAGAAAAAGAATACTCCACCTCATTCAAGCAAAGTTCGATCAAGGCCAGACCAACACTGAGGATGGATTAAAAGTGGAGTATCCTGATTTTTGGCTACATGTCCGGCCTTCAAACACAGAGCCTGTGATGAGGATCATCATTGAAGGGAAAAATGATCGTTTGGTCGAGTCTATATATTCTGAGATCAAGGAGTGTTTGTAAATGGAAATCATCATTCTTCCCTCTTATGAACAGGTCAGTCACGAAGTCTCCGCCAGGATTGTTTCAGCTGTTCAAAAAAAACCGGATATTGTTTTAGGACTCGCTACAGGAAACACCATGCTCGGAATCTATGAAAAAGTTGTCCAGGCATATCAACTGGGCAAAGTCAATTTCAAAAAGGTCAAAAGTTTCAATTTGGATGAATACATCGGATTCGACCCCGAAGAGTCTATCACATTTCATTCTTATATGAATCATCATCTTTTTTCTCACATAAACATCCCTGCCCAAAACACCCACATCCCTCCTTCCCGTCCCACAAATATTGACCTTGCATGCAGGGAATACGAACATAAGATCAAAAAATCAGGCGGGATCGACCTTCAGCTTCTTGGCATAGGAAGAGAAGGACACATCGGATTCAATGAACCCTCTTCCTCCCTGCAGGCCAGGACCCGAGTCAAGACCTTGACTGAGACCACGCTCAAAGACAACTTTGGCCCAAAAAAAGGAGCCCGGTTCGCCATTACCATGGGAATCGGCACTATAATGGACTCCAGAGAGGTCATTCTGGTCGCTTCCGGTGAAGAAAAGGCGGTTGCCATATCCAGAGCTGTTGAGGGCCCCATTTCATCTTCCTGTCCTGCCTCTATACTTCAATTTCACAAGCAAGCCAAAATCATCATAGATGAAAAAGCCGCTGTGTTTTTAAGCAAAAAAGACTATTACAAATGGGTGTGGAATCATAAAAATGAGGTCAATGATGTCATCAAAGACAATCAGAACAAATCCTGAAAATTTCCTTATATCATTTCTTGGGACTTTATTTGTCATTCTTTTTTTATTTCCTGGTCTTTCCAGCAGCCGCTGTTTGCTCAGAAAACAGTCCGTCAAAGCATGGGAAGAGGACATCAAAATCCCCACTTATCTCACCGGGAAACCAGATCCATTCCCCATTTTCTACAATGGAAGAGCCTATCAAGGAGCCCAAGGAAGGGTCTATCCTTATCCTCTTCATGACAAACTGACAGAGACAAAGAAAACAAAAACATACCGAGCTCTCTATTTGGAAAACAAATATCTGAGACTGTGTGTTCTTCCGGAATTAGGTGGCAAACTTTTCTCCATCCTGGATAAGACCAATAACTACGACCTCATTTACCGTCAATCTGTGATAAAACCAGCCCTGATCGGTATGCTGGGAGCATGGACTTCTGGGGGCATCGAGTGGGACTTTCCTCATCACCACAGACCCACTTCCTTTATGGCCGTTGATCATACTATCACTGAAAATCCAGACGGAAGCAAAACCATATGGATCGGAGAACTGGAATTGATGCACAGAATGAAATGGGTGATCGGCCTGTCTCTCTATCCCAACAGATCTTATATTGAGGCATCAGTCCATTTGATCAACCGGACTCCTTTGGCGCATTCTTTTCTCTATTGGGCTAATGTCGCTGTGCATGCAAATAAGGATTATCAAGTCATCTTTCCTTCTGATACTCAATTTGCCACGTATCACGGAAAAAACCAATTCACTCACTGGCCTATTTCCAGAGAGTTTTACCACCGGGTAGACTATTCACGCGGAGTGGATATCAGCTGGTGGAAAAATCATCCAGCTCCCACCTCTTTTTTCGCCTGGAAAAGCAAAGGAGACTTTTTAGCAGGATACGACCACGGGAAACAAGCCGGTCTTATCCATTGGGCAGACCATCATTCGGTCCCTGGTAAAAAACTATGGAACTGGGGGACAGGCGAAAAAGGCCGAATGTGGGAGAAAATGCTGACAGACAAAGACGGACCTTATATTGAATTGATGGTGGGAGCATTTTCAGACAATCAACCAGATTACAGCTGGATCCAACCCTATGAGAGAAAAATCATTCAACAATTCTGGTATCCTCTCCAAAAAATGGGAGGGGTGAAAGCAGCGAATACAGAAGCAGCATTAAACCTTGAATTTGCTGAGAAAAATGAAGCCAAAATCAGCCTAAATCTCACCCGATACAGAGAAGAGGTGAGCATTGTCTTTTGGTCTGGAGAAGAAAAGATATCCACACTCAAAGCTGACATTGGACCAGGGAATCCTTACCAGCATGAAATCAGGTTGTCCAATGGGATTTCAAAAAACAACTTGGCCGTCAGAGTCACAACCAAACAAGGCCAGGAATTGATCTCTCATTCCCCTATCAGAACAACATCAGAGCATCAACCTGAGCCTGTCAAGCCTCCGCTTCCCCCTGAAAAAATCAAGACTATTGAGCAGCTCTATTTAACTGGTTCCAGACTGGAACAGTTCCATAATCCCCGGATTAATGCCTTTTCCTATTACCAAGAAGCTCTGGACCGGGATTTATATGACTCCCGAACAAACACAGCCCTGGGAATCCTTCATATCAAAGCAGCAAGATACCAAAAAGCCCAGGAATGTTTGAACCGCGCTTTGGAAAGAGTGACTCACAACCACACTCATCCTCGAAACGCCAAGGCATATTACTATCTGGGATTTGCACTGAGAAAGCTGGGAAATCTCTCTCAAGCCAAAGAATCATTTGCCAAAGCCACTTGGGACCATGCTTGGAGTTCTGCAGGGACTTATCAACTGGCCGAAATCAGCTGCATCAATGGAGATTATGATAAAGCATTGAAATACCTAACAGGCCCCTTGTCTTCTACTGAAAAATCAGCCAAAAAATTAAATTTACTCACCGTATTGATGAGAAAGACAGATCATCTCAAGAAAGCAAAACAACTGGCCCTGAGGTCTTTGCAGTCCAATCCCCTTGACTTTTGGGCAAAAAATGAACTCTATCTGACTCTTTGTGATCAGGATCGGATGCGCCAAGCAGAACGGATTTCAATTGAATTGACACATTTGATGCGCGGCTCAGTCCAGTCTTATCTTGAACTGGCGCTGGATTATGGAAACAGCGGTTTTAATGATGAGGCCATAGACGTATTGAGGAGATATCATAAAATCGAAAATCCCCATCCCCTAACTCATTACTATCTGGGCTTCTTTTATCAAAAAAACAAACAATCCTCAGACTCTGCCCTTCACTATCAAAAAGCATCTCAGTTGTCTTCAAAATACGGTTTTCCTTTCAGAACAGAAACCATCCCTGTCCTTCTTCATGCTTTGGAAAAGCATCCAGAGGATGCCAAAGCTGCCTATTATCTCGGTAACTGCTTCTTTGAGCACCAACCGAGAAAAGCTATCTTTTTCTGGGAAAAATCAAGCCAGATCGACCCTGCAGATTTCATGGTCCACCGTAATCTGGGACTGGCTTATGTCCGGATTGAAAAAAACATCCCCCAGGCCCTCCGGAGCATGGAAACTGCAATAGAGTTGACTCAACAGCATGCCCGGCTTTTTCTGGAGTTAGATCAAATCTATGAACTGGCTAAAAAAAGCCCTGAGTTCAGGCTTTCTCTTCTCAATAAATACCACAAAACAGTCAAGGACAGCAGTGATGCATTGATCCGTGAGATATCGCTCTTGGTTCAACTGGGCCATTATGACCGCGCTATCCGCCTTATGAACACCCATCATTTCCATGTCTGGGAAGGAGGAGGTCAAATCCACCATCACCATGTTGATGCCCATCTTCTTAGAGGATACGATCACTTTGTATCAGGAGAATATAATAAAGCCCTTTCCGACTACCGCGCAGCTCTCAAATATCCTCAAAATCAGGAAGTAGGAAAACCCTATCAAGGCGGCCAGGAAGCGAAAATCCACTATTTTATTGGTCAAGCTTATGCCAAAATTGGGAAAAAAGCCCAAGCCATGTCCCATTTCAAAAAATCCTTGACTCAAAAAGTGCCAGACTTTTCTGACCTCAGCTTTTACCAGGCCCTTTGTATGGACCATCTGGGCTTATCCAAACAATCTGAAAACAAACTCGATCATCTCATCCAAACGGCCCAAGACCGCCTAGAAAAGGAAAATTTTTCAGAGTTTTTCATCAAATTCGGCTCTCTGCAGTCTGCTTCCGATCAAAAAGCCCGCCTCCACTTTCTTTTGGGACTGGGCTATTTAGGAAAAGGACGGACTCAAAAGGCCCAACAAGAATTTCAAAAAACAATTGAACTCAACCTCAATCACACCTGGGCTTCTTGGTATTCTTCTCATTCAGCGATATAAATCCGCCATATCCCACTTATTGATCATTTCCTTGATAAAGCTTGCCACCTTGTGGTTCACTTTTTGAAAATATTCTTGAGCCTGTTTCTTATCAAAGGTGGGACATCCTTGTCCTTTTTCATAAAGCCCTATTGAAGACGGGACCGGAACCGCATACCAGGAATCACCCCTTGCATTCACGGTGGCCATATCATCATGATACTGTTCCGGATGAATGTGTTCAGGGAAAACAGCTTGAATATAAGCAGTCTCGTTATTTCCAGCATGTCCTCCGCTTTCCCCAAAAACCTCCTGGGTTTCATCTGACGCAAGGCTCCACCAATTCACCACCAAGATCCTGACTTTGCATCGGCTTGATACCTTTAAAACCGCTTGGTGCAGAAATTTCGTATTTCCTCCGTGCCCGTTCAGTACAATGATGTTTTTGAATCCTTGTTCGGCCAGACCTATGAGGATATCCTCTACAAAAGGCTGATAAGATTCGGGATTTACAGACACCGCACCAGCATAGGCCTTCATCCTGGGTGTCACTCCATAATTCAGAGTGGGAGCAATGAGTGCGTTCACTGCTTGAGCGATCTGTTGACTCATGACTTGTGGGGCTAAGTTATCTGTTCCATTAGGAATCACTCCGTGCGGCTCAAGAGACCCCACAGGAAGCAAAACCGTTTCGATCTGTCCGGGAACACACTCTTGAAACTGCTTCCATGTCATCATGTTCATTTCTCTTGGTGATGGTTGTTTTTCCGCGGAAATGAATAGAGCATGAAGAATGATCCATAACCACAAAAATAAGATGCTGATCAAAAATCGCGTTGTTTTTGAATTCATTGTTTTCCTCCCTAAAGCCATTCTTTCTGGCTCCTTCATAAAAAAGAAATGGCTATGATACTTTTATTATCATTTCATTTTTTGCGATATTCAAGGTTTTTCAAAAGCCATTCGTCTGAACAGGCCCAGCCTGACCGATTCATCCGAAAATGTTGATATGGGAATCTTTCATTTTTCCTCAGTGACATAAAAGGTTATTGTAAATGACAATCGGAACACTTCACTTTTTTAGGTGCTTCAATCATCATTGTCTTTTTTTGAACTTCAGGCTAGTATAAATGAAAGATATTTATTAGAATAGGATATCTGAACATGAAAAAAATTGGGAATATTCTTTCAAGAATCGTGATGATAGTCATCCTCCTTCCCTCTCTATCCCCTTCTTTAGATAGGCCTTTAACCAGAGAGTTCCCCTTTTTAAAGGATATCCTGTTTTCTTTCCAAGCCGATTGCTTCATGGTCAAAATCTTGAGTGACCCGTATTCATCTCTTCACCAGTTTGAACTCTCTGAACCCAACCGTCTTGTGGTCGACTTGTACGGAATCGAGAATATCAAATCAAACCGTTATTATCAGGTGGAGTACCCGGAGATCAAATCCATTCGGACCGGTATGTACAAATCGAACATCGCCAGAATCGTGTTTGATTTTACAAAGGACATTCCCGACTACAAAATCTCGGAATCACCAGAAGGCATCACAGTGCTATTCCCATTTGAAAAAAGGAATCGGAAGCAAAAAGAGCTGAGACCCGACCCTTCTAAAAATCAAGAACCTCAAAAAGCAACAAAAGAGGTCACTTCGAAAATTCAAACCACAGTGCAAAAAAAAGACATTGAAGACCTGGAGAAAAAATTCCTCGAACAAACCCGGACACTCACTACAGCACTCCAGGAAACCCGGTCACTACTAGAGGAGTCCAATGCCATCCTCAAAGAGATGCAGGAGGCACAGAAAAAGGAAGAAAAAAAATTCATCAGGATAGAAGCTTTGGGAAGTTTATATCGATTCTCAGATGAAAACCTCAGAAACCAATTTCAAACCAGCTTTATGGAGGGCGCTGAAATCAACATCGGTATTGGAAATTATGTTGAATTCTGGATGGCTTTCAAAAATTACACCAGAGTTGCATTGGATCCGGAACAGGGGACGGACCGAAAAATCAGAATCATTCCGCTGGAAGCGGGCTTAAAGATAAGATTCAACAAAGGAATGATCAATCCCTATCTGGGCGGAGGATTGGGATATCATCAATATCAGGATATCCATTTGGCTGAAGAGATAAAGAACCGTCAAATCGGCATTATCGGTCAGGCAGGGTTTTTTCTCAAAGCAGCTGAAAATTTGGTGTTTGACCTTTATGTTAATTATCGTTACTGCCAGATCGAATCCAAATCTGGAGAGTTCGACATCGGTGGGATTCACTTCGGAGCTGGCTTCGGATTCGAATTTTAAAACCACCCCAAATCATGTTCATGGACATAATAGACATTCCCCAATATATACATCTGGACGGTCACAAAATAAAGAGTCACCAGCCAAAAAACAAAAGAACCCACAATAGGGATCGGAATCAGAGCCACTTGGCTCACAAACACAGCAATGATATCAATGACAAACATTGATAAAATAGCCAAAATATAATCACCCTTCATTTTGGCCATGGCATTGATCAAAACAGGAAAATTCAAGGGAGCCAATCCATTTTCATAAATAGCCACGGAAATCAAAGCCATGGGATAATAAAATGTACCCAAAATGAAAAACGCTCCAAAGAGAAAAGAGAGCGAAGACAAAGCTGTGGAAGATCGGACGGCAAGGATAAACAAGACCATAACCGGCGTGTAACATATGAGTGTAGCGAAAAACACTCGAAATGCGGGGAGAAAAATAGAATCCCATAAGTCTGAGACTTCGGGCCAACCCGGCATCTGCTCTTCTCCATCTGCAACATACCTTATGATGTTCAGCATATAGGCAATGATAAAAGGATAGACAAAGACAAGACACAGCAAAGGACCAAAGACAGGTAAAGAACTCAGCAGGGCAAACACCATGGCTCCCACGAATATGACCGCAGTCCCTCTCTTTGCTAAGGGGTATGAAAAAACAGCTCCCAGATTCTTCCAGAATGGAATTCTTTTTTTCTCTGGGAATCGGACTAACATCCGTTGATGTTCACTGAAATTTTTCTTCAACTTCTGAGCCACATCATCTAAGTCCGGATTCAGCTCTAACGCTGTTTTCAAATGTTCAAAAGCTTCTTCCTTATAGTCCAAATCCAAACACACAGAACCCAGATGAGCATGCAGAGACGATGAATCTGGATTTTGTTTTATTTTTGAACAAAGCTTTTTGTAAAGTCTGAGTTGACTATCCTTCTCTCGGTTATCGTCTTTCATGTGTTCTTCTCCTCTAATTTTTTTTAATTTCAAAACAGAGAAGAATACCCAATCCGAATTCCAATCCGCCAAGATTCACTTTGATACTGTCTTCCTGAGCCACAGCTCTTGTCCAGCGGACTCCTGCTTTGATGGATATCATATCAAACAATGGAGGGTGGCAATAAACTCCCCCTTCCAAATGGAAACCACCGGCTGCTCCTGAATGATCACCCAGACTGCTTTGCTCTTTATACAAAAAAATATCGAGGCCGGTCCCGAGAAAAGGACGCAAAACACCCTTTTTCAAAATATATCTGCCTGTAACCGTTATGGGATTCATTGATAACAAAGTGTTCTGTCTTGAAATCGTGGACTGTCCGGCTTTGGCCATTCCTCGAATTTCAAGAGAAATCCCCAGGGATGAGTTTTGGATCAAAGGAAAAAAATGAGAGATCTCTATCCCGGTCATCACTCCTATGTTTCCATACACCTCCTTAAATCGTTCTGAAGCTGGTCGGGTATTCCCGAGTGTGAATCCGAACAGAGTGCTGTGCTCTCTTTTTTGGCTCACCGGTTTCTGATAAACGTCTTGTTCGGACTGTGAGAGTCCTTTTTGATCCGAAATGCAAACAAATAAAACCATCCATATCATCAGGAAGCGAATGCAATGATTGCTCTTCATTTGATGGAAGACACTCCCACTATATTGGAACAAGGTCCTTCAACATCATCCTTTCTGACCAGACACACCGTATAACTGTAATCCTGGCCAGCATCGATGTTAGGGTCAAAATATTGCTTATAATCAACCATCAGCCAAATGGGAAGAAAGGCGATTTCCTGGAAAGCTGAAATCGCTTCCGAGTGTTTTTTTCGATACACTCTGTAGCCCTTGAATAGATTTTCTGGTGACAAATGGGTATTTTCCTGCCATTTGATGAGATTTCCCAGCTCAGAGACAAAAAGGGTTTGGTTGTAAACTCTGGTCCCTTGTGTGACGGTGGGAGGAAAGGGAAAATCTTTGATGGCA
The DNA here is from genome assembly GCA_014727835.1 of Candidatus Aminicenantota bacterium. Lineage (GTDB taxonomy): Bacteria > Acidobacteriota > Aminicenantia > Aminicenantales > Aminicenantaceae > WJMT01. The sequence goes on along the minus strand of WJMT01000070.1, from coordinate 22,617 downwards.
TCAAACCAATCTTCTGCCATCACTTGATACCCTTTTTCATTAGGATGAAGTTTATCATCGCTCAGCAGATCTCTCCAGTCCAATCCATCTTCCTGATAATAATAGAACTCATTGAACATATCGATAAACGGAATGTCCAAAGGTCCGGGAATCTCTCTTATCTTATCGTTTAAAGCATAAAGTCTCTGTTTGAAATAGGAGAGATGCCAAAACAGATCATCTCTGGGAATGATGGTTGATATCAAGGGAAGGACCCCCGACTCAAGACAGATCTCAGCCATTTCGTTAATATGAAAAGCGGTTGTATCCATGGAAATATCATTGAAGACCACATCATTGGTCCCTTCCATAAGAAGCAGGTATCTTCCCTCATTTTTTGTGAGCACATCATTGATCCGCCCCAGTCCGTCGCTTGAGATTTCAGCAGGATTCCCCTCATTGATCACTTCTGAATCTCCAAAATTCAGGTCAAGGATATCTTCCAAACGGTTTATGTAGCCTTTATCAGGAGCCGGAAGAGAATCAATATAACCATAGGTGATGCTGTCGCCGAATCCGATGTACCGGTCATCATCAAAGGATGGATTGATGATGATTTGTTCTTGAGCGTTTTCAGGATTCCTTTCACCGCTTCCTTTCAAATCATTGAAAAAGAAAATTTTCGATTTCAAGGTTTGGTCCTCTTCCCATACTAATCCCAGCTTTCCCTGTTCTGAGACCAGCCGGGGTGAACGGATCTCTCCTTGGCTCTCTTGAACCAGGCAGATCTCATCAGACCATTGATTTTGATCCCTATACTGACACAAGATTTGACTTGTATTTGATTGTTTCCTGGACCATATGATGAGGGGAATGGTATTGCATATGAAGCTGATATCAGGAAAAGTATCCATGAGTAGGTTATCGGTGATCTGTTCTTCCAGGCTCCATCCTGATGAAGTCCAATGGCATGAATAGACCTCATAATCCCTTCCATCATAAGCTGACCAGACCAGCCAGGGATTTCCCTCCGGGCCTAATGAGGCCTTCAGTAGTGTGTGAGGAAACTCACTGGGTGTATTGATTCTTGCTGGCTCTGTCCAATCTGTATGCTCAAAAAAACTGAAAAACAGATCTTCTCTCCCCCTGTCCACTCCTGTCCAGAATAACCAGACTCTGTTCCTGAAATCCACCAGGATCTTTGGTCTTATGACCTCAGAAAAACGAGAGGACGGGAGTGTCCACAACATCTTGAGCTCTGTGTTCATGACCATTAGGGAATGAGCCAAATGGGAATGAATGGCCCAAGCCGCCCATAAACAGCCGGCCCCATCAACACAAATATCAGGGGAATGGATGTACCCTTTGCACTGGTATAAGGTCTGGTTTTCGGATAAGACAGAATCATCTACTATGCCTTTGAATACATGAGAATAACCGTTTTGATAATCAGCTCCAACCAAACAGATGCGTCCATTGAGATCTTTAGTCACAGTTGCAGTCAACAAGCCCTCTCCCTGTAAGATCTTTCGGTTTTTTTCTGGTTCTCCGGCATCCCCATGACTCTTCAATTGGATGCTGTGGTCTGGCCCTTCATAGAAAAACTGAAGAGAACCCATGGAATTGATGACAGGTGATACGATCGTTCCCTTTTTTAAAGGAGTGTTTTCTCCTCCAAACAGAACACAAACAAACAGAGCCGCTAAACAAAAGAGAGCAAAAGCACCTGATCTTGCTTTCATAACTTTTTTGTCACCGTCTCCTTTATTTTATTCCATCAAGGTTATCATTTCCAATCAGGATACACATCATTCCCCGGCGAATCAAAAAGAAAGAACACTTCCCCTGTTTTGACTTTGACTATACAAAGTTTCCCAATATGATCATGCTTTAAGGATGAGTTGAATACAATGAATTTTCCGTCAGGTGACCAAGAAGGAAAATAATCATAGGTATCATCTCTCTGGGTCAAGCGTTTCTTTTGGCTGCCATCCGGATTCATCAACCAAATATCCCCTTTCCCATCCGCTTTTGAACTCACATAAGCGATCTTGTTTCCTTTGGGAGAAAAGCGCCCTCTGCAGCTCTTCCCGCCTTTCTCAAGGAAACGGAACTGTTCTTGCTCAAAGTCATAGAGAGCCACATCCCAACCAAGAGTTCTCTTAGCTGTAAACGTCAACATAGATCCGTCCGGAGAGATCCAGGGAATGATGTGAGTTTTCTGAAAATCAGTAATTATTTTTTTTGTTCTTTGGGAATCAAGATGAGTCATAAAAAGAAAATCCTTGCTTCTGAAGGTGCCTCCCAGGTTTTTGGTATAAGCAATGGATTTGTTATCAGGGAACCAAGCTGGAGTCTCCTCTTTATGAGAAGAGCTTGTGACCCGCTGAACATCCGTTCCGTCTTCATCCATAACATAGATATCATATTGACCCTTCAAATTCGATGAAAATGCAATTTTTTTTCCGTCTGGAGAAAAGACAGGATATTCATCCTGAATAGAGTTATTGGTTAATCTTTTGATCCCTTTCATTGAGATCGCATAGATATCATTATCTCCATCAAAATCAGATTGAAATATGATCTTCCCTTTGAAACTCATTTCAGGAAGGAGAGATCGAAGAGCGTTTTGTTGCTTAGAAGAAGTCTCTTCCGCCTGCTTTTCACTGGAGCACATGCACGCAAACACAAGACAAAACATGCAAGCCAACACAACTCTCCAATTTCTTGTGATCATCCGCATTCTCCGGTTTTGACTGTTTTGTGTAAATGAGATTCAAATCCTATCATTGGCTCTGATTCAAGTCAACTTTCGCAGCTCTGTTCTTTTTTCTCTTGCTTGAGTCACGATTGTGATAAAATAGAGAAGAAATGAAAAAGAAGGTGTTTTTTTATCTTCCTTTTATCGGACTGTTCCTCCTGGTTGTGGCCAGTTTTCTTCTTTACCTCAGGATTCCGTTTATGGAGACCTGGTTTTACAGCTTTGGATGGTGGTCAGTGATTCTTATGATGGATGGGATCAACTTCAGGCTCCAAGGATCATCTTTTCTTTTTCGGTCTCCGCGTATTTTTGTGGAGGTGGCGTTTCTTTCTGTCCCTGTATGGCTGGTGTTTGAATTGATCAACATTTCATTGAAAAACTGGATGTATCTAGACCTTCCCAACAGCACCCTGGAGAGGTGGGCTGGATATTTCATTGCTTTTGCCACTGTTATTCCTGCTCTGATAGAACTTTCCGAACTTTTCCAGGGACTGCTGCCAAAAAAGAGAAGGCCCTTGTTTGAATTTAAAACAAGTCCTTTTTTGCGCAGAGCTATGTTCTTTCTGGGGATCCTGTTTTTGATAGTGGCCATGACTTGGCCTAGGTACGGATTTCCCCTAGTATGGATCTGTTTCATTCTGATTTTGGAACCCTTGAATATCAAGAATAATCAAAAATCCCTTCTCCGCGAGATAGAACAAGGTCACTTGAGGCTGTTTTGGAGCTGGTGTCTTGCCGGATTCTGTGCCGGCGTTATTTGGGAATTTCTCAATTTCTATGCAGGTGCGAAGTGGATCTATTCCATTCCTTATTTTGATTTCATCCATATCTTTGAAATGCCCCTGTTGGGTTATCTTGGTTTCATACCCTTTGCTCTTGAAATCTTTGCTGTTCTCCAGTTATATCTTTATCTAAAAAATAAAATATCCCACAAGTCCGCACTCAAATCTTTCTTTTTTTCCGCTGCGGTTCTTTTTGATCTGATTGTGTTTCATCTGATAGATGTTCACACTTCTCAACTGTGACTTTATGTCAGTAATTCCTCCAGGAGCCTCTTTTTGTCCTCCCAGAGAGTGTACCATTCTCTCAACTCCTTTTCTATCTGTCCCAGCTCTTTTTGGAGGGATCCCACATACATTCCATCTTTGTGAGTCTCGTTCAGACAAAAAACATCCTCAATTTCTTTCTTTCGCTGTTCCAAGTTCTCGATACGTTCTTCTATGTGAGAGATTTCGGTTTCCAGCAGATTTCTCTGTTTGCTGATTTTTTGCCGTTCCTCCGCTTCTCTCTTTTTTCGTAGTTTTGATTTTCTTTTTTTTGTGATTTCCTTTGGTTCCTGACTTTCTGAGCTGTCTGTCTCTGTTTTTGAATCACGTTTTTTCAAATAATAGGAGTAGTTCCCTTTGTACTCATGGATTTTTTTATCTTTGATCTCAACGACTCTGTTTACCAGTCTATCCAGAAAAAATCGGTCGTGTGAAATGGCAATCAAAGTCCCCTGATAACTCAGTAAAGCTTCTTCAAGAGCTTTCAAAGATTTCAGATCCAGATGATTGGTGGGCTCATCCATAATTAAAAAATTGGCTTCTGATAAGAGTAATTTCACCAGAGATACCCTTGCTTTTTCTCCCCCGCTGAGCACACTTATCTTTTTGTCCACATCATCACCTCGAAAGTGAAAAAGACCAAGGGCCCCTCTTATTCGAGGAATGTTATCAGTCCATACAGAGCGGGACACTTCTTCAAATACTGATGCTTTGAGATCCAAATCAAAGGCTTGATGCTGGACATAATAGCCGATTTTGGTTCTTTTCCCAAGTTCAATGCTCCCTTGTTGAGGTCTCAATTCTCCGTTAATCAAACGGGTCAAAGTGGTTTTTCCTGCTCCATTATCACCCACCAAAGCAATTTTGTCGCCCCGGCAGACATGAAGGTGGACATCCTCCAGTACCCATTCCTGGTCATACTTGAAATAAAGGTCTTTGATTTTCAAAACATCTTTATAACTTTTTTCCTTTACCTTTAAATCAAAACTCATCTTTGTTTCAAAACTGGGTTTCTCAACCCGCTGCACTTTTTTCAAAGCTTTGATCCGGCTCTGGACCTGAGCTGCTCTTTTTTTCTGGTATCGATACTTCTGTATAAATTCTTTCTGCCTCTTGATTTCTGCTTCCTGGTCTTCCCATTTCTTTCTCTTCAACTGATTTTTTTCTTTCTTTTCAACCTCATAATCACTGTAATTCCCTATATAATGGTCCAGTAGACCTTTGTTCAGTTCAAAAATATGACGGGCCAACCTGTCCATAAAAAACCGGTCATGTGAGACCATGACCACAGTGCCTGAAAAATTTATTAAATATTGTTCGAGCCATTCTAAGGATGATAAATCCAGATGATTGGTGGGTTCGTCCAGTAAAAGAAGGTCGGGCTGCTTGAGAAGAATTCGAGCCAAATGCACCCTCATCCTCCATCCTCCACTGAATTCAGACAGCGGTCTGTTCCAGTCTCCATCTGAGAAACCCAGACCCGAAAGAATGGCCTTGGCTTGATTTTCCAGATTATATCCGCCCAGAGCTTGGTAACGATGTTCATATTCTCCCAATTGCTTCAGCATCTTATCGCTTGGGTGAGGATTTGAATCCAGAATATGATGGTATTCTGTGATTTTGTTTTGCAGAGAATAGATTTCTTTACAGGCCTGAAGAACAGAATCCAGCAAAGGTCCCCCCTTGACCTCGATTTCTTCCTGAGGAAGATACCCGATGTTGTACTTTTTGGGCTTTAGAATACGGCCCTTGTCAGGCATGATCTCACCTGTAATGATTTTCAATAAAGTTGTTTTTCCAGACCCATTGGATCCTATCAAAGCACTTGTCTTTTTATTGGGGACTGACCACTCCACTCCTTTTAACAGGTCCAAATCACCAATGGAATAATGGATGTCTTTGATCTGAATCATAAGCCGGTCTTCCTCTCTCTACAATTTAGCAAATATTGGTTTTGTTGAAAAGACCCAATCAAAAGCGAGCCCTAACGCTCCACAACACATTATGGTATCCAGGTATGGCCGAAGCGATTCACATCATCATTTGAGCTTATTCATCAGGTGTGATAATAATATGAGGACACTAGGAGAAATCATCATGACTGAAAAATTTCAAAACATAGAAACCAAAATCATCCATGCCGGAGACCCTAAGCCAACCTTTAAGGGAGCTGTGTCCATCCCAATTTTCCAGAGCTCAACTTTTGAATACAGGGACAAGGATAAAGATAGAGAGGTCAAATACATCCGCCTCAGCAATACACCCAACCACACAGCGCTGCACAAAAAACTGGCTGCCCTTGAAAACGCTGAATCATCTTTAGTGACTGCAAGCGGAATGGCAGCCATCGCCACAACACTAATAACCGCCCTCTCTCCCGGAGATCACTTCTTGGCCTTAGACTGTTTGTACGGAGGGACCAAAGGATTCATCACCAATCTCTTGAGTGAATTAAAGGTCAGTCATAGTCTTATAAGCGGAAATCAGCCCGAAACTTGGAAATCTCAATGTAAATCCAATACTCGGGTTATTTATGTGGAGACCATCACCAATCCTCTTCTTCAAGTTCCTGACCTCGAATCATTAGCGGATTTTGCAAGGGATAACAACCTCATTTCCATTATTGACAACACTTTTGCCTCACCTGTAAATTTCCGCCCTCCTGAATTCGGCTTTGACCTCTCTCTTCACAGCTGCACAAAGTATTTAAACGGTCATTCTGACATTGTGGGTGGAGCTGTAATAGGAAAATCTGAATGGATTGACAAAATCAGACAAAATTTAAAACAATTGGGAGGCTCCATGGATCCCCATGTGTGTTTTCTTCTTTACAGAGGGATCAAAACCCTTGCATTGAGAGTCCGGGCTCAAAATAAAAATGCACTGAAAATCGCCCAATTTCTCGAATCTCACCATCAAGTCAAAAAGGTCAACTATCCGGGGCTCCAGAGCCATCCCCAACACGATACAGCTCGACACATTTTGGACGGATTCGGCGGTATGATCAGTTTTGAACTGAAAGGAGGCCTGAAAGCCGCTCAAAAGTTCATGGATCGTGTCCAGCTCGCATTCATCGCTCCCAGCCTTGGAGGAGTGGAAACTCTCTTAACCAGGCCTGTGATGACTTCTCACAGAGGGCTTTCCCCGGAAGAAAAAGCCAGGTCAGGGATCTCTGATTCGTTGATCAGAGTTTCTGTAGGAATAGAAAATCCTGATGACATCATTGCTGATTTTAATCAATCCCTTCATTGACCTGGAATTTTCATAAAAATTGGTGGCCTCTTCATTATCATTTTATTTTCTGCGATATCCCAAAATGTTCTTAAGGGCTTTGATATTATTTCTCATTCGACTCTCACACAACTCTGACCATTTGTCTCTCTCAGTGATTGTCAATCCATGCTGAACCATGAGGCCGCGGGTCTTTTCCGCTAGACCCATGAGCTCGATGAATTCATTTAAATTAAGGTCAGGGAAGCCTTTTAAAAATTCCTTATCAAACACAGGGATTAAAAAACTTCCCCCGTGGTCCTCAATAGAAAGATTCACTTCTTGAGTGAGCGATGATAATCTTTCTATAATGGTTTTAAAGTCAATGATTCCTCGACCGATCTCACAAGGGAAGGAAATCAAGCCTTCAGAAGTCAAGATGAGTCCCCCATCTTTGACATGAGTTGAGACCACCCATGGAAGCATTCTTCGAACAGCTCGGGTGGGTTCTTCTAACATGGTGAGCAAATTCATGGTATCCAAACAAATCCCCAGATATTCACCCGGCTCCGCATCACACATTTCAAATAACCGAATCAGTTCAAAGGTAGTGAATTCAAAATGGGTCTCAATAGCTAAAGTCACACCAAAATCTTCAAACAGGCTTCTTTGCTCAGTCAGTGTTTCTGCTGTAGCCCGGAGAAGAAACTCTGTATCAGGATTTTTGGGCTCCCATCTCATAAGTCCCCCTGAACAAGACCTCACCACATGAGTTCCCAAAACAGAGGCTTCTTGGACAGCTTTTTTATTGATGGAATGCACGTCCTTTGGATCCCATGACTCCATGTCAAAAGGAATGTGCTGGGCTCCTCCCCATTCAATATAAAGATCTTTTTCAGCAGCATACAAAGAGAGGTCCTTTAAATACGCATCGTCAATCATGATCCTCTCCTTAACAGACAATCCGGAAAATTGGACTCCTTCCGCATGATTCTCCTCAGCCCACTCTAAAGTCTCCAAGGGAGTCAATCCCAAACAAGAAAGCCCGTAATGGTCTATCCCCATTCTCAAATCCATTGTTTCTCCCCCATTGGTCATAATCTGTCATCCCATTCTGTTGTTTTGTTCAGATATCTCTCATTGAATTCTACCTTGTTTTTATCTATAATGAATCATTATTATAAAAATATACCGGGGAAAAGCAAAGCATTCAAAAAAAATTTAAAAAAACTCTTTTTTGATCAAGCAAATGTTTGAAGATTTGGTTCACATTTCACCTGATGCGGTTATCATCGCTGACCTCAGCGGCACGATCATGGATGCTTCCCGGCAAACACTGCATCTCTGTGGATACAAGGAAAAAAATGAACTCACAGGAAAAAGTTTTTTTGATATCATTGCTCCTGAATCCAAAGCCAAAGCCATCATCTATCTAAACAAAACTCTGAAAGAGGGCATCACAAATAAACTGGAATACACTCTTCTAAAAAAAAACGGAGAGTCTTTTATAGGAGAAATCAGCATTGTGGCTGTCAATGGAACAAATGAAAACGAGACTGTTTTCGTGGCAATCCTCAGAGATGTCACAGACCACAAATCAGCCCAAGACCAGCTCAAAAAATCAATCAAAGAAAAAGAGTCTTTGCTTCAAGAGATCCACCACAGAGTCAAAAACAATCTTCAGGTCATCTCAAGCATTCTTGATATGAGCCGCATGAGAACAAACGATTCACAAGCAAACAGCCTGATCAAGGATGCGCAGTCAAAAATACAGACCATGGCGTTTATTCATTCTCAACTCTACAGAAGCGAACGATTTGATCAGATCAGAATGCAAGATCACATCAATGAACTGGTCCAATATCTCCGATCTGTATACACTGACCAAAAAAATATCACCTGTCATCTGGATATCTCTGACGTTAATCTCCCTTTGACCCAGGCCATCCCCTGTGCCTTGGTTTTGAACGAACTGATTTCCAATGCATTCAAGCATGCATTCAAACACAGAAAACACGGCACTGTGGAGGTGACCATGAACATTTTTGCAGAGCAGGTGTTTCTCACAGTGAGAGATGACGGCATCGGCGTAAGCGATGGAGTCAACATATACCAGACCCAAAGTCTGGGCATGAAATTGGTCCGCAACCTGGTTCAAAAACAGCTCAAAGGCAAATTTAAAATGATTCGAAAGAAATACACGGAATTCAATATTGAATTCCCCGCACTATCACAGGAGGGCAACGATGACAAACATCATGGTGGTTGACGATGAAGCAACCATAACCACTCAACTGGAAGAACGTCTGGCTTCACTGGGATATAAAGTGGTCGCTAGTGCTTCATCAGGATTGGAAGCTGTCCAGAAAGCCAAAGAAACCAAGCCTGATATCATACTCATGGATATTGTCATGCCCGGAAAAATGGATGGAATCAAAGCAGCAGAACAAATAAAAAAAGAGTGCAATATCCCGGTGGTGTTTCTCACCGCTTATGGAGATGACCAATTCATCCAAAGGGCCAAATCTGTGGAGCCTCTTGGATACATCATCAAACCTTACAATGAAAACGAATTGAAAGCAGCCATTGAAATCGCCCTATTCAACAAACAGATCGTGAATGAACTCAAGGCATCAGAAACAGAATGGCGCGCGCTAGCAGAAAGCACACATCAAGGAATCATTCTTACCGATAAGAAGGAGAACATTTTTTTCTGGAATAAAGGTGCTGAAAAAATCTTTGGGTATGACCAGGATGAGGTGAAAGAAAAAACATTAAGCATGATTATATCAGAAGGGACCAAAAGCATATTTGAACAAAGAAAAAGCCAACTCATTTCATCAGACCTCAAGAACACATCTTGCGACTGGATGGAGGTAGTAGGAGTTAAGAAGGACTGGAGCCGTTTTCCCATGAAAATACTCTTAAAAACACGAGAAGTTGACAACAATGACTATTTCATCTGCATTGTTCGGGATGTGACCAAAGAGAAAAAAATTGAATCTCAAATGAAGACCAAAATCAAAGAAAAGGAAAATCTTATCCAAGATTTTCAAGACCATCTCAAAAATAATTTATCCTTGGTTTATAAACTTCTCAGTATGCAGCTTGATACCACCCAACCCAAACAATTTGTTTCCAAAGCTCAAGAGTATTTTCAGCATTTTGAACCATCATCGGCCCATAAACAATTCTCCAAAATCAACATGTCCAAATATATAAAAACGATCATCAAAAGATTATTTGCGTCATATAAAACAGATGAAAACCAAATCACTCCTCAGGTCCATATCCGCAATATATTTGCAGATGCCAAAACAGCCACTCTCTGCGGATTGATGGTCAGTGAACTGGTCTCAAATTCCATCAAACACGCGTTTCCAAGTCAAAAAAGAGGAATGATATCGGTTTCCTTTCTTCAAGAAAATGAAAACCAATATAGGCTCAAGGTCAAAGATAATGGAATCGGTCTTCCCGAACATATCGATTTTAAGGAACCCGCTTCAAGAGGATTGGAAATCATTCAAGATATCACCTCTCAGCTCAATGGAACCATCCAGATCCATAGAGAACACGGAACAGAGGTGACCGTGAGTTTTGTTGCCAGTGATTGAACTCACTTTATCTGCTCATCTTTCAGAATACTGTCCAGACGTTCTTTGATAATCATCTCAATCATCTCATTCAGAGCAATTCGAGAGGGAGAGACTTCTGCCTGAATTGAGATGAAAAAGTCGGAGACATCACAGTCCAGTCCTAAAGCGATTTTATTCAAAATTTCCCAGGTCGGGTTTTTGTATTTCCCATTTTCTATATTGCAAAGACTGGAAGCAGGAATCCCGGATCTTTCAGCCAATTCTTTCTGCATCATGGGTTTGTCTGGTTTGAGCTTGCTTATTCTTGATTTTCTCAGATCCCGGATGTTTTCTCCCAGGTCCTGTAATGTAAAGGCCACGGCACACCTTCTTTATTGAAATGATGTCTCTCAGTTAAATTAATACCACAAATAATTTTTTTATTCAACAAAAGATTTGTTTATCAGAAAATAATTCAATCTATAATTAATAATTACTTGACAATTTAATTATATGTTATTATATTATTTGTGATACTAATTATTAAAATGGGGAATAAAATATTCAATCATCATCTCATCTCAAGGCCAGACTTATATCTAAAAAGCACATTCCTAGAAAGGAGGAAATATGGCTAAACTGACCATTGAGGAGTTAAACAAAATACGCAAAAAGGAGAAAAAAAAATCCCTGGTAAGCAAGGAAGGTCCCTATAATGTCAAAGTGACGGTTCATATGGGGACCTGCGGTATCGCTGCCGGAGCCAGAGATATCATGAACACGTTTATGGAGGAGATCGAAGAAAAGAATGCAAAGATGATCTACCTCACCACATCCGGATGTGCGGGCCTGTGCAGCCATGAGCCCATGGTTACAGTTGAATTCGCAGATCAAATCCCGGTCAAATATATTGACCTCACACCTGAAAAAGCCAAAAAAATCTTCAAGACTCATATCATGGACCAAAAACCAGTCCTGGATTATGCATTAGGAGCTGGTAGCGAAAGGTCTATTTAGAAAGGAGATCAGAATGAACAAGACACATTATCGAATGACATGTGTGGTGTGCGGGGGCTCTGCCTGCGTCTCAAACAATTCATTCGGAATCAAAAACACCCTTGAAAGAGAACTCAAAAAACAAGGGCTGGACAGAGAGATCAAAGTGACCACATCTGGATGCAATGGCTTTTGCGATACAGGCCCTCTTTTAAAGGTCAAGCCAGAGAACATCTATTACAACCATTTGAAAACAGAAGATATCCCCTACTTGGTCGAAGAACACTTCCTGAAAGGACGCCCTGTTAAAAAAATGATGTTCATTCCCTCTGCCAAAGAAAGTGTAATGCCCCGGATGAGCGAACTGGATTTCTTTAAAAAACAAATTTTGATAGTGCTTCGCAATAGAGGGCTGATCGATGCGGAAAAAATCAACGACTACATCGCCAAAGACGGTTATATGGCCCTCACCAAAGCCCTGACTCAGATGAAACCCAATGAGATCATTCAAGAAATCAAAAAATCAGGACTCAGAGGCCGGGGAGGTGCAGGTTTTCCGACCGGCTTGAAATGGGAATTGGTCAAAAACGCGGACGGGGATAAAAAATATGTGATCTGCAATGCAGACGAAGGCGATCCCGGCGCTTACATGGACCGAAGCATCATTGAATCCGACCCTCACTCGGTTCTTGAGGGAATGCTTATTGGAGCCAAAGCCATGGGCGCAGATGAAGGCATCGTCTACATCCGCAATGAGTATCCCATTGCATTAAAAAGAATGGAGACAGCCATTAAACAAGCCAAAGATTATGGTCTGCTGGGCACCGATATTTTGGGAACAGGATTTGATTTTGATATCCGGATTGTCCGTGGAGCCGGTGCTTTTGTTTGCGGTGAGGAGACTTCTCTGATCGCGTCTATTGAAGGCCGCCTCAGTGAACCCAGACCCAGGCCTCCGTTCCCGGCTCACAGAGGATTGCAGGAAAAACCCACCAATATCAACAATGTGGAGACCTGGGCCAATGTTCCGGTTATCATCAACCGGGGCTCTGATTGGTATTCATCCATTGGCACAGAATCCAGCAAAGGCACGAAGGTGTTTTCCGTGGTGGGAAAAGTGAAAAACACAGGATTGGTCGAGGTTCCTATGGGAACCACACTGGGGGAAATCATTTTTGATATCTGCGGCGGGATCGCTGATGACAAAAAATTCAAAGCGGTTCAGATCGGAGGACCATCCGGAGGATGCATCCCTGCTGAGCTTCTCAACTTGCCCATTGATTATGAGAGCCTCACTGATGCAGGCGCCATGATGGGATCCGGTGGAATGGTGGTGACAGACGAAAACACATGCATGGTTGATTTGGCTCATTTCTTCTTGACTTTTGTCAAGGATGAATCCTGCGGAAAATGCACTCCATGCCGGGAAGGAATCCCAAAAATGCTGGAGTACCTTAGAAGCATCAAAGAAGGAACCGCTGATATGAAGGTTCTAGATGATTTGGAAACATTGGCTTGGGCCATCAAAGATACCTCACTCTGCGGTTTGGGAAAAACAGCTCCCAATCCCTTTCTCACCACATACCGCTACTTTAAGGATGAATACATCGATCATATCAAATACAAAAGATGTCCAGCAGGAGTGTGCAATCAGCTGGTTTCTGCCCCCTGCCACCACACCTGTCCTATTGGGACAGAAGCCAATTCCTATGTCGCCCTGATCGCTAAAGAACAATTTGATGATGCTTTGGATGTCAATTATTGGGTCAATCCTCTTCCCAGTGTTTGTGCCAGAGTGTGTCACCATCCCTGTGAATCCAAATGCAAGGCCGGCCTGTTTGATGAGCCGATTGCCATCAGGTCTCTCAAGCGATTCCTCACTGACTATGCAGGCAACAACGGACATAAACACACTTTCAAGCCGGTCAAAAAACAGTATGAAAAAGTGGGTATTGTGGGTTCAGGCCCGGCAGGACTGATGGCCGGCTGGGAGCTTGGGAAAAAAGGATATGATGTGACTATTTTTGAATCCGAATCCGTTGCAGGAGGGATGCTTTCCTGGGGAATACCAGAGTACAGACTTCCCAAAGACGTCCTCAATTCTGAAATCAAAGCCATCACTGAGTTGGGCGTGACCATCCGGACAAACATAAAAATTGGTCAAGACATGTCTCTTGAAGACCTGTTCAAAAAAGGATACAAATCCGTTTTCATAGCCACCGGAGCTTCTGTAAACATGAAGCTGGGCATTCCCGGAGAAGATACAGAGGGGGTCATTGATCCGATCGCTTTTCTTAAAGAATACAACCTCCAAGGCCATTCCAAAATAGGAAAAAAAGTGGCTGTTGTAGGTGGAGGCAATACAGCATTGGATGCAGCAAGAACAGCCCTCCGATTGGGTTCTGAAGTGACTCTTCTCTATAGAAGAAAAAGAAATGAAATGCCCGCAAACATCGAAGAAATTGAGGAAGCTCTGGAAGAAGGGATCCAGATTCAATTTTTAACCATTCCTGTGAAAGCTCATTCTAAAAACGGCCGGCTTCATAAGATCACTTGCCAGAAGATGAGACTCGGAAAATTTGATAAATCCGGACGAAGAAAACCGGAACCGCTCAAGGGAAGTGAATTTGAACTCAAAGTCGATACTCTCATCCCAGCTATCGGACAAAAACCAGACCTTGATTTCCTGGAAGGCAATTCCGGATTGAAATTATCCAAATGGAACACTCTGGAGGTCAACTCAGAAACCATGGAAACCAATAAGCCCGGAGTCTTTGCCGGAGGTGATGTTGTCTCAGGACCTGCCACTGTACTGGAAGCCATGAAAGCAGGGCAAACAGCCGCAGAATCCATTCATAGGTATCTCAGAGGAAACAGCTTGACTCGCGACTATCATCCCACTTCCAGCCAATTGGAAGTCCCTTCTGTTGACATCAGTCCTGATGAAAGAGACTTTGAACAAACCCGTCCTGAAACACCCAAATTAGTGCCTAATGAACGAATCCAAAACTTTAAAGAGGTGGAGCACAGTTTGAGTAAGGAAATCGCGGTCAAAGAGGCCCAGAGATGCCTCAGGTGTGACTTAGAAATCCTTCGGATGAAAGGAGAATAAAAATATGCCGGGGAGAAAAATTTATATCGGGAACTTGTACTGTCTGGCAGATAAAGAAAACCTCAGGAAATTGTTTTCCGAATATGGAAGAATCGTGAGTATTGATATGATACAGGGAACTGGATATGGGTATGTGGAAATGTCAAACACAGCGGAAGCAGCAGCCGCCATCAAAGGATTAGACGGCCAAGAATTTCTGGAACGGATGATTAAAGTCAAATATGCGGATCATCCCGTTTACATGCAGTAGCTCACATTCTGTCTTTGCTTGATTTAAGGGTTTATCTGTAAGGCTGAGATTCGGACTGTGAGATTCTCCAGGAGTCGTTCTTTCTGACCATAGACCACACGTACACGCCCTCAAACAACAGTTTTCTGTTCCCTCCGACTCTTGATCGTCCTGTAATGATCAAAGAAATCTGAACCTCAGCTTTCATTTCATTTCTTGATCGTACGGAAGTATCGGAAACGCAAGCATTGATTTGATCATAAGTCCTGGCGATCCATTCCGCATCTTCACTGGCTTGCTCAAAATATCCAGAGGTGCTGTTTTGATTATAAAATGACAAGAGCTGATTGTTCTGCAGCGCATCAATATAATCACGGACCACTTGTTGAATCTCTTCGTCATCTGCCTGGATTTCTTTATCTTGTTTTTCGGGCTTCATTTCCTTGTTTTGGGCTTCGTCCTCCTCCTTGATTGCAGCCTTTTTTTCTTTCAATTCCTTTTCTTCAGAGGTCTCGGGCCCTTGGAATTCCTCAATAAACATTTTATTCAAATACCCTTGTTCTCTTTGATAGCGGCCAGGATCCAGCTGGACCTTATACCAGATCTCTCCCTTCTCGAGAACCTCAAACACAGCTCCCAAAGGCGGCGAACCAATGACTTCACTCCGCATATCCGGCTTTGTTCTTATACTTGAATTTTTGACCACTATCCTCACTTTATTCACCTGTGCCAATGAAATCTTCGGGCAAATCAACCCAATCAGGAGAAATAGACTCCCTAGAACCTTTATTCCGGACTTGATTTTCATGGAGCCTCCTCGTTTTTTATTCCTTTGGATGACGAGATGCTTGAGAACTCACTTCAACTATTTTCCAGGTTCCGTTCTGTTCAATCAAATTCCATTTATAGACCCCTTCGAACAGAGCCTGTTTGATTTCATCTCTTTGGGAAGTGCCTGTGATGATCAAAGAGATTTCAACCTCTGCTGTGTTTTTCTCACCGAATTGAACAGTGACATCAGAAACCAAACAATTCAAGTCTTTATAGGTCCTCATGAGCCATTCCGCATCTTTCTTGATCTCCGGATAAAATTCTGCAGTGCAATGGCTTTCATAAAAGGAGATCAGTTTTTGGTTCTGCAGCGCATCCGCATAGTGGTGGACCATTTGTTGGACACTCTGTTCCGCTATTTTTTTTTCGGATAAAATCACATATTTGTTAGCCTCGGTATGCTCAGGGGACATTTCCAAAACTTCTTGCATGAGAGAGAGTGTCTTTTTGTAGTTACCTTTCTCAAATTCTTGAATTCCGGTATCCAATTTATCTGAAACAAGCGACTTTTTCTTCATTTTTTCAGCAATTTCAGAGGAATGTTCTTTACGGGTATCTTTGGTGTTCTCTGGATCCGCAGTTATAGCTTTTTTTTCTTGGTCTTTGTTTTCAGGATCGGCTTTTTTAATGCTTTGCTTGACTTTTTTTTCTTGGGAACCTAGTTTCTGCTTTATTTTCGTTGTTTCCTTCATGGGATCAGAGGTCGTTTGAGAACGAACCGCTTGCTCTTCGGTCTCTCTTGACTTTTGTTCCTTTCCAGCGGAATATTTTCTCTCACTTTCCTCCTGCGGTTTTTCAGCCTTGATCCTTGATTCCAATTCGTCTACATGATCTTTGGTCATTGTATACTGTTCATCCTGGGGAGCGAGCTCAAGATATTGTTGATAATAAGAACGGGCTTCTAACAAATCGTTTTGCTTTTCATATATTTCAGCTAACTTTTTGTAAGAAAGCGGATCCGAGGGTTTTCTTTCAATCACCTTTTTATACTCTTGGATGGCTTCTTCTGTTTTTTTCTGGCTCTGCAATATCTCAGCTATTTTGATTCGGGCTTTAATATGACTGGGGTCTTTATCAACCGCAGCCCTGAATTGAACCAGGGCCTCCTCATACTTGCTTTTTTCCCATAATTCCAATCCATTCACAAAAGAATCTGTCTTTTTCAGAGATGTGTCTTCTGTCCCTGAAGGAACACTTAAAGAAGCTTTGCTTTCTGTTTCTTTACCAGGGATCAGTTTCCATATTGCGAAACCAAGCAATCCGGCAAAAAAGACAAGAGCGGCTGCGGTTAAAAATTTTTTCACACTGAACTTGACTGTGATTTCCTTTGAGGTGAACGGCCTTTCCTTTGGCACAACTCTTTCAGTGGTTGGTATGCCTTTCTCAATATTGCTCAATTCTTGCAAAAGTTCCTTGGCATGTTGGTACCGTCTTTGTTTGTCTTTTTCCAGACATTTGAGGATCAGTTGATTCAGCTCTTCAGGTATTTGTTCATTGAGTTCTTTGGGCTGCTTGGGTTTTTCGCTTTTGTGTTTGATGGCCACACTCAGGGCCGTATCTCCCGAAAAAGGAGTGCGTCCTGAGACCATCTCATAGAGTATGACACCCAAAGAATAAATATCTGCTCGCCGGTCCACATCCTTTGCCGATGCCTGCTCCGGAGACATGTACTCTGGAGTCCCCACTACCGTTCCCACATCAGTAATGCTTTTTCCTCTGACAAAACGGGCCACTCCGAAATCCATGATCCGCACGTTTCCCTGTTTGTCAATCATGATATTCTGGGGCTTCAAATCCCGATGAACCACACCCAACCTGTGCGCTTCAGAGAGTCCTTCGCAGATCTGTTTGGCAATAAAAATCGCTTTTCCGGCACTCAGCGGCCCCACTCTCCTTAAAGTGGTTTTCAAGTCCTCTCCCAGCACATATTCCATGGTTATATAATAAAGCCCTCTCTCCTCGCCAAAATGATACATGCGACAGACATTTCTGTGGGAGATCCTGCGGGCTAGTTTGATCTCATTGCTGAAACGCTCAATATATTTTTTATCTATGGAGATCTCTGGTTTTAAAAGCTTTAAAGCCACTTCCTCATCGATTTTCACATCTTCAGCTCTGTAGACTTTCCCCATACCCCCTCTTCCCAGCTCTTCAATGATTTCATACCGGTTTGCAAATGTCATCCCCCTTTTTAATTCATATACAGGTGTTTCCAAAGTTGCGGTCTGGGAATCAAGAAGATCTTTGGATTCTTGATTGGCTTTCTTATTATTTCTCTTGTTCTCCCCTGCCATAATAAAGACTCCTGATAAAATGAATTGCGTCTAGCATCTATGATAGTACAGATTAATTTTCCAGGTCAATAAAAATCAGAAAGACGGACCAGATTCATCCAGAATCCGGTCGATCTTCAAAACAGAATGGAGAAGGACATTGATGCCGTTAGCGCAGTCTTGAAGCTTTGTAAATTCTTTGGGTGAATGGCTGATTCCGCCCACACTGGGTACAAAGATCATCCCTGTGGGTGTGATTTTTGCCATATCCTGAGCATCGTGCCCGGCTCCGCTGGGCATAAAAATCGAAGTCAAGCCCAAATCTTTGGCTGTCTCATCAATGGAATGTCTGATTTTCAAGTCAGTGGGAGCCGGCTCTGCATTGGCATCCAGAGGGATAAATTTTATCTCCGTTCCCGTGTTTTGAACAATTTCAGAAGCTCTGTTTTTAATCCTTCCGAAAAGGGACCGAACTTTTTCTTCAGATAGATCCCGAAGCTCCAGGCTCAGTTCCACTAAGCCAGGTATGACATTGGGTGCTCCGGGTTCTGCTTTGATTTTTCCCACTGTCCCTACCTGTGAACCCGGTACAGTGGTGACCACATCATTGACCGCAATAATCAAATGGGCGGCGGCCAAAAGCGCATCTTTTCTCATGTCCATAGGTGTGGTTCCAGCATGATTGGAAAATCCTCTTACTGTGACATCCCACCAGTAGATCCCCACAATGCCTTCCACCACCCCAATATCAACCTGTTGGGTGTGAAGAACGCTTCCCTGTTCTATATGAAGTTCAAGAAATGCTTTGATATCTGCCCTCCTGCGGATGGCTTCATCCAAATTATTCACCTCGCCGCCGAGAAATTGAATCCCTTCTCTTACGGTTTTTCCACTGTGGCTCACCACATCAAGCGCCTCCGGAGTCAGAGTCCCTGTCATAGCCCGGCTTCCCACCAGGCCTCCCTCTTCATCTGTAAACACCACAACCTCCAGAGGATGCAAGGTTGTGATTTGATTCTCTTTTAAAACTTGGATACATTCGATGGCTCCAAGGACACCCAGAGCCCCGTCAAATTTCCCTCCATCCGGAACTGTATCTGAATGAGAGCCAAACAGAATGGGAGGAAGCTCTGGATTTTTTCCCTCTTTTCTCCCCAAGATGTTAGCAGCAGCATCAATGCGGACTTCAAGGCCCGCCTGCTTCATCAGTGAAATGATGTACTTTCGGCTTTTCTTATCTTCATGACTGAAGGCCACTCGGTCAATGCCCCCGTGTTCGTTTTTCCCAAACTCGGCCAAATGATCCAGCCGCTCTTGAAACCTGTTTTGGTTGATTCTCAGGTCTTCTAAAACGCTTTCATCCTGAGGAAACAAACAGACAGTTCCACTCACCCAAAAACACACCAATAAAATGGCTAAAAATGATTTCATTTTCAATAGAATATCTCCTGTTCTTTTGACCAAGACCTTACAGATAACATATGTGTTTCAAACCTGATGGTCAATCCCCTCTGATAAAAATATCAATCTGTCAAACGAATTCGAATCAAATCTTTTTTTGCTTTTTTGATCTGAAAATCGACGTAACGGCTTTGTTTTACCAACGTCTCTTTGAAAATGAGGCGTTTATTCTGAACTTCAACAGCTTTGACCTTTGCCGTCTCTGGCAGAAGAACATGGAAAAAGGCATCGCTCAAAGGACATTCCACATCCAATAAGATCTGACCTTTCTGCTGTGTGAAGGTATAACGGACAGTTTTCTCTGAAGCCGCATAAGAAACAAGAACTTCAGCTTTCTTCACTCCTGCAGCGCTCCACCTAGGGGAAATCTTCACCTTCTGGAATATTTTGGATCGGTCCTGTATGCCGCAGAGACCCTCTATAAACGCATACAGCATGGCACTAGACCCCCAAGCATCAGAAGAGGATGCTTCCGGGCTGGTGCTGGTCTCAGGAGAGGAGGGAGTTCCATCCGGAAAATACCACAGGTAGCTTTCTCCTTTGGCTGATATCATTTCATAATATCTCTCTAATATATCCACTCCGTAGCTCTCAAATCCATGTTCAAATGCGGCTCTGGACAGCTCTCCTCCAACCAGAGGCATAATCCCTCCGTTGACATAAGCACCGGCTATGAGCTTGTCATCCCCGAATATCCCGTCAGGAAACGGAGGATCAATGGAAAACCATTCTGCGAACGCTTCGGTTTCCTTTTGGCGTTTCTGATATTCCTTAATGATGGATACGGCTTTTTCATGATCCGCTGCCCCTCTGTTAATGGCCATAGAATTGCTCAAACTCAGCTGTTTTGATTCATTAACGCCTTTGATCTTAACCGGAGTGAGCTTTACAAAATGAGTGTAAAATGTTCCGTTCCAACAAATCCGGTTCATGTTTTTCCTGATCTCATTGGCTCTCTTTTCCCAAGTTTCAGACTGTTTATTCAATCCCAAAAAACGACTGACAAAAGCCATGATGGAAAACGTTTCATAATAGCCACTGTTATCCCCATGCATGATTCCCCAGAAAGTCCGGTCATTGACCTGGAACTGAAGCCAATCATGTTTGCCTTCTGTATAAGCAAAATCCCAGGTATCTATGGTGTATGCTCTTTTCACCAGGTTGGATTTGGGGTCCCACCTCCAGGGATGTTTCAGCACATATTCCATTGCCTTTTGCATACAGGGATAGAGATTTTCCAGCCACGAATCGTCCCCTGTCGCCTGCCAGGCCAGAAATGCTGCCTTGATAAACCGGTATTCCACATCAGCTTCGACCGGCACTCTCACATATTTGGTCCAATTTTCCTTCTCACAAGGCTTTTTCTCAGGAAACACCGTGAAATAATCAAAGATCCTGCCGTTTTTGGACTGAGTGTCTGCAAAATGCTGAACCGCACTCTTTAGGTCAGTCTCAAAATACTTCACTGCTCTCAGCATATCGCTGAAATCTCTGATCCAAATGGAATGCGTATCCGGAGTCCTGTATCCGGATATTTTTTCTCCATCGATCACCATATCCATCCGTGCTTTTCTCAGAAAAGAAATAATCAGAGAAACAAATTCATCAAATTCTTTCTTCCCAGTTTTGATGTGCACTCTGTGTTTTCCCATTTCACTTCCATCATGCTTATATCAAAGCTCTGGCCTAAGGTCAATGAAATTTGACCTGATTTCAGATTTCAAAATAGTGTTCGACAACAGACTTTGTTTCTGGTAAAAATGACATAAAAATGCATATTCTGGGCCTTCATGTTATAGATGCGATTCTTATTTTTGCATATATTGGGATCATTCTCTGGCTGGGGAAAAAAGCAGGAGAAGTGACTCGGAGCACCGGAGATTTCTATTTAGCCGGACGCAAGCTGGGCAAATTTTACCAATTTTTCCTCAACTTTGGCTGCTCCACCAATGCAGACCAGGCTGTGGCTGTATCCAGGGAAATCTACCGCCAGGGAATCGGGGGGATGTGGATCCAGTACCTGGTGTTGTTTCTGACTCCTTTCTACTGGTTCACCACCTTTTATTTCCGGCGGGTTCGCCTCACCACCATCGGTGATTTATTCACTGAACGGTTTAAAAGTAAATTTCTGGGGGGAAGCTATGCTGTGTTCATCATCTTGATGGCTTTCCTTGGAGGTGGAGTGGGATATATGGTGGCAGGAAAGACCATGATGGCCATGACTCCCAAGCCCATAGAGCAGTGCTCCCAAGCTGAACAGACCAGCATTCAGGAATTCAAAGAATATCAGGAATTGAAATCCGAATGGGATGAAGGATTGGCTCCTGAACAGCAAGCCAGATACAATGTACTGAATGAAAAAAACAAAAGAGGAGAACTCCGATCTTTTGTCTCTTATATAGATCCTGTGGTTTTTTATTTTGCTTATGCCCTCATCGTAGGGATCTACACTATGCTGGGAGGATTCAGAGCCGCTGCGATCACAGATGCGATACAGGGAATCCTTATCATCACTTTTTCCTTTATTCTCATCCCTATCGGCCTGGCAAAAATCGGAGGATTTTCAGGACTTCATGCCTCTGTACCGGATTATATGTTTGAGCTTTTCGGTTCAGTCACACTGAGTGAATATGCCTGGTACACTATTTTTGCCATGATCTTGGCCAACCTGGTCTCCATCATTGCTGTGGCGCCGGGAATGGCCACTGCCGGTTCTGCCAAAGATGAAAACACCGCTCGATTCGGCATGATCGGGGGCATGTTTTTCAAACGGTTTATCATGATATTCTGGGCCTTAGCCGGCCTTCTGGCCATCGGACTTTATGCCGGAAAGCTTCATGACCCAGACCTGATCTGGGGATTCATGACCAAAGACCTTCTTTTTCCGGGAGCGGTGGGGTTGATGCTGATTGGGATCCTGGCTGCCAACATGTCCACTCTGGATGCAGGCTCTGTTTCTTATGCAGCTCTTTTCATCAGGAATCTTTATCAACCGGTTCTTTCCGGTAAATCTGAAAAACATTACCTCATTATCAGCAAACTCACCATTGCGTTCATTCTTTTGGGAAGTATATGGGTCGCGCTGTATGTGGATAACCTGCTGGTGCTGTTTAAATATATGATATCCATCCCAGCGATCTATGG
>WJMT01000069.1 GCA_014727835.1 Candidatus Aminicenantota bacterium | reverse complement strand
TTTTCAGAAGAGATCCCTCTCATTCTGCAGCCAGAATCCAACCAAAAATGGAATCTGGACAAAACCATAAGCCTTCTCAAAGCCTCTTTGAAAAAGGGACTGAACAATATCAGAATCTCAGTCCAGCTGCACAAAATCTATCACATCAAATAGCCTGAACTGCTCAAAAGGTTTAATTTAGTTCTTTTCCATAATGCTCTTTAAGTTTTTCCAATAGACTGGAATAAATATCTGGATACTCGTTTGAGACATCATTCAAGCAAAAGGGATCATCTTTTATTCTGAATAATTGAATATGATTAGACACTGTATCCCTTCTTCCCTGAGGTTCAAAAACCAATTTCCACTCATCCGTCTGGACTGCCCTTTGCTTCCGTTTCACCAGTTTGTCATGGAATCGCTTATGAAAAGTAATGACTCCT
The DNA here is from genome assembly GCA_014727835.1 of Candidatus Aminicenantota bacterium. Taxonomy (GTDB): domain Bacteria; phylum Acidobacteriota; class Aminicenantia; order Aminicenantales; family Aminicenantaceae; genus WJMT01. Next base: position 14,418 of record WJMT01000069.1, on the reverse strand, counting down.
TTCCTATCAAATTCATAAAACGCAATACCTTGAGTGATCATTTCCTGTAGAGCAAGTCCAGCTCCACCTGGAGTATCCACAGAAAAACCTGTCTCCATAATTATGGGATTTGATCTCATTATATGGCTGGATTCTTAAATCAAAGGCAAAACACTTCTTCCATCAAACTCCAGTGATGTGTTTTCACCTAATAAATCATACACAGTTGGGGCGATGTCTATTGTTCTCACAAGATCCTTTATTTCTTTTTGTTCTCTCTGGAAAGGGGGCTTAAGTGTCAGAAGAATTCGGTTTTGAGCACTGTCTCTCAAATTGGTTCCATGTCCTTTGATCGTTTCTCCATGGTCAGAAAGGATAATGATCAACGAATTCTTATATAATTTCTTTTTTTTCAAAGTTTTAAGAAATGCACCTAACTGGTCATCTGCCATTCTTAAAGTCCCATCATAAGGTCCGTACTGTATATTTTCTTGAGTATCAAATAGATATGGATAAGGAGAACTGGCATCATAAGGCCAGTGAGGGGCACAGAAATGAACCGTTAACACAAATCTTTTCTTTTTTTTCAGCTCATCCACAAATCCACACAAATCATTCTGAAAGAAGCGAGGATTGTACATATGATAAACAGCTCGATTGATGTCCGTAAATCTAAAGATTTGATAACCAATGGGATTATTAAAGAAAATATTTGTCAAGCTAAAATCATGAAAATTACCGAATATAAAATCCTTGACGCCCATGACAGGGCACCTCACGTGATTAAATCCATCATCAGAGGTAATATTGCAGAAACGTGTCTCATCAGTGAAATAAGCTGTAAAGTAGTTTTTCTTTCTTTTTAAATATTGGGGTGTTGTGACCGCATCAGGAGCAATGAACTCTCTATTAATGAGATTATATCTCACTCCCGTCTTTTTTGGATATTTCCCCGTTAAGATGGAATACCATGAGGGGAATGTCCTTGCCAGAGGAGTGTAGCAATTAGAAAACACAATGTTATTTTTCATAAACTCATCTAAATTGGGTGTGGTTTTATATGGATATCCGAAATATCCTGTATGATCTGGATTAACAGAGTCTATCCCAATGAAAATCACATTAGGACCCACATTAGATTCCTTTACAGGGAAAACAGAAGTCCATATAGAATGAGCATAATAACCAGGATCAAGATTAGAAACAAGGAGCAATCCAATCAGAAGGGGCCCAATTATTTTGCTTTTTTTTGAAGAAAAACGGAGATTCAAATACACAAACACCAAAAAATACAGTCCCAAAGTAATGAATGAAATGATATAGTAAAGAGAATACCCACTATCTTTCAGGAGCACATCTAAAAATTTTGAAACAGAAGAGGATGGATACAATGTTCGATTGAGCAAATACAAAGAAGAAACAAAAACAATATTAATTCCAATAAACAACAGGGCTTTTAATGGGATCCGGGAAGGAGATACTTTTTGACTGAGCGCTTTGTAAGCAATCTTCACATAATGGTAATTAAGGAAAGCTGCTAAAATATATATAAAAAATAAAGCCAATACGTAAAACACAATATTGAATTTCATGAGGTTCAGACTCTCTTTGATCTTAGTAAAGAAGGTAACCGACAGCTTGCCCTTTGAATAATCTGAAATATAAATGAAAAAATCAGCAAACAATTCACTCAGAAAGAGCAAAAAATAAAACAATAATGAATACAAGAATATTTTTTTATTTGAAATATCTTTGTGCATCTTGAAGTTGTCCTTTTTCATTGATTTTGCCAAGAGTTTTTTTCTAACTCAATAGTCTTAAGGGGTGAAACTCACGGTTAAATTTTTTATGTTTTCCTTACCTTTAGGGAGGATAACAAACTGCATGCCTCACCTAGGATTGAATTCTCTCCCTGCTATGACATCACGAGTCAATACTGATCCCAGAGCTCTCCCCAAGGAGTCTTGTTAAATTCGTTGATCCTTTTCCGGCCCACGGTGGGGTACCAAAACAGATCATGATACACATTGCTGGCAAAAGGAGCCCACACCACAAGAGGAGAGTGAAGAAGAATTTTCTCCAAAAACCGGAGGAATCCCCTTCTCAGCATCTGGTCCCCCCAGATAACAAAGCTGCGCTTGACTTTGAAATCAAAATTGATCTCAGAAATATCCTCACCAATGATCTCAACTTCCCTGAGGTCACCCTTTCCTAAGCCCTGTTCATGGCACATCCGGATATAGGGAATCTCCATGGGTTCAAAACCCATCAGTTTAGCTGAGACCGCATCTATGGCCACTGAATCCCCGCTGGCTAAAATCAAATTTTTCACTTTGGGCTTCATGGTCCGGGGCCCGGCTCCGTCTCCGCACACGGTCCCATCCATTACGCTGAAAATCCCGGGATGAAGCTCCTTTTGCATCAACATCAGATCAACCAAAACTTCATGCATGTATTTATGGGCATAATGCCTGACAACTTTCAGCAACCCTCCAAAAGAGTTTTTTATGGCTCCTGTGGTGATGGAATGACCGTGTGTTTTTATGGTGGGAAGATGGAGGATGTTCTTTCCTATGAACATCTTAGGAATTTCAATTCCATCCGGGAAAATCTCATTGAGTTTGAATAAAGGGCTTTTGAATCGATACCTGACCCATTCCACATCCGGCAAAGGAACATAGGTCAATGCATATTTTTCAAAAAGAGGGCTCCATTTGTTGTTTTTGGCTCCTTTGACCGGATGGGTGACAACGGTTTTGTTTTCAATAGGGATTATCCATTCTTTTCGGTATCCATCTTCCAGAAGAGTTTTCAAAGTCCCTTCAAGCTGCCAGGGCTGAGTGGAGCAGGAAGGAAAATATTTTGTCCAGGAAAGATTCAATTTGATCAGGGTTTCAATATCCTTAGAAAGAAAGGTCTCATATTCAGCCAAATGCATGACTTTTTTGATGTCCTCTAATATGGAGGAGGGATGAGTTTTAAAAACAATGACTTTGGGTTTATCCATAGATGAGTTAACTCCTAAAATAAAGGATCAAAACAGCAGAAGCAATCCATAAGAACACATCCAAAAGCAAGGGTTTGTCTTTAATGATCAGAGCTTCGGGTGTTCCGCCTTGAGCTCTCTGATGAATCAAATAAAGATACCGGAAAATTCCGTACAAAACAAAGGGAAGAGTGTATATGAGTTCTGTTGATCCAAATTTGGACACGGTCTCCTCTGAGATGGTGTAGAGACTGTAAGCGATCACAGTGGAGGCGGTGACAACCGCGATCATCTGGTCCAGAAGATAAGGGGAATACTCCTGCAGAATCGGTCTGTGATTGACCGCATCTTGGCCCAACAAAACAATCTCATGCCGTCTCTTGCTTAAAGCCAAAAACAGTGAGAGAAGCAGTGTGCAGATCAAGAGCCAGTGAGAGATCTGGACATTGATGGCAAATCCTCCGGCAATGACCCGGATGATGAATCCAGAAGCAACAATGAACACATCCAGAATGATCACATGCTTTAATCCGAATGAATAACTGAACTGAAGGATTACATAGATCAAAGCAGCAAACACAAAGTTTTGATTCAAAAACAGAAAAGAAACCGCAAGACTCAACACCAAAAGAACTATAAAAGCAGTCCAGGCCTGCTTTTTAGTGATGTTTCCTGAAACCAGAGGCCTTTGAGATTTGATGGGGTGGTGTCTGTCTTCCTCCAAATCTCGGATGTCGTTCAGCATATACAAAGAACTGGATAAAAGAGAAAACGCAGCAAAGGCAGTGGCTGACTTGATCAGAAGAGTCCATTCAAATAGATTCTGCGAAAAGATCAGAGGAGCAAATATAAAAAAGTTTTTGATCCACTGCTTGGGGCGGGCTGAGTCCAACAGTCCTTTACCATTCAATGGGTTCAGCTCTCAGTTCATTTCTGTGATTCACTCTTGTCCTCTTTATTCTTAGAGCGGGGATAAACCGCTTCTACTACTGAAGAGATCCCTCCTCTGGGATTGAATTCTCCGGTCACTGTGGCTTTCACAGGACGGCACGCTTTGACCACATCTTCCAGAATCCGGTTAACGGCATTTTCATAAAAAATTCCCAGATTCCTGTAAGCCAGCATGTACATTTTCACGGACTTGAGTTCCAGGCACTTTTTCTTGGGAGTGTATCGGATGGTGATTGTTCCAAAATCCGGAAGCTTGGTCTTGGGGCAGACAGAAGTGAATTCAGGGATTTCTATGGTGATCTCATAATCAGAGAACTGATTGGGAAATGTGTCTATGGCCGGAAGTTTGGCATTCAATCCAGCCTCAGCTTCCTTTTTTCCATAATCAGACATGGTCCAACCTTATACGCTCCATAAAAGTATACAATCTCAGTTAATTTTGAGTCAAACTAAAAAAAAACGACTGGAGGACTTGACAGCTCCGGCCTGAAGTCCTATAATGTTATTGAAAATGATTATCAATATCATTAGAAAAAGAAAGTGTGGTCATTATGCCGTCTCATAAATGGAGAAAAAGATTCAGGGGCAGCGGTTCCCGCTGGACAGCTCCCAGGGAAGCGATTCTGAATCTTTTGAGCAAGACTTCAAAACACATGAGCGCTAAAGAGATCTATCAAGCTCTGCTCAGAATATATCCCGGCATTGGTCTGACCACTGTGTACAGGACCCTGGACCTTCTGGAAAAGATGGGATTCCTCAACAAAATCCCACTTGGTTCAGGTGAAAACAAATATGAGCTGATCACAGAATCTGATCAAACCCATCATCATCATTTGATCTGCACCCAGTGCGGTAAGATCATAGACTACACAGACTTTGTGGATGAAGAACTGGAACTCATCAAAAAAACAGAAAAAAGTTTGAAACAAAGACACAGGTTTCAAATCACAGACCATAATATTGAATTTTACGGCGTATGTGAGCAATGCCAGAAAAGGAGGTGATTTTAATGCCAGCAGGAAACAGAACAGGACCTTTGGGTCAAGGACCCCGAACAGGAAGATCACTTGGTTTTTGCAGCGGATACGACACTCCCGGTTACATGAAACCCGGACCCGGAATGGGTTTGGGACGCGGATTCAGGCGCCGGGGAGGATTCAGCCGCGGTATGGGACGTGGATTCGGCCGCGGCTATGGCCGCGGTTGGGGATATTATCCCGCACCTGCTTATGAGCCCCCGTATCCCCCCCAAGCAGCGAATGTTTCTCCCGAAGATGAACTGAAGATGCTCAAAGACCAATCCGAGTATCTCAAAAATGAACTCCAAGACATCTCAAAAAGAATGGAAGAAATTAAAAAGAAAAAACGATAGAATAATTCACTAAACAGGAGTCAAACATGAAATTAGCTATCTCAACCGAGGGAAATTCCGTCTCCGCACATTTTGGAAGATGCCCCAGTTACACCATCGTTGACATCAAAGACGGTGAAGTTGTGAACAAAGAGGTCATCGACAATCCAGGCCATAGGCCTGGATTTTTACCTGAATATCTTTCAGAGAAAGGAGTGGAATGTGTGATTGCAGGTGGGATGGGACCTCGCGCACAGACTTTGTTTCACCAAAAAAACATCACTCCCATCATCGGCATTCAGGGTCCTGTGGATGAGGTGATTGACAAATTCATAAACCAGGAATTGGAGAAAGGAGAAGATCTGTGCGACCACCCTCACTCAGAAACGCGATGCACTCAGAAGAAATCTGTTCAAAACCAAAAAGAAATCAACACTCAAAAAAAGGTCTGCTTCACCGCACAAGGAGACAGCATTGAAGATGAAATCGATCCCCGCTTTGGAAGAGCCGCTTACTTTTTGATCTATGACCCTCAAACCAAAAGCATTGAATCCACAGAAAATCCGAACAAAGACCAGATGCAGGGAGTGGGAATCAAATCCGCTCAATTCCTTGCCAACAACAATGTGGGCACTCTTTTTACAGGACGCGTCGGCCCCAAAGCTGAAGCTGTTCTCCAATCTTCAAATGTTTATGCCGTCACAGGAATGAGCGGGACCGTGAAAGATGTGTTAAAAAAATATTCACTTGAGGTGAAATGATGGAATCACAAGAAGACAAAATCAAAAAAGAAAGAGAAAAAGTCTCCAAAAGACTGGAAACCATAAAAAACCGCATGCTGGTCTTCAGCGGAAAAGGAGGAGTCGGCAAAAGCACTGTGGCTGCGAATCTGGGGCTGGCGTTTGCAAAAAAAGGACTCAAAGTGGGGCTTTTGGATGTGGACATACACGGGCCGAATCTGGCAAAGGTGATGGGAGTGGAGGACAAAAAAATCAAGACCTCTTCTGAGGCCATCATACCCGTGCCGGTCAATGACAATCTTTCTGTGATATCCATGTCATTCCTACTGGAAAACAAAGACTTACCCGTCATATGGCGGGGCCCCATGAAGATGAAAGCGATCCAGCAGTTCATCGGAGATGTGGATTGGGGTGAACTGGACTGGCTGATCATTGATTCTCCTCCCGGCACAGGCGACGAACCCCTATCTGTGGCCCAGCTCATTCCTGCTACCGGAGCCGTGGTGGTGACCACACCTCAGGAAGTCTCTTTAATGGACTCCAGAAAAGCCGTGGCTTTTGCCAGAAAGTTGAATTTGGAAGTCTTTGGAATCATAGAAAACATGAGCGGTCTGGTCTGTCCTGAATGCAGTCATAAGATCAATCTGTTTAAAGAAGGAGGCGGGGAAAAGGCAGCCCAACAAATGGATGTGCCTTTTCTGGGCAGCATTCCCATAGAGCCTGAAATCGTTTCCCTCGGAGATGAAGGAAAGTCATTTCTTGACAAACACCCGGATTCAGAAGCCAGTAAAGCGTTCCTGAAAATCGTGGATAAGATCATAAAGCTGAAAAAAGCATAACTCAATTCATTTTAATTAAGGAGTTATTTAACATGAAAAAAATCGGAATCATCATATGCGGGCGGTATCAGAGCTGCGGAGGCGGCAAATGCTTCCGGGCTCTCAGAGAGCGAGCGGGTGCTTTTTCCATCTACCCCAAGGACGAACCGGTCGAAGTAGTGGGATATTCCTTTTGCGGCGGATGCCCCGGAGGAAACGTGGAATATGTCCCTGAAGAGATGATCAATAATGGAGCTGAAGCCATCCATTTAGCCACAGGACTGGTGGTGGGATATCCTCCCTGCCCCCGGATCCGTCATTTCAAACAATTCATTGAAAAATACTATGACGTGCCAGTGGTTATTGGGACCCATCCCATTCCTTTGAAATACTTGAAAGCCCATGAGAAACTTCCTTTCTGGGACAAAACAAACATGGAAGATCTTGCCGGGCCTTTAATGCAAGAAGACCCGCAGGTTATGGAAGACTACAATTGATATAAGGGAAATCACATGCAGCAAAACAATCAAAGACAAGATGGCAGCGGAAGCGGCCGCGGAGGAAGACGCGGTCAGGGATTTGGACCCGGGGGACAATGCGTTTGTCCTTCTTGCGGAGCTAAAATGCCCCACAAAAGAGGAGTCCCCTGCAATCAGATGAAGTGCCCCAAATGCGGTGCGCGAATGACAAGATAGTGGACAGACCCTTTAAGTTGACTGTGGTCTATGATAACAATCCCTATGATTCTGCTTTGAAAACAGACTGGGGTTTCTCCTGTCTTGTTGAAGGGGCTGAAAAGAAAATCCTTTTTGATACAGGCAGCAATGGAGACACCCTTCTTTCTAATATGGGGCAATTGGGTCTGAATCCCCAAGACATCGAAATCGTGGTTCTCTCCCATTTCCATAAAGACCATACAGGCGGATTGTCATCTCTTCTGGGGCAGAATCCGAACATCACCGTCTATTGTCCCCATTTCTTTCCCGAAAAATTCAAAAAGGCCATAAACACTTCCGGAGCTTCCTATAAAGATGTTCAATCCCATCAAAAAATACGGGAACATGTTTACACATCAGGAGTCATTAAGGGATGGATCAATGAACAGAGCCTGATCCTTGAGTCACATAAAGGGCTTGTGCTGATCACCGGATGTGCACATCCACGGATCGTGAATATCATCTCCAGAGTGAGACAGATGACAGGTCAAGATATATATATGGCACTGGGAGGCTTTCATCTGACCGGATTTGAGACCGGGGAGATCAACGAAATCATCCATTCCTTTAAAGAGCAAGGCGTGAAAAAGGTCGGACCATCTCACTGCTCCGGAAAGGATGCCAGAAATCTATTCCAAAATGCTTTTGGCAATGACTATATTCCAATCGGCGTGGGAAAAAGGATCCGGGTCTCATGATCATATCCATTGCCAGCGGAAAAGGCGGCACAGGGAAAACAACTGTTGCAGTGAGCCTGGCTTCTTCTCTGGGACAAAATAGAGAGCTCAGCTTTTTTGATTGTGATGTGGAAGAACCCAATGCTTCATTTTTTCTCAAGCCAAACATCACCACATCCATTCCTGTGTTATCACCGGTTCCTGAAATCAATGAATCCAAATGCACCTTTTGCGGACAGTGCGCTGAAATCTGTGAATACAATGCCCTGGCTGTTTTAAAGGATCAAGTCATGGTCTTTCCTGAGCTGTGCCATGGATGCGGGGGGTGTCAACTCTTGTGCCCTGAAGGAGCCATACAAGAAAAAGGACGACGGATAGGAGTCATTGAGCACGGAGACACAAACTCCATTCGATTCACTCAAGGAATCCTTGATGTCGGGCAGGTCCTGTCTCCCCCTCTTATCAGAGAAGTCAAAACAACGCTCAAGCCAGAATCACTGAATATCATCGATGCTCCTCCTGGAACATCCTGTCCCACTATCGAATCCGTTAAGGGAAGTGATTACTGTGTGTTGGTGACCGAGCCCACTCCTTTCGGACTGAACGATCTCGAAATATCAGTCAATGTTTTAAAACAGCTCAAAATCCCTTACGGCGTTGTTCTGAACCGGGCAGGAATCGGAAACGATGATGTGATTCATTTCTGTGAGAAGGAAAACATTGACATCCTCATGGAAATCCCCATGGACAAAAATATCGCCAAAGCGTATTCCCGAGGCGAGGTCATATCAGAAACATTTCCTGAGTTTCAGGACCGATTTATTCGTATGTTTGAACGCATACACAACACATCAACATCATGAAACCCAAACAGCTCGTAATGATCAGTGGAAAAGGCGGCACAGGCAAGACGATTTTGTCTGCTTGCTTTGCTCATCTCGCTGAAAACAAAATCATGGTGGACTGTGATGTGGATGCCGCAAATCTTCATATTCTGCTGGATGCACAGGTCAAAGAAACTCACCTTTTTTCCGGGGGAAAAGAGGCCCGTCTCATTCCTGAAAAATGCACCGGCTGTCTGGAATGTGTGGATATCTGCCGTTTTGATGCCATCCATGAAAACAGGGAAGGTAAGATCTTTATAGATCCCCTTTCATGTGAGGGGTGTGCTGTCTGCTCCCATATATGCCCTTTGGATGCCATTGCCATGGATCCGGCTGAATCCGGAGAATGGTTTGTCTCTGAAACAAAATACGGACCTTTTGTCCATGCCAAATTGGGTGCGGGTGAGGAAAATTCCGGAAAGCTGATCACTGAAATCAGAAAAAAATCCACAGTCCTCGCTGAACAAAACAAATCAGACCTGGTGATCGTAGACGGCCCTCCGGGAATCGGATGTCCTGTCATCGCATCATTGACCGGGGCTGACCTGGCTCTGGTGGTCACAGAACCCACCCCATCAGGGATCCATGACATGAAAAGAGTGATTCAAACCGCACAGCATTTCCATACTGATGTGGCCTGCATCATTAATAAATACGACCTTAATCAAAAAAACACTTCAGAGCTTGAAACATGGTGTCAAAAAGAACACATCTCTTTGGCAGGAAAAATTCCTTTTGATCTTAAGATTTTCAATTCAATGGTCCAAGGCATCCCCCACACGGAAACCAGCAGCTCCCCTGCATCCAAAGAGATCCAACGCATATGGCAATCTGTTTTCAAGCAGCTGAAACAGGAGGAAACCAATGGATAAAAGCAAATGGAAATACCTGATAGATGTTCTTTTGTTTATCTGCTTGGTCGGCCTTGCCGGCATCGGCTATCTTCAGGGACTGGTGCTGGAAGAAGGTCCGGTTGAAGATGTATCTAAAAAATATTTTATGGGCCTTCACACCCATCAGTGGGGACACATCCATTTTTATATCTCCATTGCGTTCACAGTGCTGATCATCATCCATCTGATTCTGAGTTGGAACTGGATCAAGTCCTGCACCAAAAAAATATTCAAAAAAGGCTGGAAAAGTGCTCTCATCGGTATTCTGGCGGTATCTCTATGTGTTCCCTTGATCATATGGGCTTTTTCTCCCAAGTATTCAGAAAAATATGCAGAATTCGGAACAAAGTCAGGGAGAGGCCGCCAAATCAGTGCTCCTGCAGAACAAATAAAAGAACCGGTTCCCACAAATAAAGAGACTTCAGAAATTCCTCGCACTCAGAAGAAGCAACAGCCCAAACAGAAACAAGATTCCATTGACAGCCAAGAGACCGTTCTTAAGCAAGAAGAACTGCATGAAGATGAAAGGGAGTTCACCCGGGGGAGACTCGATACAAAAGACACCGGCATTATGATCACCGGACAGATGACTCTCTGGGATCTTGAAGAGAAAACTGGAATTCCAAAATCAACCCTTCTCAAAGAACTGGGGATCCCAAATTCTGTCCCCTCTAATGAAAGTCTGGGGCGGCTTAAGCGAAGATACAATTTCACCATGCAAGAACTCCGGGATAAGATTGAAGCCCTGCTGAAGAAAAAATAAGTTATAATTAAAAAATTCGGGTCCCAAAGGTTGAAGAAAACCCAAATTTATAATATAAAATGAAGCTATGTCTGAAAACAAAGATCTCGATGAGTTTTCCCGCAAACTGCAGGAACAGATCATTGAGCAGTACAGAAACTACTACACAGACAAGGTCATTGAACTCTGGAAAAACCCCAAACATATGGGCGAGTTGCCGCATCCGGATGGTCATGCCAAAGTCAAAGGCAGTTGTGGTGATACCATGGAAATCTTTATCAAAGTCAAGGATGATATCATCACAGAATCCACTTTTACTTCAGACGGATGCGGGGCCACCATCGCGTGCGGGAGCACGGCGGCTGATCTTGTCAAAGGAAAAACATTCACCAAAGCCCTTGGTCTGGTCAATGCCAAGCAAGTCTTGAAACGATTGGGTGGTCTTCCCAAAGAGCACCTGCACTGTGCTGACCTCGCTTCTGAGGCGGTGAGAAGGGCCTTGGCTGATTATCTTTATCACAAAAAAAATTCATGGAAAAAACACTACAGAAAATGAACGAATCCCAACCATTTGAGGAGGCCATTATGAGCGAATGCCAACAAAGCAATAACATGGAAAAATGCAACTGTACTTATGAACCCTGCAGCAGAAAAGGAGTCTGCTGTGATTGCCTTCAGTACCACTGGAGCATGAACGAGCTTCCAGCCTGCCTTTTTCCCGATGATGTGGAAAAAACATATGACCGGTCTTTAAAAAGATTTATCGAAATTTATAAAAATAAGGTCTGAATCTGACATCTCTCATAAAAGAATGAACAAATCTCATGTTTACGGACCGGTTCCTTCCCGGCGATTGGGTCTTTCTCTGGGAGTGGATATCCTTCCTTTTAAAGTCTGCACCCTGGACTGTGTGTACTGCCAGCTTGGACCCACCAACCAAAAAACCACTGAAATCAAGGATTATTTTTCTGAAGAGAAAATCCTGTCCCAGATAAAAAAAAGAATCGAAACCGCTCAGCACATCGACTTCATCACCTTTTCCGGTTCCGGAGAACCCACCTTAAACTCCCGACTGGGGCCGCTTATCGAGAAAATCAAAACCTTCACTGATATTCCTGTGGCGGTCCTGACCAACAGCACTTTGCTGACACAAAAAAAAGTGAGGGATTCTCTGAAACAAGCAGACCTGGTGGTTCCCTCTCTGGACGCAGCCACCCAAGAGGTCTTTGAAACCATCAACCGCCCCCATCCTTTGATCCGCATCCATGACGTCATTGAGGGTCTTAAAAAATTCAGAAAAGAGTTTCACGGCCAAATATGGCTGGAGATTATTCTGGTCAAAGGGGTCAATGACTCAGACTCTCACATCAAAGCTTTAAAAAAAGTCATTCAGGAGATCAAACCCGATAAAGTCCAGCTCAATACTGTCATCCGTCCCCCTTCGGAAAAATCAGCCCTTGCTTTGAATCAGAAAGAGATGGAACGAATCAAAAGACATCTGGGAAACAACTGTGAGATTGTCGCTGATTTCAAGAAAAGGGGGCTCACCTCTGAAGAAGAAAACTTGAAAGACCTGATCTTTGATATGATCTGCCGAAGGCCTGTCACAGCAGAGGATATTTCGAATTCTTTGGGAAGGCACCGAAACGAAGTCATCAAATACATCGACCTGTTGAAAAAAGAAGATAAAATCAAATCGGTTCCGTATGAAAACAAAGATTATTACGAACCCAAATAAAACACGGGAAACCAGAACATGAAAAACATCAAAGACTTATCAAAGCAGGAACTGCTTGAGCTTCTCAAAGACTACTCCAAAAACTGGTTAGCCCATGATGGATTGTGGTTTCAAGCTGTGGAAAAAGAACTGGGAATGGATACCGCCATTGAACTGGACCGCAGGGCCTGGGAAAAATTTACGGTCATCGAAGCCAAACGAATCATGAAAAGGCTTGGCCTTGAGCCAGGTGGAGGGATCCTTGCTCTGATCCAAGCCTTGAAGTTCAGACTGTACGCTAATATCAATGTTCAAGAAATCACAGAACAGAGTGACACTTCCTGTATCTTCCGCATGAACAAATGCCGGGTGCAGGATGCCAGAAAACGGAGAGGTCTTCCTGATTTCCCATGCAAACCTGTAGGCATTGTGGAATATAGTGGTTTTGCCAAAACCATAGACCCGAGAATTGAGACAGAATGTCTGTGCTGCCCGCCAGACCCTCATCCTCCAGATGTGTGGTGTTCCTGGAAATTCACTCTGAAATCAAAATGAATTTTATTTTTTGACATCCGGTCTTCCCTCTGGTATACAAGTTTTTTATAAAAAGCTGCTGGGATGAATCAAAAAACATATGACATCGGATTGGTCGGTTTTGCGCTCTTTGCCATGTTCTTTGGCGCAGGAAATCTCATTTTTCCACCCTACATGGGATTTCTTTCCGGTTCTGTATGGTCAGTGGCCCTCATCGGTTTTCTCATCACAGGAATCGGCATGCCTCTTATGGGGATCATTGCCTCTGCCCGGGCCGGTGGAACCGTGGAACACCTGGCTGGCCGGGTGGGACCTCGATTTGCACGGATCCTCAGTATTGTGATCATCCTGGCCATAGGCCCTCTCCTGGCGATTCCCCGAACAGCTGCCGTGACCTATGAAATGGGGATTTTGCCCAATCTTCCCTGGATAAGCCGGGCTGTAGGGTCCTTGATCTTTTTTGCCATTACATTCTTTTTTGCACTCAACCAATCCAAAGTGGTGGATAAAATCGGAAAAATCCTGACTCCCTTTCTCCTGGTGACTCTGTTGTTCATTGTCCTGAAAGGCATCTTTTTCCCCATGGCCGAACCCACTCCGGGAACCCTGTCCTCTCCTTTTTCATCCGCGTTTCGGGAGGGATACCAGACCATGGATGCCATGGCTTCGATTGTGTTTGCGGAGATCATCATCGCTGCTTTGATATTCAAAGGATACAAAAAGGTCAAAGACCAGGTGAAAATGGCATCTCTGGCCGGAGTCATTGCTGCTTTAGGACTTGGTTTTGTGTATGGCGGACTTATGTACCTGGGAGCTACCTCACGAAGCCTTTTTCCCGCTGGTATTGAGCGGACAGAGCTGCTCATCAACATTGCGTATCAAATCCTGGGAAATACGGGAAAAGTGGCTTTGGGACTGGCTGTGTCGCTGGCCTGTCTGACCACTTCCATTGGTTTGACCGCGACAGTGGGAGATTACTTCAGCTCCATCACCAAAGGCAAACTCAAATACAAAGCCATCTGTGTGGCCACGGTCCTGTTCAGCGCAGTGTTTGCCACTGTGGGAGTCAACAAGATCGTACAGATTGCGGTCCCTTTCCTGGTCATGGTCTATCCGGTGGCCATCATCCTGATCCTTCTCACTATTGTGGGGGGCAAAAAAATTCACCGAAAGGTCTACACCGGGGCTGTGGTCGGAGCTCTGGCCATCAGTGTTTTTGATGCCCTGACCAATGCAGGCCTTCCTATTGCCTTTGCCAATGACCTGATCTCCTATATACCCCTGGCCCAAGACGGATTCCCCTGGATCATCCCGGCTCTCTTAGGAGGGCTTATCGGGTTGGCAGTGGTTTTTGGGAAAAGAAAACAATAATTCTTTTTTTAGATGGTCTGTGTTCTCTGAAATCACTCCTTAATCCCTAGGGGATTTGG